>DASSOZ010000157.1:0-77704 GCA_035700105.1 Acidimicrobiales bacterium
GTCCCCTCGAGGTGCACGGGCACGACCGGACGGGCACACCGCTCGGACAGGTACGCGGCACCGCCCTGGAAGTCCTGACCCCACCCGTCCGGTGATCGGCCGCCCTCGGGAAAGATCACGAGGTTCCAGCCGGCGTCGAGCAGCTCGGCAGCCATGTCGGCTGACCGACGCGAGATGCGGTTGCGCTCGATCGGGATCGCGCACATCGCGAACGCCGACATCGCCGCCTTCACGCGCGAGTCGAAGAAGTAGTCGGCGGCGGCGGCGACGGCGCAGCGATGACGGAAGCGCACCGGGAGCGTCGTCAGGAGCAGCGGCGTGTCGAGATGCGAGTGGTGGTTGGCGGCGAAGATGACCGGCGCCTCGACGTCCTCGATGCGATCGGCGCCGTGTACGTCGGGTGACGCGAGCGCCTCGACCAGCGGCCGCATGACGTACTCGATGACGGCACCGCGTGCGTACCGCGCCGGCTCGCGCCGTGCCCACGACGTGTCGTAGTGCACGCCGAGCGTCGGCTCGTCGGGCAGCGGGTCGACGCCGTACGGCGTCGTGGGCGCGCCCAGCGGGAACGGCAGCCGTGGGCGCCGCAGCGACGGGAGCCGGACGGGCGATCTCACGTCACGTCCGCCAGCAGCAGCGGGGGCGCGTGCAGGTGGGTGATCGACGGGTCGCGCCCGACGACGTCCTCGGCCATCTCGAGCGCGTCGCGCAGCGTCGACGCCGGCTTGAACCCGAGCCGGCGCACGGCCTTCACGTCGCCGCCGACGACGATCACGCCGCCGAGGTGCGCGAGCGCGTGCGCGCCCCAGTACCACATGTAGAACGGGTGGACGCCGTGGTACGCGTTCGTCGTCCGGTACAGGTGGACGTACCACGGGTCGGTCGCGAACTGCTGCTCGTACTTCTTCTCGATCTCGACGGGGTCGGTGGTGTCGGCGAGCACCTGCTCGAAGAAGTCGATGTAGCTCGGATGGTGCACGGGGTGGAACTCCCACGGCGTGGGGTGGCTCATGATGAGCACGCCGCCTTCGCGCACGAGCGGCCGCCCGCGGTACAGGTTGAAGAAGTACCCCAGCCCGAGGCACATCACGAGGATCGGGTTCATGATCGAGTTCACGTTGTAGGGGCAGATGAACGGCAGCCCCATCGTGAGCACGTCGGTCTGGCCGTCGACCTGCACGAGCTGCTGGCGGTAGACGTTCTCGGTCGTCTGCCGGTGCACCGCCTCGACCTCGCCGGCCTGCACCGACGTCAGCTGGTGCGGCGCCTTGATCGACTGGAAGATCTGGCGCGCCGCCCGTGACGGCGTGCGGCCGAGCGCCTTCGACGACGCGACGAACGTGGCGCGGTCGCGCGCCGACCACTCCCACTCGCGGCGCTGGAGGAAGTCGAACGGCGACGGGAAGGTGTCGTTGTTCAGCGTCGTCTCGATCTGGAAGACCTTCACGCCGCTGTCGGCGATGAGCCGGCCCATGCGCCAGTTCGCGCTGTGCAGCGCGGAGTGCTCCTGGTCCATGAACGAGCGGCTGTGCCGCATCGTCTGCGGGTTGTGGTGGTGGCGCAGCGACTTGTACGACGCCAGCCCGGTGGCGACGGACTTGTGGCCGCCGTCCATCGCCACGAGGTTGATGTTCACGTAGACCAGGAGGTCGGACTCGGCCGCCCGCTTGTTGATCTCGACGTCCTCGCCCTTGTCGGTCATGCCGAGGTGGACGAGGTTCGACGGGTCCTCGGCGTCGTGCTGCTGCAGGAGGCCGTGCCGCTGGAACGCGTCGTAGACGCGATCGCCGAGCGCGTGGCGCAGCTCGAAGTCGTGCATGCGGCGGTGCAGCGCGAGCGCGGCGATCAGCACGACGTCGTCGACGCCCGCCGCGGCGGCGAGCTCGAGCACCTCCTCGATCACGAGTTGGCGGATGTCCGGCCGCTTCATGGGGGGCAGCGGCAGCGACACGTCGTCGAAGGCGATCGTCAGCTTCATCCCCGGCCGCAGCAGCGACGGCAGCGGCTGGCTGTCGCCGAGCGGGTGGAGCAGCGCGTGGCGGATGGCGGCGCGGGCGTCCTTGATCGCGTCGAACGGCTCGGGGGCGTAGATCACGCGGCTGCCGACAGGAAGCTTCTCGAGCCGGAAGCCCTCGCCGTGCATGAAGAGCGTCGGCGGCGTCTGCCGGTCGACCTCCAACACGAAGCCGGGGCGGGGGCTCATCAGCGAGACTTCTCCATCGTGAGGTCGAAGGCGATCTTCACCGCACCGCGCGCGCCGGCGTTGGCGGCGTGGGCGATGGCGTCGGCGTAGCGGTCGAGCGGATAGGTGGCGGTCACGAGGCGGCCGAGCTGCCGTTCGCGCACGAGGCCGAAGGCGAGGTCGAACGTGCGGCGGCCGTCGTGCTCGCGGCCGTACGCGTACGCACCCACGAGCGCGACCTCCTTGTGCCACAGCGGCGTCAGGTCGACGTTCGTGTCGCCGGCCATGCCGACGAGGTGGACGCGTCCGGTCGGCTTCGTCACCGCGATGGCGTCGGCGACCGACGACGACGCGCCGACGCAGTCGACGACGACGTCGGCGCCGCCGCTGAGCACGTCGCCGTACTCGTGGCTGCCGGTGAGGCGGCGCACGCCCCGCCGGATCTCGCCCGGCTCGACGAGGACGTCGGCGCCGAGCTCGCGAGCCCATCGCCGCTGCTCCGGGTGCTTGGCGACGGCGACGATCGTGCCCGGCCGGACGAATGTCTTGAGCGCGGCGATCGTCAGCAGACCGAGCGTGCCGGCGCCCAGCACGACGACCGTGCCCGGTGGTTCCGTGCCGTCGGTCAGGCCGTAGACGCCGTGGATCGCGCACGCCGTCGGTTCGACCATCACCGCGTCGTCGTCGGTGACGTCGTCGGGCACGGCGTGCAGCTGCGACGTGTGGGCGACGAGTGCCGTACCCCATCCGCCGCCGGTCGACTTGCAGAAGCCCGTCTGCAGCCCGGGCTTCACGTGGCCGAAGGCGACGCGCTCGCAGTTGCCGACGTCGGTGCGGGCGCACGCGTCGCACGGCGGGTCGATGCCGCGCGCCGCGCAGCCGAGCACGGGTTCGAGCACGACGCGCGAGCCGTCGTCGAGCTCGCCGACGACCTCGTGGCCGGGGACGAACGGGAACGACACGATCGGCTCGAAGTAGCGCGACGAGTGCCCGTCGATCGTGGCCAGGTCGGACCCGCAGATGCCGGCGAGGCGCGGTCGCACCCGCACCCACCCGTCGCCGGGCAGGCGGGGCTCGTCGATGTCGTCGAGCTCGAGCGGACCGACGCGTGCGCCGGCGCCGGGCGACAGCCGACCGGCGACCATCGCCGCCGCGTACCGCACCGGCTTGCGGTCGAACGTGAGCGCCTTCATCGGTCGCCCCCTCGCCGAGATCGGGTGATTGCCGAGCTGGAGCCCCGGCGATCACCCAATCGCGAGGAGCGGGCCAGCGGCAGCAGCGGGCGCGGTCCGCCGGGCGCCTTCGACCAGTGCTCGACGTGCCACCCGCGCTTGCGGGCGATCGCCGCCAGCTTGGTCTCGGGGTTGACGGCGACGGGGTGGCCGACGGCCTCGAGCATCGGCAGGTCGCTGGCGGAATCGGCGTAGGCGACCGACTCGGCGAGCGAGAGCCCCTCGGCGTCGGCGTAGTCGGCCATGACGAGGGCACGGGCCTCGCCCGTCGGCGGCGCCTCCAGCAGCTCGCCGGTGAAACGTCCGTCGCGCTCGCCGAGCGAGGCGGCGACGATGTCGTCGAAGAGCGGTTTGAACGGCTCGAGGACGAAGTCGAGCGCGCCGGTGATGAGCAGCGTGCGGTGCCCGAGGGCGCGGTGCTCGCGCACGCGGCGGATGCCGGCGGGGAACGACTTCTTCAGCAGGTGGTCGCCGAACAGGTCCCACGCGTCGTGGCGGATCTGCTCGATGGGCGCGTCCTCGTAGCGGCGGTAGAAGAAGCGCAGGAAGTCGCCGCGGTCCTTGCGGTCGAGCGACAGCAGCGCCGGCGCCTCCCTGACGAGGCCGAACGCGAACCGCACCTTCTCGTCGGTCGGCAGGCGCCGCGAGGCCAGCCACGCGAACGACTCCACGACGTTCGACGCGATGAGCGTGTTCTCGAGGTCGAACACGGCGA
This sequence comes from Acidimicrobiales bacterium, assembly GCA_035700105.1. Taxonomy (GTDB): domain Bacteria; phylum Actinomycetota; class Acidimicrobiia; order Acidimicrobiales; family DASSOZ01; genus DASSOZ01. The sequence continues at coordinate 4,130 of DASSOZ010000157.1, forward strand.
GGTGTCGCTGCGGCGACAGGACCGCGCTGCGGCCGCGCGTCTCGCGGTCGGGGGTCTTGCGCTTGCCCGGCTCCCGCTTGACGCGGGCGTGCTCGACGACCGACGGCAGGTGGACCTCGTGGACATAGCGGTCCCAGTCCACGACGCGAGGGTCGAAGCAGAAGGTCCGCCGGTCGTCCGGCGACAGTGAGTCGTGCAGGGCCAGGAGGCGGTCGACGCGGAACACGGCCTCGGTCTCGGTGTACGCGCCGTAGAGCTGGACGTAGCCGAGCGCCCGCTCGGCCTCGGCCTTCTTCTCCTCGATGCGCGCCGACCACGTCGCCTGTCGGCCGCGGAGCGGGAGCGACGTGAGCAGCTGCTCGGCGCGGTCGAGCAGGTCCACGCCGCGCTCGAGCTGGCGCTGCACGCGGCCGCGTCCGGGGAACGACCACTCGGGCACGACGATCGGCTGGCCCTCCCGGTCGTAGAGCGGGTGCTCGCTGAACCACTCGCGCACGAGGTCGACGAGGTGCCGGTAGCGCAGCGGGTTGGCGCTGCCCGACGCGACCTGGAAGACGTCGGGCCCCTCGGGGTTCGGGCCGCGGGCGGCGACGGCGAGGATGGCGGCGACGACGAGGTCGACGGGGATGACGTCGACGACGCCCTCGGGTATGCCGGGGAACTCCTTCAGCAGGCCGCGCGCGTAGCTGATGATCACGGGCTCGGCCATGCGGAAGCCGCGGATCCAGCCGGCGCGAGGCTCGGCCAGCGCGGACTCGATGATCGAGGGCCGCACGATCGTGACGGGCACGTCACCGCGACTCTCGAGGAGCGCGCGTTCGCCGAGTGACTTCGTGTACGCGTACGCGTCGGGCCAGCCGAGCGACTGGGCGCGGGCGCGCCCGAGGTCGACCATGCGCTCGTCGACCCAGTCCTCGCGCAGCTTCTCGGTCTTCGCGGCGAGCACGGGTGTGCCTGCGGCGCCGAGCTCGTGGCGGGCGCGCCTGTGGAACTCGGCGAGTCGCTTGGGATCGCGCGACTCGGCGTCGGCATCGCTGCGGGCGCGACGGGCGGCGTCGACCTCCGTCCGCCAGTCGACCTCGGTGGCGAACGGCGTGTCCGGTAGCAGCGCCTCGGGCGCATCACCGCGCCGGCTGCCGGCGACGTACGCCGTCGAGACGGCAACGAGGTGAGCGCGCGACTGCTCCTCCTCGAGCACGCGTGCGACGCGGGTCGGGCCGAGAAGGTTGACCTCGACCGCGCTGTCGAGCGGCGAGTCGAAGCTCACCGTCGCGGCGGAGTGGATGACGACGTCGCAGCTCGCCCACGTCGCCCGGTCGGCGGCATCGAGGCCGAGCCCGTCGCGTCCGACATCACCGGCGACGACGCGCACGCGCCGCGCCACCTCGTCGTCCCACCGGTCGCCGAGCGCGCCCCGCACCGTGTCGAAGCAGTCGTTGCGGAGCACCTCGCGCCGCACCCGCTCGGCGGCGGTCGAGCGCTTGCCGGGGCGGACCAGGAGGACGACCTCGGCGTCGGGGACGGTGCGCAGGATGCGCTCGACGACGGCCGTGCCGAGGAAGCCGGTGCTGCCGGTGACCCCGATGCGCGTCCCGGCGAGTGCGTCGACGATGCCGCTGGCCATGCCGGCTCCTGTCTACCATCTGGTAAGTGACGACGCGCGACCGCATCCTGGACGTGGCGCTGGCGTCGTTCGCCGACCGGGGGTACGAGGCGACCTCGCTCGACGCGCTGGCCGCGCAGCTCGGCGTCACGAAGCAGACGATCCTCTACCACTTCGCCTCCAAGGCGGCGCTGCTCGACGCCGTGATCGACCGCTCCGCGGCCGAGCTGGCGGGCGCGCTCGAGGCCGCGCTGGCGTCAGCGGGCCCGGGGTTCGCGCGGGTCGAAGCCGTCGTCCGCTCGGTGTTCCGGCTGGCGTCGCGGCGACCCGAGCTGCTGGGTCTCGTCCGGGAGGTGAGCCGGCTCGGTCCGCCGGCGGCGACGCGTCTGACCGACGCGCTCGAGCCGTTGGTCGGGCGGGCCACCGCGTGGCTGTCCGCCGAGATGGACACCGGCGCGGTGCGACGGCAGGACCCGCGTCTGCTGCTGCTCGCCGCGTACTCGTCGGTCATCGGGATGGCCACCGAGGTCGAGGTCCTCCGGGCGCTCGGCGACGAGCCGTCGGCCCGCTCGTTGGTGCGTCGGCGGCGCGAGCTCCTGGCGTTCCTCCGGTCGGCGTTGCTCGTCGACGGCGGTACCGTTTCTGTCCGCACATGACGGATCTCGATCGCAACATCACCCTCGAGGGCGCGTTCAACTTCCGTGACCTCGGCGGGTACCCGGCGGCGGACGGGCGGACGATCGCGTGGCGGCGGCTGTTCCGGTCCGACGGCCTCAGCCGGTTGACCGCGCTGGACCTCGCCGCACTCGTCGACCTCGGCATCGACACCGTGATCGACCTCCGCACCGCGGGAGAGCGCGAGCGCGACTCGATGCCCGAGGGGCCGTTCACGCCGGCCGTGCACCACCTCCCGATGATGGACGTGCTGCCCACCGAGGAGGAGCTCGTCGCGTGGGTCGACGAGGACTTCCTCATCGGCCGCTACTCGCAGATGCTCGACGACGGGTCGGCCGCGATCGCCGACGCGGTCAGGGTGCTGTCGACGCCCGGCGCCGTCCCCGCCGTGTTCCACTGCGCGGCGGGCAAGGACCGCACCGGCATCCTCGCCGCCGTCGTACTCGGGCTGCTCGGCGTCGACGACGACGTGATCGCCGCCGACTACGCGTTGTCGCAGTCGGCGATGGTCGACTTCTTCGGCTTCCTCAAGCGGCAGTACCCCGACAAGTCCGAGGAGCTGCTGCGTCGGGAGGCGCAGATCGAGTCGATCACACCGCGGGTGATGCGCGGGTTGATCGACCACGTCGAGCGGTCCTACGACGGGGTCCTCGGCTTCGCCGACCACCTCGGTGTGGCCGACCACGTGCCGGCGCTGCGCGACGCCGTCCTCGACTGATGTCGCTCGACCTCGTCACGACGCTGCGGTCGACCGGTGCGGTACGGGCGTTTCGCCCGGACGCGGTCCCCGACGACGTCGTGGTCCGCGTGCTCGACACCGCCCGGTTCGCCCCGAGCGGCGGCAACCGGCAGGGCTGGCGCGTCGTGCTCGTCAAGGACGCGTCGGTTCGGCGATCGCTGCGCGACCTCTACCTCGAGGGTTGGTACGAGTACCTCTCGCAGCGGGCCGCCGGACTCGTGCCGTTCGCGCCGGTGACCGACGACGCCGCCGAGGCCGCCGCAAACGCCTCCGCGTCGGACCTGCGGGGGATGGGCGGCGACTTCGCCGAACGGCTCGACGAGGCGCCCGTGCTGCTGGTGCTGCTCGCCGACCTGCGGGTCATCGCTGCGGTCGACAAGTCGTTCGACCGCTACACGCTCGCCGGGGGTGCGTCGATCTACCCGTTCGCGTGGTCGGTGCTGCTGGCGGCGCGGGCCGAGGGCCTCGGCGGCGTGATGACGACGATGCCCGTCCGCCGTGAGCCCGAGGTCAAGTCGCTGCTGCACGTCCCCGACGAACTCGTCGTCGCCGGACTGCTCGTGCTCGGCGTCCCGGTCCACCAGCCGACGAAGCTGACGCGCAACACCGTCGAGTCGTTCACGACGGTCGACCGCTACGACGGCCCGCCGCTACGGCCGTAGCGGGAGCCACGGTCGCAGGACGCACAACGACGCTTCCGGCACCGTGGGATGGAGGTACAGCGTGATGCGGTCGAGGGGCGGCTCGACCGGGTCGGGCGCCTCGAGCACGATCGGTTCCGGGGCGGCGCCGAAGGCCCGTTCCTCCATCGGACCCAACGGTACCCTCGGGTCGACATGATCGATCTGGTCGGCCACGACGTCGAGGTGCCGTGCGCCGACGGGAGCCACCGCCGCTACCGGAGCTTCGACACCGCGGCGTCGACGAGCGCGCTGCCGGCGGTCGCGGAAGCCGTCACCGATTTCCTTCCGTGGTACTCGAGCGTCCACCGCGGCGCCGGGTTCAAGAGCCAGCGGGCGACGCAGGCGTACGAGCTCGCCCGCCGCGCCGCGCTGCGCTTCGCCGGGCGCGACGAGGACGGTGAGGACGTCGCCGTCCTGTGCCGCAACACGACCGAGGCGATCAACCACATCGCCTACCGACTGCGGCTCGAGCCCGACGACGTCGTCGTCACGACGGTCGTCGAGCACCACGCCAACCTCCTCCCGTGGGGCCGGGTGGCGCGGCGGCGCTACGTCGACTGCGGCGTGGACGGCACGTTCACCACCGACGACGTCGTCGCCCAGCTCGGCGACGGCGTGAAGCTGCTGGCGATCACGGGCGCGTCGAACGTCAGCGGCTGGATGCCACCGCTGGCCACGATCATCGACGCCGCCCACGAGCGCGGCGTCCCGGTCCTCGTCGACGCCGCCCAGCTCGCACCCCACCACCCGCTGCCGGCCGACGCCGACTTCGTGGCGTGGAGCGGCCACAAGATGTACGCGCCGTTCGGGGCGAGCGCGTTCGTCGGTCCCCGCACGGTGTTCGCCGACGGCGACCCGTTCCTCGCCGGCGGCGGTGCCGTCGATCTCGTCGACCTCGACGAGGTGGTGTGGACCGACCCGCCCGAGCGCGAGGAGGCGGGCAGCCCGAACGTCGTCGGCGCGGTCGCGCTGCACGCGGCGATCGACGAGCTCACGCGCATCGGGTGGGACACGATCGGCGAGCACGAGCGCCGCATCGGCGACCGACTGCGGACCGGCCTGGCCGGCATCGACGGCGTCCGCCTGCTCGGCCCGTCCATCGACACGCCGACACTCGCCCTCGCCACGTTCACGGTCACGGGGGTCCCGCACGCGCTCGTCGCGGCGCGGCTCAGCGCCGAGTACGGCATCGGCGTCCGCCACGGCTGCTTCTGCGCCCACCCCTACCTGCTGCGCCTGCTCGGTCTGACGGACGACGAGGTCCGCAGGTACCGCGCCGACGTCCTGCGGGGCGACCGCCGTGACATCCCGGGCGCGGTCAGGGCCAGTGCCGGCATCGACACGACCGAGGACGATGTCGACGCGCTGCTCGACGCGGTCGCGGAGATCGCCAGGGGCGAGCGGTCGCCGGTCGACTACGAGCAGGACCTGCCGACGGGCGACTGGTACCCGGTCGGCGCGCTGCCGGGGTGGTCGGACCTCGACCGCAACCTCGGCTCGTCGTGCGCCCGCGGCTAGCCGGCTGCTAGCCGGGCGCGCCGACGGCGCGCAGGTCGGCGTACCACGCCAGCACACCAGCCACCGCCGCGCCCACGAGCGCGACGAACGTCACCGACAGGTGGTCGGCGACCGGGGACAGCGCCAGCGTGCCGAGCGGCACCATCCCGCCGAACGACATCATCCAGAGCGCCATCACGCGGCCGCGCACGTGGTCCTCCAGGTGCTCCTGGAGCACCGTGGACAGCGACGTCACCGACGCGAAGTACACGAACCCGAGCACGACGATCGTCGGGTAGGCGAGCGCGTCGATCCGCTCGACGGCGAACACGCCGAGCAGGACGGCGAACGCCGCCATCCCGCGCTGCACGATCCTCGGCTTCGACGCACCGGCGAGGAACGTCCCGATCGACACCGCGCCGATGGCGGCGCCGGTGCCGAACGACGCGTACAGCAACCCGTAGGCCAGGCTCTTCGGTCGCATCCCGAGGTTGTCGGCGGCGAGCACCGGCATCAGGCCGATGAACGTCAGCGAGAAGAACGAGAACAGCGACATCGTCACGAGGATGCGGCGAACGAGCGCGTCCCGCCGGGCGATGACGAACCCGGACACGAGCCGGCGCCAACCCCGGACGTCGTTCACCGGCACGTCGCGCGGCGCCAGCGTGATGATCGCCACCGACACGACGGCGAACAGGTACGTCAACGCGTTGAAGAAGAACACCCACGCGGCGCCGACGACCGGGTACAGCACGCCACCGATCGCCGGTCCGATCACGCGGGCGACGTTCATCTGCGTCGACTGCAACGACACCGCGCCGGCGAGGTCACGCCGGCCGACGAGCTCGGGCAGCAGCGACGAGTACGTCGGGCCGTTGAACGCCTGACCGACGCCGACCATGGCGACGCACAGCACGATGCCGACGTGCGATGGGTCGCTGCCCCGTGCGAACCAGGCGAGCAGCGCGCTGAAGACGAGCTGCTCGAAGTTGGCGATGATCAGCAGCTTGCGGCGGTCGAACACGTCGGCCATCACGCCGCCGACGACGGCGATGAGCAGCGACGGACCGAGGCCGGCGAAGTAGACGATGCCGACGAACGTCGGCGACTTCGTGAGCTCGAACGCGAACGCGCTGAGGACGACGTTCTGCATCCACGTGCCGACGCTCGACGACAGTGCCCCGAGCCACACGACGCGGAAGTCCCGATGCGCGAGCGCGGCCCGGGCGGTGCCCGGGGTGAGCGCGACGTCACCGTCGACGTACGCCTCGGTCGCCTCTTCCAGTTGCGGCTCGTGCAAGCGGGACAGGATCGGGGTTGGGTGGACGTTGTGCCAAATCGCTTTGATGGGGAGCGTGGTGGACCGCGACCCGCACGACGTGCTCGGCGTCCCGCGTGGCGCGTCGGCCGCCGACGTCCAGACCGCGTACCGCCGTCTCGCCCGCACCCTGCATCCCGACGCACCCGGCGGCGGCGACGCCGAGGCGATGGCCGCCGTCAACCGGGCCTACGCGGTGCTGCGGAACGGCAGCCCCGTTCCGCATCCTCCCACTCAGTCGGAGAATCGGGCTGCGAAACGGCCGGAAACTCCGATTGCGTGGGAGGATGCGAGCGGGCCGCCGAGCCGGGCGCCGATGCGGCTGCCGTCGCGACGGACCGTGGTGGGCGTGCTCGCCGCGCTGGCCGTCCTCGTGACCGTGCTGGTCATCCTGGCGGTGACCGGCGACGAGGTCGTCGAGCCGCGGCGGGCGACGGTGACGGCTGCGGGGATGCGTTTCGACGTGAGCCAGCTGCGGCTCGCCGCCCGCGTCCCTGTCGAGGTCGACCTCGTGAACCGCGACGTCGGCCAGCGCCACAACGTCGCGATCTACCGCGGCAGCGCCGTGATCGCCCGGGGCGCGCCCGTCACCGGTCCGAGCGCGGTCGCCTACGACTTCGGTCCGCTGCCGGCGGGGACGTACACGTTCCGGTGCGAGATCGTGCCCGACATGTCGGGCACGCTGCGTGTCACCTGAGCGGATCGACGAGGACGCCGGGGTTGAGCAGGCCGGCGGGGTCGACGGAACGCTTCGCCGCCCGCAGCGCGTGGGCGAACAGGTCGGGCCGCTGGCGGTCGTACCACGGGCGATGGTCACGTCCGACGGCGTGGTGGTGCGTGATCGTCCCGCCCGCCGAGACGATCGCCTCCGACGCCGCGTCCTTGACCGCCTGCCACCGCTCGAGCTGCGTCCCGTGGGTCCCCGGGGCGAGCACGGTGTAGTACGGCGCGCAGCCGTCCGGATAGACGTGCGTGAACCGGCTCGTGACCGTCCCGCCACCGCACGCCGAGGCCAGCGCCTTCTCCACGGACTCCACGATGCGGGCGTGGAGCTCGGGATAGCGGTCCCACGTGCACGCCGTCTCGAAGGTCTCGGCGACGCATCCCATCGCGACCATCGCGTCCCGCCCGTACGGGGCGCGCAGGAACGCGTTGCGCCAGTTGCCCGCCGTGTCGTCCTTCGCCTCGCCGGTCCTGATGCCGTCGGGGACCGCGCCCCCGTGGTCGGCGCAGCACTCGACGGCGCGGGCGATCCACGCGTCGAGCGGGTGGTCGGCGGACTCGAACCCGAGTACCAGGACGGCCGATCCGTCCGTGATGCCCGCCGACGTCGCCGCCTCGCCGGGGTCGAGCAACCGGCAGTTCGCCGGGAACAGCCCGGCCTGGGCGACCGCGCGGGTCGCCTCGGCCGCGGCGTCGAGCGTCGCGAAGCGGACCGACGCGCCGGCCCGGAACGTCGGCCGGTCCTGCACCCGCAGCCATGCCTCGACGATGACGCCGAGCGTGCCCTCGGACCCGAGCAGCAGCCGGTCCGGTGACGGTCCCGCGCCCGAGCCGGGGAGCCGGCGCGACTCGATCACGCCCGCCGGCGTCACCGTGCGGATCGACTCGACGAAGTCGTCGATGTGCGTGTAGTTCGTGGCGAAGTGCCCGCCCGAGCGGGTGGCGAGCCAGCCGCCGACGGTCGAGAACTCGAAGGACTGCGGGTAGTGGCGCAGCGTGTAGCCGTGCGGGCGCAGCTGGTCCTCGAGCACCGGGCCGAGCGCGCCGCCCTGGACGCGGATGGCGCGCGACGTGCGGTCGATCTCGAGGACGCGGTCGAGCCGGGTGAGGTCGATCGAGACGACGCCCTCGTAGTCGTCGGCCCACGCGCCGCCGCCGTCCACACCGCCGACGACCGACGACCCGCCGCCGTAGGGCACCGCGGCGAGGTCGGCGTCCGCGCACCAGCCGAGGAGGTCGCAGACGTCGGCCTCGTCACGCGGGAACGCGACGAGGTCGGGCGGGTGCGGGAGCTCGCCGTGGAACCCCCGCACGACGTCGCGGAAGGACTTGCCGTACGTGTGCGCGGCGCGGTCGTACGTGTCGGTCGAGACGATGTCGGCGAGCGACGGCGGCGGCGCCGGCGTGCGCGGCGGGCGCAGGTCGAGTTCGCCGAGCGCGGCCGGCTCTCGAACGTCGACATCGGCGCCGAGGCGGGCGGACACCGCCGACGCGAGCTTCGACAGCTGCTCGGTCGAGAGCGCCTCGTCCTCCCAGCCCCAACCCCACCACGAGCGGCGGCGCGCACCCATGCGCGCAGAACCTAGCGAGGCCGACAACGATGGTGGCCGTGGTCCCCGGTGTCGTCGTCGCCGCCGAGAGCGGCGACTACTTCCACGACCTGCTGACGAAGCTCGGGCTCAACGACTTCGGCGCCCGGACGGTCGAGGCGCTCGTCTGGCGGCCGCTGAAGATCGTGCTGATCCTCGTGGCCGCGTCGGTGCTGTCGCGGTTGGCGGCACGGTGGATCTCCAGGTCGGTGCGGTCGCTGCACCTGCGGGCGCCGCTGCTCGGGTCGTCGGCCCGCGCCGAGCAGCGGGCGACGACGATCTGCGACGTGCTGTCGAGCGCGGCGCGCGTCGTCATCTGGTCGATCGCGGTCCTCACCGTGTTCGACCAGCTCGACGTGAGCCTGGCGCCCGTCCTCGCCGGTGCCGGCATCGCCGGCGTGGCGATCGGGTTCGGCGCGCAGAGCCTCGTGAAGGACGTGATCTCCGGGCTGTTCATCCTCATCGAGGACCAGTACGGCGTCGGCGACGTCGTCGACCTCGGCGACACGACCGGGACGGTCGAGGAGGTGAACCTGCGCGTCACCCGCCTCCGGGCGGTCGACGGGCACGTGTGGTTCGTGCCGAACGGCGAGATCCGCAAGGTCGGCAACGCGTCGCTCGGGTGGAACCGCGCCGTCGTCGACGTGCCGCTGCCGATCACCGGCGGGTTGGCGTCGACGATCGAACGCGTGCGCGAGGAGGTGACGGCGCTGTGCGCCGAGGAGCGCTGGCGCGACGTCGTCGACGGCGACCCCGAGGTGTGGGGCATCGAGACGCTCACCGCCGACACCGCGACCGTACGCATCTCGGTGCGGACGCGACCGCAGCAGCAGGCCGCCCTGGCTCGGGCGATGCGCGAGCGACTAGCGGGCCTGGTGTTGCGCCCGAAGTACTAGGCGCGTGCCCGTGACGTCGTCGGGCGCGACCTCGTAGGCACCCGACGCCAGCTGCGTCGCGCCGGACACGGCGCCCGGATCGTCGCAGGTGAGATGGAGGTGGTGCAGGCGACCGGGGCGGCCGGCGAGCCAGTCGACGAGCGGCCCGCCGTTCCTCGACGTCGGGGCGAGCAGTCGGATGCGGCCGGGTCCCGGCCACGCGAGCTGGACCCACCGGCACGCCTCGTCGCCGCCCTCGTCGGTCGCCTCGCCGCCGAGGAGGTCGCCGAAGAGGCCGAGCGCGTGCTCGAGGTCGGCAACGGCGTGCGCGACGTGGTCGAGGGACGCCGCGCCCGCCGTCCGTGTCGCCGACGGGAAGTCGCCGGGCGGCGTGCTCGGGCCGTGGTCGCCCGCCGACTGCGCGAGCTGCACGACGATGCCGAGACCGGTCGCCTTCGGGTGGAGGAAGGCCTCCTTCCACTCGTCGAAGCGGACGTCGATGCCGACCGGCTCGATGCCGGCGGCGCGGCACGCGTCGATCGCCGCCTCGATGTCGTCGACCTTGAACGTGAAGTGGTGCGGGCCCGGTCCGCCGTTCGACACGAGGAAGCGGGCGAGGAAGTCGTTGACGTGGACGTCGTTCGGCATGAGCAGCTCGAGTCGCATGCCGTTGGCGAACTCGAGCTGGTTGGGCGCGAAACCGGGGCCGTACCCGCCGCCGCGCCACTGGCCGCCGAGCTCGCCCGCGAACAGGGGCCAGCCGTCCCGCCAGTTGCGGAGGGCGACGGCGACGTGGTCGAGCTTGATGGACGGCATCATCGGAGGGTCGACCGTACGATCGCGACGTGATCCGTGTCCAAGCGCTCGACCACATCGTGCTGAACGTCGCCGACGTCGAGCGGTCGCTCGCGTGGTACTGCGACGTACTCGGCCTGCCGGGGGAGCGGGTCGACGAGTGGCGCGCCGGGCAGACGTTCTTCCCGTCCGTGCGCATCGACGCGTCGACCATCATCGACCTGTTCGCCTCGCCGGGCGCCGGCGCCGAGCGCGGCACCGAGAACCTCAACCACTTCTGCATCGTCGTCGAGCGGTGCGACCTGCAGGCCGTCGCCGACTCGGGCCGCTTCGACGTCGTCGACGGACCGGCGACGCGCTGGGGTGCGCGCGGCGACGGGACGTCGCTCTACGTCCGCGATCCCGACGGGAACACCGTCGAGCTCAGGTACTACGACTGATCGACGCCCACGAGACGGTCGAACAGCTCGAGGTGGTCGGCGGCCATGCGGGCGGTCGAGAACGTCGTCTCCACGGCGCGGCGGCATGCGGCGCGTGACAGCGAGTCGAGCCGAGTCAGGCAGTGCGCCATGTGGCCCTCGTCGTCGCACAGGTAGCCGGTGACGCCGTCCTCGACGACCTCGGGCGCAGCGCCCTCGCGAAAGGCGAGCACAGGCGTGCCGCACGCCATCGCCTCGAGCATCACGAGGCCGAACGGCTCGTTCCAGCGGATCGGGAACAGCAGCGCGCACGCGCCGGCAAGCAGGCGCACCTTCTCGTCGTGCGGCACCTCGCCGATGTAGTCGGCGTCGGCGCCGAGGAGCGGCCGCACCTCGCTGTCGAAGTACTCGAACTCGCTGTCCTCGCGGAGCTTCCCAGCGAGCACCAACGGCACGCGCGCCTTTCGGGCCGCCTCGATGGCACGGTGGGCGCCCTTGTCCGGGGACATGCGTCCGAGGAACAGCGCGTAGCCGCCGTCGCCGCGCCCGACGGGGAAGTCCGCCGCGTCGATGCCGTGATGGATGACGGCCGCGACGGGCAGCGACGGCGCCGGCCGGCGTTGTGCGTGCGACACGGCGATCAGCGACACGCCTCCACGCCCGACAGTCGCGACGTGCCGGTACACGTCGAGCAGCTCGGACGCGAGCGGGCCGTGGACGGTCGTGACGATCGGAACGTCTCCGTCGAGGAGCCGCGGCCCGAGGAGCGGGCCGGCGAGCGTGTGGTCGTGGATGATGTCGCAGCCCTCGTCACGCAGGCACTCGTACGCGGCGAGAGCGTGACGGATCTCGGTGACGCCGTTGCCGATGCGCCTGCCGTCGGCCACCTCCAGGAGGTGGTGCCGCGGCACGGGGCACGTCGAGTCGCCCGTGGCGAACAGCACGACGTCGTGTCCCGCGGCGGAGAACCCGCGGGCGAGGCGGTCGACGACGAGCTCGATGCCGCCGTACAGGACCGGGGGCGTTGGCGTCCAAGGAGTTGCGATCAGGCCGACCCTCATGAACCGAGGTTACCGACGACGTTCGCGTCCGATCCTTCGGCGTACGATTCGTACCGTGTACACCGCGCCGCACGCGCCCTGGCATCTGACGGGCGAATGCGCGGTTGCGGTCGTCCGACGCCGTCGTCGGGACGTCGTCCTGCCACCGCCGTTGTCACGCCTACCCGGCCCGGCGCTCGTGACGGCGGTGCACTACGCCGATTCGCCGGTGGGGCCGTATTCGGAGCTCGCGGTCTCGGAACCGGCCCGCCTCGGCCTGCGCATCGGCATGTGCGTGACGACGATGGTGGTCACATCGCCCGATTCGCGCGTGGGCGGCATCGTCAACTGGGGGTTCCCCAAGGAGCTCGGCACGCTGGCGTGGACGGCGCTCGACGCCGGTGTCGAGCTGGCGTGGAAGGAGCGCGACGTCCGCGTCGCCAGCCGGCCGATCGGCCGCCACGGGCTCCCGGCGCTCGTGCCGATGCGCTCGGTGCAGCGCCGCGCCGATGGCCCGGTCGTCGTCCCCGGCAGGGTGCGCGGTTGGGCGCGGCCGGCGCGGGTGTCGGTCACCGTCGCCGACGCCGACGATCCGTTGGCGGCATACGCCGGCACGCACTGGGGCGTGCAGGTGCGCGGGTTGCACCTGCGGATGGACGCGGCGCGCACCCCGTCCGGGCTGCTCTCGTCACTGCGGGCGCCGCTGCAGGTGCCGGAGCCGGCCGTCTTCGTCGCCGATGGCCGCGCCGCCTGATCGAGACTGTGACCGTGGCCGACGCATCGAGTGGTGGCCCGCTGATCTACATCGATCGCTCGACGGTGTTCGAGGAGCATCGGGACGAGCTCGAGGCGGGGATCCGCGCGCTTGTCGCGTTCGTCGATCGTCACCAGCCGCAGATGGCGACCTATGGCTTCTACCTCGACGAGGACTCGAACGAGATGACCGTCGTCTCGGTGCATCCCGATTCGGCGTCGCTGGAGCGCCACATCGAGATCGGGGCGCCGGAGTTCGCGAAGCTGGGACCGTTCCTCGAACTGCGAGAGATCGAGGTGTTCGGCCACCTCAGCGAGCGCGCCCTCGAGCTCGTGCAGCAGAAGGCCGCGACGCTCGGCAGGGGCGCGGTGACGGTGCACGAGCGGTTCGCGGGCTTCGAGCGCTGAAGCCGCGGTCATGACGGATCGGAAGCCGCCCCGGTTCGAGGGTGACGAGCGCGACACGCTCCTCGTGCTGCTGCAGTTCCAGCGCGACTCGCTCGTGCGCAAGCTCGACGGGATCAGCGACGAGGCCGCGCGCTCGTCGCCGGTCGCCAGCGGCACGTCGTTGCTGTGGCTCGTCGAGCACCTGGCGATGGCCGAGACGCTGTGGGTGCTCCGCCGGTTCGCCGCGCTCGACGTGCCGCTTCCGGAGACGGGCGCGGGTGACACCGTCGCTGGTGCGATCGCGGCGTACCGCGCCACGTGGGCGCGTGCCGACGATGTCATCCGCCGGGCGCCGACGCTCGAGGCGCCGTGTGCCGGCCTGGAGCCGGATCAGGCGCCGGCGACGCTGCGCTGGGTGCTCGCGCACCTGCTGGAGGAGACGGCCCGCCACGCCGGCCACGCCGACATCCTGCGCGAGCTGCTCGACGGTCAGACCGGTCGCTGACCGATCAGCTGCCGGCCGTGCACGGCGGCGACGTTGTGGGCGAGCGCCAGGGCGCGCTCGGCGTTCGGTCCGGTCCAGCCGAGCTCGACGGTGTCGTGGAACAGCGCCAGCCACTGCCGGAAGTGCTCGACCGTGAACGATCGCCGGGCGTGCACGAGCGCGTGCGCCCCGAACGGGTTGCCGCCGTAGCCGGGCTCGTCGAGCAGGGCCCGGCACCAGAACGCGGTCAGCTTCGGCAGGTGCTCCGCCCAGTCGACCCGCGCCACGTCCTCGAACATCGGGCGGAGGAGATCGTCCTGGGCCACGTCGGCGTAGAACCGCCGGACCATCTCGGCGATCTGCTCGTGGCTGTCGAGGTCGCGCGTCGGCGCGGGTCGCTGGACGTCCTTCATCTACGTGTTCACGAGTTGACGGTGGCCCGCCGCTTCTCGTCGCGGCGGTGAAGGACCCACAGACCCCCCTCGAACAGCACGAGGCAGGCGGCGAGGAGGGCGACGAGCGCGAGCGCGCTCAGCTCGATGTTCGCGAGCCACAGCACGAGCAGCGCGCTCGCGATCAGGACGACGTGGGTTGCGTGCTTGCCGACGTGTGCCATCAGGAGACCCCTTTCAATGATGGGCGGAGGCCGACATGTCTGCGAACAGGCGCTCGGCCTGTTCCGGCGTCAACTGCGCGTCGAGTACCGGGAGCAACACCTCCTCCTCTTTGTCGAAGTGCAGGTCGAGGATCGCCCGCAGCCCGTACAGCTGGCGGCGGAGCGTCGACGCGGCGGCGGGACCGGCGGCGGCGCTGACGGCGAGATCGTCCGTGCGCCGGACGATCTCGCGGTGGTCGGCGACCATCGTCGCGGTCGCCCGCGGGGCGCCCATCGCCCGCTCGACGGCGGGGTAGAGCACTTCCTCCTCGGCGGCGGCATGCGGGACGAGGTGCCCGCGGAGGAAGTCGATGATCGCGTCGAGTCGGGCCGGCGTCTCGTCCGCCCACGCATCCAGACCGTCGGCAACCGCATCGAGCTCGTCGAGGTGCGGGCGGAGGTGGGCGTGCTCCTCTCGGAGCGGGTCGGTGACGGGCATCGTCGTCACGCTCCTCGTGTCGGTGCGCAGAACCAGTGGCGCTCGTCGTCGGACTGCACGGCGAGCAGGGCGACGACCTCCTGCGCGAGCTGTGGGCAGCGGCAGTCGCGCCCGGACGCCCGCGCCGACGCGGCGGTCGCGGCGAGGTCCACGATCGCTTCGAGGATCCGCTGCTGTCCGTGCTCGACGCGGCGGGCGTCGCCGGGTGCGAGCGCGGCGAGGTCGCGATGCTCGGCGGCGAGGTGCGAGACGAGCGCCTCGAACAGGCGCAGCGTCGACGCCTCGAGCCGCTCTCGGTCGGCGTCGCGTGCTGCGGCTTCGGTCTTGCGCGCCAGCGTCAGCAGCGCGCCGTGGACGTCGGCGCCCGTCATGCGACGAGCTCGACGATGCGGCGGTGACGGCGGGCGTCCTCGGCGGCGGCCTCGACCTCCTCGAGCGTCCGCCCGAGCGCGACGTGGGCGAGCAGCTCGAGCACGGCCTCGAGCTCGACCTCGTCGGGCGCGGCGGTGCGGACCGTGGCCCCGAACGCGGCGACGGGCGGTCCGTTGGCGATGCGGTGCAGCGTGGCGTCGACGTGGGTGCCGTCGCCCACGTCACCGAGACCGTCGTCGCCGAAGCAGTAGAGGTGGTCGCCGGCAGTGGCGTACCGGAGGGCGTGGACGCGGTCGCCCGGCGGCGTCACCCAGACGGTGTGGTGGCTCGATGCGTCCTTCGGCAGCGCCATGACCCGGCTCCTATATTTCCAGTGTCTACTAGAAATATAGCGCACGCCGGCGACGCTGTCAGCGCCTCACGCGTGACGTGCGTCTCATCGCACCTCGCGCTCGTGCCACCGCGACCCCAGCGTCACGGGCCGCTCGGCGAGCCGGAGCGCGGCCTCGACGACGCGCAGCTCGTCGGTCGCCTCGAAGTCCGCACTGCGGAACCGCAGCCGTCGCTGCAGCAGGACTTGGCGGCGCTGGAGCTCGGCGCGGTCGCCGTGGACGTCGGCGAGCAGCCGCTCCGCCCGCTCGTGGACGTCCTGCTGGAGCTGCGTCGACGGCACGATGCCCTCCTCGATCGACAGACTGTTCGCGTGAGCGCGTACAGGACGTTAGAGCTGTCGGTCGAGGGCGGGGCGCTGCACGTCGGCGTCTGGCCGGGCGACGACGGCGCGCCGACCGTGCTCGCCGCCCACGGCATCACCGCCAACCACCTGTCGTACGCGGCGATCGCCCGACGTCTCGGCGACGACGTCACGCTCGTCGCGCCCGACCTCCGTGGTCGCGGGCGCAGCAACGCCATCACCGGACCGTTCGGCATCACCGTGCACGCCGACGACCTCGTGCGCGTCCTCGACCACCTCGGGCTCGACCGCGCGGTCGTCGTCGGACACTCGATGGGCGCATGGGTCGCGGCGACGACGGCGACGCGGCATCCCGACCGCGTCGCCGCGGTGGTACTGATCGACGGCGGCTACCCGCTCGTCGCGAACGCGTCGGGCGACACGGCGGACATCTCGATCGACGACGTCCTCGCCGCCGTCCTCGGTCCGGCTCTCGCTCGACTGTCGATGACGTTCCCCGACCGTGCCGCCTACCTCGACTTCTGGCGCGCGCACCCGGCCGTCGGCGGCGCCTACTGGGACGACGACATCGTCGCGTACGTCGACCACGACCTCGTCGGCGAACCCCCGAGCCTGCGCTCGAGCGTGAACGGCGACGCCATCCGGGCGGACGCCACGGAACAGCTCACGGTTCACGCGGTCGGCGACGCGGCCGCGCACCTCACGTGCCCGACGTTCCGCCTGTTCGCCGCGCGCGGCCTGCTCGACGGCGACCCGCTCTACCCCGACGCACCACGCGACGAGGTCGTCGCCGACACGAACCACTACACGATCGCCTTCGACGGCCCTCACGGCGGCGCCGCCGTCGTCGCCGACACCATCCGAAAGGCGGTCGCCGCGTCGTGACACGGACCCCGACTCCCGGGCTCGACGGCATCGCCGGGCGGTTCCTCGCGCTCCACCACGGCGACCGGCCGCTGCTCCAGCCGAACGCCTGGGACGCCGGCTCGGCCCGGGTCCTCGAGTCGCTCGGCTTCGAGGCGGTCGCCACGACGAGCAGCGGCTTCGCGGCGACGCTCGGCCGCCTCGACGGTGATGTGACACGCGACGAGGTGCTCGCCCACACCCGGGCGATGGCACACGCCGTCGACGTCCCGGTCGCCGCCGACACCGAGAACGGGTTCGCCGACGATCCCGCGGGCGTCGCCGACACCGTCCGCTTGCTCAGCGACACCGGCCTCGCCGGATGCTCGGTCGAGGACTGGAGCGGCGAGTCGATCTACGACGCCGGCCTCGCGCGCGAGCGCATCGCTGCGGCGGCCGAGGCCGCGCACCGCGGCCCGCGGCAACTCGTGCTCACCGCTCGCGCCGAGAACCTGCTCCACGGCGGCGACGACCTCGCCGACACGATCGCCCGGCTGCAGGCGTACCAGGAGGCGGGCGCCGACGTGCTGTTCGCGCCGGGGCTGGGCGACGCCGAGACGATCCGCGCCGTCGTGTCGTCCGTCGACCGCCCGGTGAACGTGCTCGTCCGCCCGGGGTGCCCGCCGGTGGACGAGCTCGCCGAGATCGGCGTCGCGCGCGTGTCGGTCGGCGGCACGTTCACCTACGCCGCGCTCGCGGGGATGATCGACGCCGCCACCGAGCTACGCGACCGCGGGACGTACGGCTACTGGGCGCGCGTCACCGAGGTGCGGCCGGCGATCCAGCGGGCGCTCAGTCCGCGGGCAGCGGAGCGCTGAGGCCGAGCGCCTCCTCGCCGGCGCGGATCGAGCGGGCGCTGTACCAGATCAGCGTCCCGATCGTCAGCCAGCCGAGCACCGGCGCGATCTCGAGGAAGCGCTGGGTGGGGATCGTGAGCGCGAGCACGGTTCGCACGGTCGTCTCCGCGAGCAGACCGGCGCCCCACACGAGCGTCACGAGGCGGAAGCGGCGCGGCGTCCCGGGCAGGTCCCAGATCCCGTCGAACTCGGTCACCTTCTCCGGGTCGCCGCCGGTGGCGAACGCGCGTCCGAGGAAGAACATCGCCGGCCGCCGGGCGAACACCGACGCCAGGCACACGACGCCGAACAGCCCCGTGAGCACCGACTCGCGGAGCTTCAGCAGCGTGGCGTTGCCGTGCAGCGCGATCGCACCGACGAGACCGACGGCGATGCCGACGAGCGAGATGATGCCGATCGGCTCGAACCCGCCGTGGCGCCGTCGCTCGACGAGGATCTCGGCGATCGGGAAGATCATCACCGCGGCGAGGGCGGTCGCGTCGCTGCCGACGTGCGGGCGAAGGAGCGCGTAGCCGACCACGGGGAGCACACCGGCGACGAGGAGTTGCGGCGCCAGCCGGCGCACGCTCGGGACCATGGCCCGCGCCATGGCCGGGTCGGGCGGCGTCTCCAGCGACTTCATCGACTCCATCGCCCGCGGTAGTTCTCGGCGGGCACCGAGCGGACCTGCGTGGGCGCCGGCCACGCCCGGCGCCCCTTCCCGGCGGCAGCACGCCGGCGTACGGTGGCCGGCGAGGCGCCGAGACGCGGCGACGGGGGAGGCCGGGACGATGAGCCGAGCCGACGTGGAAGCTGGCGAGAAGCTGTGGTTGGAGGCGATGAACGGCGGTGACGCCGCCGGCGTGGCCGCCCGGTACGAGCCCGATGCGCGCCTCGCCGCACCGAACATGGACACCCTGCAGGGGCGCGCCGCGATCGAGGCCTTCTGCAAGGAGTTCATCGCCGTTCGGGCGACGCTGTCGTTCGAGCTCGTCGACGTCTACGGCAGCGACGACATCTCGGTCGCCGTCGGCGAGTACCGACTCGTCGTGCAACCGGAGGGCGTGGAGCCGCAGCGCGACCGCGGCAAGTACATCGAGGTGTGGCGGCGCCAGACCGACGGTTCGTGGCTGATCGCCGACGACATCTTCAACTCGAGCGAGCCCGCGCCGGCCGCCTGACCACGTGGACGCGTTCGGCGACCTCGGCGCGCCGTACCACTGGGGCATCGCCGTACGCGACATCGATCGCGCCGTGGCGACGTGGTCGTCGATGCCCGGTTGCGGGACGTTCGCGGTCATGGACTTCGAGGTGGACGCGACGTTCCGCGGCCGGCCGTCGCACGTCGTCGGGCGCATCGCGTACGCGCCCCTGGGCACCGGCGGCTACGTCGAGCTCGTGCAGCCGATCTCGGGGGAGTGGACGGCGGCGACGTGGCTTGCCGAGCGCGGCGAGTCGGCGTACCACATCGGCTACTGGTGCGACGACGTCGGCGCGACGCTCGGCGCGCTGGACGCGCAGCGGGTCGACACCGTCGCGTTCGACGACGCCGGGACGATGTTCGCCTACGTCGACACCGTCGCCGAGCTCGGCGTCCACACGGAGCTCGTGCGGGGATCGTTGAAGCCGTTCCTCACCGGCTGGATCGCGGGCGTCCAGCCGCCGTAGACGTCAGGCCGACGTCACACCCGCCGCGTCGTCCCGCCGTCGACGACCAGCTCGGCGCCGGTGATGTACGACGCGTCGTCCGACAGCAGGAACCGCACCGCGGCGGCGATCTCCGACGGCTGCGCCAACCGGCCCATCGGCACCTGCGACTCGAACGTCTCCCGCAAACCGGGCGCGGCCGACATCGCGCCGCCGAGCATCGGCGTGTCGACGTAGCCGGGGCACACGGCGTTGACCCGGATGCCGTCGCCGGCGAGCCCGACGGCGAGCGCGCGCGTGAGGCCGAGCAGGCCGGCCTTCGACGCGCAGTACGCGGGGATGGCGGCGTTGCCGACGATCGCCTCGATCGACGCGATGCCGACGACCGCGGCGCCGGGCGCGGTCTCACGCAGCGAATCGAGCAGCGCCTGCACGACGAACGCCTCGGCCCGCAGGTTGACGTCGACGACGCGGGCCCACGCGTCCGCCGTCAGCGTGTCGACCGGCGACACGTCGACGACCCCCGCCGAGTGGACGAGCCCCCCGATCGGACCGACGGCGTCGCGCGACAGCTGCACGGCGGGTGCGAGCGCCGCCACCTCGGTCACGTCGATGCCGACACCGACGGAGGGCACGTCGAGCGATTCGGCGACCGACACGGCCGCGTCGCCGTCGAGGTCCCACACCGCGACGGGGCGCCCGACGGCGGCGAGCGCGTCGCAGCACGCCCGCCCGATGCCGGACCCGCCGCCGGTCACGACCACCGCGGTCGTCATCCGAGCGTGCGGCGGAAATGCGGGATCACCGTCTCGCCCCAGTGTCGGATCGTCTCCATGCACACGTCGTGGGGCACCGTGCCCATCTGGATGAGGCACATGATCTCGTCGGCGCCGGCGTCGACGAGCCGCTCGACGTACTCGATCGCGTTCGCCGCCGACCCGTAGGCGTGCTCGACGTTGAACGTCGCCGCCGAGTTCGGCCCGACCGGGATCTTCGCCTCGTGCAGATACGCGATGTAACGGTCGCGCGCCTCGTCGATCGCGCCGGGCGGGTCGAGCGCGGGGTCGAGGTCCGGTGCAGGACCGGCGCCGTACCAGTGGCCGATGGACTCGGCGAAGAACCGCTGGCCACGCGAGCCGATGCGGAACGCGAGGTCGGCGTCGTCCAGCACGATCGTCGGGCACAGCGAGGCGAAGTGGTGGTTGACGACGTCGCTCACGAGCTTGTCGCCGGTACGGGTGGCCGCCGCCTCGTCGTAGATCTTGCGCAGGCCGGCGACCTCGTCGGGCCCGGCGAAACCGAGCACGAGCGAGCCGACGCCGTACTCGGCGGCGAGCGCGACGGTGTCGCGCTTGGTGCACGCCATGAACAGCGGTGGGTGTGGCTCCTGCACCGGGCGGGGCACGACGGGGTGGGGCGTGACGTCGAGCCGGTCGGTGTGCCACTCGAAGTCCTCGTCGCGCCAGATCGAGCCGAGGATGCGCAGCGTCTCGTGGACCTCGGGATACGTGTCGTGGACGTCCACGCCGAACAGCGACATCTCCTGGCGGGTCGCGCCCCGCCCGCCGCCGACGTCGAGCCGGCCGCCGGACAGCACGTCGAGCATGGCCACCCGCTCGGCCACCCGCACCGGCGGGTTGAAGCCGAACGGCATGAGCACGCAACCGTGACCGAGCCGGATGCGCGACGTCTTCGCGGCCACGTAGGACAGGAAGATCTCCGGCGCGCTCATGTGGGCGTACCACTTGAGCGAGTGGTGCTCGACGGCCCACACCTCGTCGAAGCCCATCTCCTCGGCGAACACCGCCTGGTCGACGCAGCTGCGCAGCACGGCGCGCTCGTTGTCGACCGACGTGTCGGCCATCTGGGCCTCGAAGATCATCGAGAAGCGCATGGGTCGTACTACGCCCGGATCTCCGTTGACGTGTCAAGTAGAAATAGTTCTAATAGGATCATGACACCGACGGCGTGGGCCGTGCTCGGGCTCCTGTCGTTCGGTCGCGAGCTGTCGGGCTACGACCTCAAGAAGTGGGCGGACAACAGCCTTCGCTTCTTCTACTGGAGCCCGGCCGCCAGCCAGATCTACTCCGAGCTGCGCCGGCTCGAGAAGCTCGGGTACGCGACGTCGACCGTCGCTCGCCAGGACGACCTGCGCAACAAGCGCGTCTACTCGATCACGGAGACGGGTCGGCAGGCGCTGGAGGCGTGGTTGCGTGAGCCGCCGGAGCCGACCGTGCTGAAGCACCCGACGATGCTGCGCGTCTGGCTCGGTCACGTCGAACAGCCGGACCGGTTGACGAAGGTGCTCGACGCGCACCGCGCCGACCTCACCGAGCAGCTCGACGCCGCGCGGCACGCCGCGGAGCATGCGACCGACGACCCGGCGTGGGGCGTGCACCCCGCGGCGGTGACGCGCTGGGCCGTCCGCCGGCTGGAGTCCGAGCTCGACCTGCTCGACGAGCTCGAGCGAGACCTCGCCACCATCCCCGACCCCCGAAAACGTTTCAAGAAATGAATGTGGTGGCCCCGACCCCCACTTTCATTTCATGAAACGAAAACGGGGGTTGGGGTGGGGTGCGTCACTTCACGGCGACGGGGTTCACGGGCGACCCGACGGCGTTCGTGAACGGCTGCGGCGAGGCGTCGAGGAGGAACTCGTAGACACCGTCGTCGGCGCAGTCGGCGGCGAGGTCGTCGAGCACCCAGTTCTGCCCCTGCGTCATCCCCATCTCGACGAGGTGCAGCAGGTGGACGGGCAGGATCATGTCGTCGCGCTCGCACGGGAACACCTCGAACGTGAGGTTGTCGGTGGCGACGGCGGCGACCTCGTGCGAGTGGAACCACTCGACCGTCTGCGTCGACGGCCCCGACGCGGGGGCGCCGTACGCGGCGAGATCGCGCGCCGGCCCGCCGAGGTACTTCGCCATCTGACCCGTGCGCAGCAGGACGACGTCGCCCGACTTCACGGTGACGTTCCCCATCTCGCAGGCGGCGTCGAGGTCGTCCGCCGTGATCGGGTATCCGCCCTCGAGGCAGTCGACGCCCTTGACCCGCGCCACGTCGAGCAGCACGCCGCGCGTCACGAGCGTTCGGATCTTGTGGATGCCGCACTTCGCCGCGCCCCACTCGGTGATCGACGACGCCGGGTTGCCGTTGTAGAGGCGCCCGTCGTAGCTGACGTGCCCGAGCCCGTCCCAGTGCGTGCCCGCCTGCAGGCCCATGACGACGACGTCGTCGGACGTGCAGAACTGCGACGGGTCGCCCAGCATCGGCGCGTTGATGGCGACCATCGTCCGCAGCGGGTTGATCCGCCCGGGGATGACGCCGGTCTGGATGCCTTCGGTCTGTGACAGCGGCAGCGCGAGCGAGAACGCCTTGCCGGTCTTCACGCACGCGGCCGCGGCGCGGCGCACGTCGGGCGTGACGAAGTTGATCGTGCCGACCTCGTCGTCGGGGCCCCACCGGCCCCAGTTGTTGACCTTCTTCGCCAGCTCGTGGAACTCGGCGGGCATGGGCATCGTGGCGCTCCTCTCTACAGACCGACTCGACACTTGGGGACGCGGCGCACGCCGCGCCACGGATCGCGCCCACCGACGCGCGCGGTGGTGCGCGCCGCGGCCGCGGACACCGCTTCGGCGTACGACGTGAGCTCGCCGCGCGTGACGCCGGACCGCAGCACCAGGGCGCCGAAGAGCAGCTCGGGTGATCCGTCGGCGTCGTAGCTCGGCGCGGCGACGAACGTGACGTCGAACCGGCGGCGGCTGCGCAGGTCGCGCTGCACGTAGTGCCGGTCCGACAGGCTGCCGACCATGTTTCGCAGCGCGGTGCCGGCGGCGGCGGGGATGTCGCGGCCGTCGAAGCCGGCGAGGACGGTGAGTGCGCCGAGCGAGACGTCGCTCATCCGTTCCACGAAGCAGCCGGCGCTGCGGCACGTGTCGACGAGCGCGCGCAGTTGCGACATCGCCGCGTCCATCGACACGAGCGGGTGGTTCGCGAGCCACCGCTCGATGCCGTCGTCGTCGAGCCACGCGGCGAGGACGAGCCCGCTCGGCGGCGCGTACGGGTAGCGCTGGCCGACGCGGATCATGCGGTCGAGCTCGCCGTAGGGACCGGTCCGGTCGACGATGACGATGTCCTCGCCCACGAGCGTCGCCAATGACGCGGCGAAGCCGAGGTCCTCGCTGAGGCGGTGCAGCTCGGGCCGTGCCTCGCCGAGGGACGGCACGGCATCGGTGGCGGCGCGGCCGAGCCCGACGAGCGTCGGCCCGAGCGTGTAGGTCTTCGTGTCCTCGTGACGCACGAGGTAGCCGGCGCGGCTGAGCGCGCCGACGATTCCGAGGCACGTCGCCTTGCTCATGTCGAGATCGCGCGCGAGGTCGGACAGCGCGAAACCCTGCCGAGGGCGCGTGGCGAGGAGGTCGAGGAGACGCACGACGCGCTCGGTCGGTGGCGACTGCCGCTGCACCGGACCCCCCTCCTTGACGCCGGCCCGCGCGTGGGGAACGATAGCGCATTGGAACAGTCCGGTGCAATATTGCACCGGGAGGTCGCGGCGCCGGGGGGAGCCATGGAGTTCGGGATCTTCGTCCAGATGTTCCTGCCGGGCCCGCAGGCGCACGATCCTGCCGCGGAGCACCGCGCCGTGCTGCGCGATCTCGAGCTGATCCGCGAGGCGGACACGCACGGCTGGAAATACGCGTGGGTCACCGAGCACCACTGCCTGCCGGAGTACTCGCATCTGTCCGCGAGCGAGTCGTTCATCCCGTACGCGCTCGCGCAGACCGAGCGCATCCACGTCGGGTCCGGCATCTTTCCGCTCAACCCCGTGACGAACCATCCCGTCCGGCTCGCCGAGCGCGTCGCCATGCTCGATCACCTGTCGGAGGGACGGTTCGAGTTCGGCTCGGGGCGCGGCGCAGGATCGCACGAGATCGGCACCTTCGGCCTGAAGCCCGAGGACACGAAGCCGAACTTCGACGAGGTCATCGGCGAGTTCAAGAAGATGTGGTCGGAGCTCGACTACTCGCACGACGGACGGGCGTTCACGACGCCGCCTCGCGACATCCTCCCGAAGCCGTACGGCGGCGGGTCGACGCACCCGCCGATGTGGGTCGCCGCCGGCAACCCGCCGACGTACGAGAAGGCCGCCCGCCTCGGGCTCGGTGTCCTCGGGTTCAACGTCTCCGCGATCCACGACATGAAGGCGCACGTCGACGCCTACAAGGCGGCGATCGGCGAGGCCGAGCCGGCGGGGCGGTACGTCAACGACAACGTGATGATCACCAACGGCCTCGTCTGCCTCGAGGACGGCCAGCGCGCCCGCGAGGTCGCGTGCGACATGGCGATCTCGTACCTGCAGTCGCTCGTGTTCCTCTACCACGACACGTTCCCGGTGCCCGAGGGCATGACGGCGTGGCCCGATGTCATGCCCGAGCCGACGCTCGAGGACATCGAGATGCGCATCGCCGGCGGCTTCCTGCTCTGCGGCACGCCCGACGAGGTCGTCGAGCAGGTGCGCGCCTACGAGGCGGTCGGGTGCGACCAGGTCGCGTTCGGCATGCCGATGGGGATGGCGCAGGAGGACGCGCTCGAGACGGTCCGCCTGTTCGGCCGCGAGGTGATCCCGCAGTTCGACAAGGACCCGGTGCACCGCAGCACCCGTATGCGAAATGGTGAGTTCCCGCTCGCCTGACACCCGTTGTGACGTACGGCGGATCAGACTTCCATCGCAAGTGACGATTCAGGGGGGAAACAGACCAATGCGAAACCGCATCCGCTGGGTGGCGGTCGTGCTCGTCCTCGTTCTCGTCGGTGCCGCGTGCGGCTCCGACCGCAAGGACGACAACAACGCGAGCGGCGACAACGGCAGCGAGACGACGACGACCAAGGCGGAGTCCGCCGCCAAGACGTTCGGCGACCTCGAGTCGCCGTGCGGCAAGGGTGACGCCAAGGGCGCGACCGACAAGGGCGTCACCGACACCGAGATCACGATCGGCTACGGCGACGACGCCGGGTTCCCCAGCTCGCCCGGTCTGAACCACGAGATGTCCGACGCCATGAAGGCGATGATCAAGTGGTGCAACGACCAGGGCGGCATCAACGGCCGTCAGGTCAAGGGCAACTACTACGACGCCAAGATCACCGAGGTCAACAACGTGATGACCCAGGCGTGCACCGACGGTGTGTTCTTCCTCGTCGGCGAGGGCTGGGCGCTCGACTCCGGTCAGGAGGCGACGCGTCTCGGCTGTGACCTCCCGGCAGTGCCGACGTACTCGGTCAGCCCCGAGTTCGCCAACGCCCCGAAGATGTTCCAGCCGACGCCGAACCCGATCGACTACACGCCGGTCGAGATCGCCGCGGCGATGGCGAAGAAGTTCCCCGAGCAGGTCAAGAAGACGGCGACGATGTACGCCAACTACGCGGCCACGAAGGACACGAAGGACAAGGTCCTCGTGTCGTATCCGCCGTTCGGGTTCCAGTTCCTGCCGTGCCCCCAGGAGTACAACATCACCGGCGAGCCCGACTGGCGTCCGTTCGCCCAGAAGCTGAAGGAGTGCGGGGCGGAGGTCGTCTACTTCACCGGGAGTCCGGCGCCCAACTTCGAGAACTTCCTCGTCGCCGCCGCGCAGGTGAACTACAAGCCGATCTACATCACCGACGCCAACTTCTACGACAACGCGTTCGCGGCCTGGAACAAGGACGGCTACGGCGACAACGTCTATGTCCGCGAGGCCTACATCCCGCTCGAGGAGGCCAAGGACAACAAGGCCACGCAGGACTACCTCGACATCGTCAAGGCCACCGGCGGCGACGTGAACCAGCTCGGCATGCAGGCAGCGTCGGCCTTCCTGCTGTTCGCGACGCAGGCCAAGGCGTGCGGGGCGACGCTGACGCGCCAGTGCATGCTCGACGGGCTGGCCAAGACGACGAAGTGGACCGGTGGCGGTCTGCACGCCGAGACCAACCCCGGTGAGAACCTGCCGCCGCAGTGCGGGCTCGTCCTGAAGCTCACCGGCACCAAGTGGACGCGGTTCTTCCCGGAGAAGGCGGGCACCTACGACTGCTCGCCCGACTACGTGAAGAAGGTGACCGGTCCCGTCGTCGACCGCGTCGCCCTCGACGCCAACCGCAAGGCCACCAAGTTCCAGAAGTAGGCCACCACACCTGACCCACCCCGAACTCGGCGTAGATCGTTGCGGATAGCGCAACTTTCTACGCCGAGTTCGGGGTGGGGGCGACTCGCCCTGGCGGGTACGGTCGCCGGGTGCGCCGCTTCCTCCTCTTGATCGCGCTCGTCGCCGGCACGCTCGTGCCGGCGACCGGCGCCAGCGCGGCGCCGACCGTGAGCCGGTTGGCGGGCAGCGACCGGTACGCGACCGCGGTCGCGGTGTCGCAGTCGCGCTTCGGCGGGCCGATCGACACGGTCTTCGTCGCGACGGGTACCGCGTTCCCCGACGCGCTCGCCGGCGGACCGGCGGCGGCGCGCCGAAGGGCGCCCGTGCTGCTCGTCGAGCGCGACCGCATCCCCGACGCGACCGCCGCCGAGCTCGACCGCCTCGACCCCGCGCACGTCGTCGTCCTCGGCGGTGCCGCGTCCGTGTCCGACGCCGTCATGTCGCGGTTGCGCACCTACGCGACGTCCGACACCAACCGCGTCGCCGGTGAAGACCGGTTCGCAACGGCAGCGGCGGTGTCCAGCGCGACGTTCACGGCGCCCGGCGTGCCCGTCGCGTACGTGGCGAACGGTGACACGTTCCCCGACGCGCTCGCCGGCGGGCCCGCGGCCGGCGCGAGCGGCGGGCCGGTCCTGCTCACCCATCGCGACTCGCTGCCACAGGCGACGATCGCGGAGTTGCAGCGGGTGAAGCCGAACGCGATCGCGGTGCTCGGCGGCACCGCCGCGGTGAGCAGCGCCGTCGAACAGCAGCTGAAGACCCTCGCCCCGAACGTCGGCCGGTCCGAGGGCCCCGACCGCGACGCCACGTCGGTCGCGGTGTCGAAGAACGCGTTCGCGCCCGGCGTGCCCGCGGTGTACGTGGCGACCGGCGCGGCGTTCGCCGACGCGCTCGCCGGTGGACCGGTCGCCGCGCTCGCGCCCGGCCCGATCCTGCTCGTGCAGCGCGACTGCATGACCCAGGTCGTCAACGACGAGATCGACCGGCTGAACCCGGCGAAGCTGATCGTGCTCGGTGGGACGAGCGCGGTCGGCACCGCCGTCGAGCAACGCCGGACGTGCCCGCCGCCGAGCGCAGGACCGAAGACGCCCACGGTCGTGCAGCCGAGTGCGACCCCCGCGTTCGACGCCGACGCGCCCGACCCCGACGTCGTCCGTGTCGGGACCACCTACTACGCGTTCACCACCGGTACGACGTGGGGCAACCGCATCGGGGTGCTCACGTCGTCGAGTCCGAACACCGGATGGCGCACGCTCACGGGGAAGTCGTTCGGCTCGACGGCGCTGCCGAGCATCCCGAGCTGGCAGCAGCCGGACACGCAGTGGGCGCCGGGCGTGTTCGCGTGGAACAACCGCTGGGTGATGTTCTACGCGGCGCAGTCGAAGGCGAACGGCCACTGGTGCCTGTCGGTCGCGACGGCGACTGGGCCCGCCGGTCCGTACAGCGACGCCAGCACGGGTCCGATCGTGTGCCAGCTCGACCTCGGCGGCTCGATCGACCCGCAGCCGTTCGTCGACGTCGACGGCCGGCCGTGGTTGCACTGGAAGAACAACGACGGGTCGTCGCCGGCGGTGAGCTCGGTGTGGGCGGCGCCGCTCGGCCCCGACGGCACGACGCTCGCCGGCCCGGCGCAGCTCGTCATGAGCAAGGACAGCGTCAACCACCCGTGGCAGAACACCGTCGACAACCCGCAGATGGTGGTCGTCGACGGCGTGCGCTACCTGTTCTTCTCCGGCGGCGACTTCGAGTCGGACCGCTACGCCGTGGGGTACGCGGTCTGCGACGGACCGGCCGGGCCGTGCCGGCAGCCCAGCGCCGGGCCGATCCTGTCGTCGTACGGGACCGTCGCCGGGCCCGCCGGCGGCACCGTGTTCGACGACGGCGCCGGCAACTGGTGGCTCTCGTACCACGCGTGGACGGCGGGCTGCACCAGCTACGCCTGCGGCGGCGCGCGCAGGTTCTACCTCGCGGCGCTGTCGTTCCGGTAGCCTTCCCCCTCGGGTTCGGCATCGTTGCACCAGTTTCGAGCAGTTCCCACCCCGCGGCCGTCTGCCGCCAGGAAGGAGGGATTGCTCATGGCAACTGGAACCGTGAAGTGGTTCAACCCCGACAAGGGGTTCGGGTTCATCACCCAGGACGGTGGCCCCGACGTGTTCGTGCACTTCAGCGCGATCGAGGGTTCGGGCTACCGCAACCTCGAGGAGAACGACAAGGTCGAGTTCGAGGTGACGCAGGGTCCGAAGGGCCCCAACGCCGCGAACGTCCGCAAGGTCGGCTGACCCGGTCGTCGCCGTCACCGTTCGGGCAGGCGCCTCAGCCTGCCCGAACGGTAACGTTCAACCACCTATGGGTGGGGTCGATGGTGGGGGTCGACTGGTCCTCGTCGTCGAGGACAACGAGAAGAACCGCAAGCTCGCGCGCGACCTCCTGAGCTTCCGCGGCTTCCGGGTCGCCGAGGCGACGACAGCGACGGACGCGCTCATCGCCGCCCGCGCCGAACCGCCCGACCTCGTCCTGATGGACGTCGCCCTGCCCGACATGGACGGCGTCGAGGCGCTGCGATTGCTGCGAGACGACCCGCTCACGAGCGATGTCCCGGTCGTCGCCGTCACTGCGTTCGCGATGAAGGGTGACCGCGAGCGGCTGCTCGACGAGGGCTTCGACGGCTACGTCGCCAAGCCGATCGACGTCCGGACGTTCGTCGACGCGTTGTTATCGATCCGCAACCTCGGGACGCCAGGCTGACACCGTGACACTGCTGGGGGCGGTGCGGCGGCGGAGCAGCGCGGTCGTGCGCGACGTGCGCGCCGGGCCGTTCGATCTCGGTGTCGACGACTACGAGGCGTGGACGCGCGAGGGGTCGCCCGCGCACCGCGCCATCGTCGCCCGAAGCGGGGGCTTCCTCGCCGTCGTCATCGGGTTGTACGGGATGGGGGTCGTGCTCGTGGACCGCGGGCCGGCGGGACCGGACGGGTTCGCGCTCGGTGTCGCCGTCTGGGCGTTCGCGACCGGCGTCGTCATGATCAGCGCCGCCCGCCGGATCCCGGTGTGGGCCGACGACACGCTGGCCGTCGCCGCCAGTGTCATGCTCGCCGTGCTCGGCCGGCGTGGTGGGACGCTCGGCATCGCCATCCCGGCCATCTACGTGTGCGTCGGCATCCTGATGTCCGCCGTCCGCCGCTGGCAGGTCGCGGTCGCCCACCTGTGCCACTTCGGCGTGAGCTACGCCGTCGTCGTCGCAACGGCCCCGGGCTACCACCCGCCGCTCACGTGGTGGGTCGGCCTGATGGCGGCGGTCGTGACGTGCTCGGGGTTCGTGCGTTGGCTCGTGCGCAACATCGGTGTGCTCGTCGTCGCCGAGCACGACGCGCGCGAGGCGGCCGAGGAGGCGAGCGCCGGGCTCGTGGTGGTGAGCCGCGCCAAGAGCGAGTTCCTCGCCCGGATGTCACACGAGCTGCGCACGCCGCTCAACGCCATCCTCGGCTTCGCCGACGTCCTCCACGACCAGCTCGTCGGCCCGCTCAACGAGCGCCAGGTCGCGTACACCGAGGACATCGCCGAGTCGGGCCGCCACCTGCTCTCGCTCGTCGACGACGTCCTCGATCTGTCGAAGGTCGAGAGCGGGTCGATCGACCTCGACGTCGGGCCGGTCGACATCGCCCGCACGCTCGAGGATGCGCGCGTGCTCGTGCGCGAGCGCAGCCGCGAGCAGGGCATCCGCGTCGCCGTGCACGTCGAGCGCGGCGTCGCCGCGGTCTACGGTGACGAGCGCAAGATCCGCCAGATCGTCGTGAACCTCGTCGCGAACGCGGTGAAGTTCACGCCCCGCAACGGCCGGGTGACGGTGACGGCGTCACCCATGCGCGGCGGCGGAGTTCGCATCGAGGTCGCCGACACGGGCGTCGGCATCGCCGCCGACGACCTCGAGCGGATCTTCGAGCAGTTCGAGCAGGTCACCGGGACGGGGTCGGAGGGAACCGGGCTCGGTCTCGCCGTCGCCCGCCGGCTCGTGGACCGCCACGGTGGCCGCCTGTCCGTCGAGAGCACGCCCGGTGCCGGCAGCACGTTCACGGTCGAGCTGCCGCTCCGGCCGCCGGCCGCCGTCGTGGATCCGGCCTCACGCGAGGCGACCGGCGTGGCGACGTCGGCAGCCCATGACGAGCACGTCGACGTGTTCGAGGCGATCCTCGTCCCGGGGTCGTTCGAGAACCGTGAGCTGATCGTGTCGACGGCGCGGGCGTTCTCGACGGCGGCCGCGGTCCTCGCCGTGGTCTTCGCCGTCATCACGCCCGGCCCCGTCGGCATCCGCGCCGCCGTCGCCGCGCTCGCGCTCGTCTCGCTCGGCGTCGGCAGCGTGGTGTCGCGCTTCGGCCAGTCGATCTCGTTCGCCGCGCTCGAAGGGCTGCCGGTGTTCGGGACGCTGGCGATCACCGCCTTCGCGTGGATCGCGCCCGGGTACGCCGACCTGATCGCGCTCGCCTACGTGTGGATCGCACTGACGCGTTACGCCGTGTGGGATCACTTCCGCGGCCTCGTGCAGATCGCGCTGTCGGCCGTGTGCTTCGGCGTCGTGCTCGTCGCGCACCCCCAGTTGACCGACCGGGGCGCGCGGTGGCTGTCGCTCGTGTTCCTGCTCGTCGTCAACGGCTTGCTCGCCCGGTGGATCGTCGGGAAGCTGCGCCGGCTCGCCGTCGACGAGCGCGCCGCCCGCCGCGTGGCCGAGCAGGCGCAGGCCGAGCTCGTGACGACGAGCGCGCACAAGAACGACTTCCTCGCCAGCATGTCGCACGAGCTGCGCACACCGCTCAACGCCATCATCGGGTTCTCGGACGTGCTCGCCGCAGGCCACGCCGGCCCGCTCGACGAACGCCAGCGGGGCTACGTCGACGACATCGCCGAGTCGGGTCGTCACCTCCTCGCGTTGATCAACGACATCCTCGACCTCGCCAAGCTCGACGCCGGGCAGTTCGCGCTCCAGCCCGAGCCGGTCGTCACCGCGACGGTCGTGGAGCGCGCTGTCTCGCAGGTCGTCGCCGAAACCGACGCCATCGCCCGCCGAGTGGCCTTGACGTGGTCGTGCGCCGACGACCTCGTCATTTACGTCGACCACGGCCGCATCGAGCAGGTGCTCGTGAACGTCATCGAGAACGCGGTGAAGTTCACCCCCGACGACGGTGCCGTCCGCGTGAGCGTCGAACGCCACGACGACGAGGTCCACGTCGCGGTGTCCGACACCGGCATCGGCATCCATCCCACGATCCGGCGGACGATCTTCGACGCGTTCCAGCAGGGGTCGGAGGTTCCGGCGCCCGCCCGCGACGGGACCGGCCTCGGCCTCGCGCTGGCGAAGGCGATCGTCGAGCTCCACGGCGGGCGGATCTGGGTCGAGAGCGAGCCGGGCGTCGGGTCGACGTTCACCGTCGCGCTCCCGGCGCGGCTGGCGACCGCCGCCGGCGCCGAGGCGGTCCCCGCGTGAACCCCGTCGTCCTCGTCGTCGACGACACCGCTACCAACGTCCGGCTGCTGGAGGCGATCCTCGAGCCGCGCGGCTACACCGTCGTCGCGACGTCGAGCGGGCCCGAGGCGCTCGAGCGGGCGCGAGCGGGCGGCGTCGACCTCGTGTTGCTCGACATCCAGATGCCGGACATGAACGGCTACGAGGTCTGCCGCCGGCTTCGCGAGGACGAGCGCACGGCGATGGTGCCCGTCGTCATGATCACGGCCGCGGGCAACGAGGAGAAGGTTCGGGCCCTCGAGGCCGGCGCCGACGACTTCGTGCTGCGGCCGTTCGACCAGGCCGAGCTGCTCGCGCGGGTGCGGTCGCTCGTGCGGCTGAAGGCGTACCACGACACGATCGAGGGTCAGGCCGCCGAGCTGGCGGCGTGGAACCGCACGCTCGAGGCGCAGGTCGGCGAGCACGTCGCCGAGATCGAGCGCCTGCGCCGGCTGCGTCGCTTCCTCGCGCCGCACCTCGCCGACATGGTCGTGTCGGCCGGCGACGAGTCGCTGCTCGAGCCCCACCGGCGCGAGGTGGCGGTGCTGTTCTGTGACCTCCGCGGCTTCACCGCGTTCTCGTCGGCATGCGAGCCGGAGGAGGCGCTCGGCGCGCTGCAGGGGTTCCACGACGTGCTCGGACGGCTGGTCGGTGACGCCGGCGCGACGGTCGGGTGGCTGGCGGGCGACGGCGTGATGGTGTTCTTCAACGACCCGGTGCCGTGCGACCGGCCGGCGAGCCGTGCGGTCGCGCTCGCCGTCGCGCTGCGCGACGAGATGGTCCCGTTCACCGAGGCATGGCGCCGACGCGGTCACGAGCTCGGCCTCGGCGCGGGCGTCGCGTTCGGCTTCGCCACGCTCGGCACGCTCGGGTTCGAGGGTCGCTACGACTACTCGGCGATCGGCCCCGTCGTGAACCGCGCCAGCCGGCTGTGTGACGAGGCGGCGAGCGGCGAGATCCTCGTCGACAGCGCCACGTACGCCGCCCTCGACGACGCGTCCGTCGCGGTGGAGCCGCGGGGCGACCTCGCGCTGCGCGGGTTCCCGACGCCGACGCCGGCGTGGAACGTCGCAGGCCGCGTCGATGGCTTTGTGTCAGTTCGGGGCTCCGACAACCGCCGAACCGACACGAAGCCCGGGGAGGAAGCGGTCGAGTTCGGGATCCTCGGGCCGCTGTCGGTCCGGGCCGGTGGCCGGGAGGTCGAGGTCACGGCGGCGAAGGAGCGGGCGCTCCTCGCGCTGCTGTTGAGCGCGCACGGCGCCGTCGTGTCCGTGGAGCGGCTCGCCGAGGACCTGTGGGTCGGCGACCCGCCCGACGCCGCCATGCCGGCGCTGCGCGTCCACGTGTCGCGGCTGCGCAAGACGCTCGCGGCGTCGGGCATCGACAGCGCGCTCGTGACCCGCCCGAGCGGCTACGCCGTCGACGTCGACCCCGACGCCGTCGACGCCGCCCGCTTCGAGCGCCTCGTCGCCGCCGCGCGGTCGCTGCGCGACAAGGGCGAGCCGGTCGACGCCGTGGACCGGCTGCGGTCCGCGCTCGCGCTGTGGCGCGGCCCGGCGCTGCCGGAGGTCGCGTCGGCGCCGTTCGCGGCGGCGGAGGCCGTGCGCCTCGACGAGATGCGGCTGGCAGCGACAGAGGAGTGTCTCGACCTCGAGCTCGTCTGCGGCCGGCACCACGACGTCGTCGCCGAGCTCGACGCGCTCGTCGTCGCCCACCCGTTGCGCGAGCGGCTCTGGGCGCAGCGGATGGTCGCCCTGTACCGCTGCGGCCGCCAGCCGGAGGCGCTGCGGGCGTACCAGGACCTGCGCCGCCATCTCGGCGAGGAGCTCGGCCTCGAGCCGTCCCGGGACCTCGCCGCCCTCGAGCAGGCGATCGTGTCCCGCTCGCCGGCGCTCGAGTGGCGGCCGGCGGTGGCGTCGTAATCGCGCTGTAATCGCGGCGTAGCTGCGTCCCGGCATGCTCCGCGTGTGCCGCTCGCGACCCCCTACTGGCGTCGACGCCGCGAGTTCCTACGGGGGCTCGCGTTGTTCGCCGACAGCACCGAGGCCGAGCTGCGCGCCTTCGACCGGCAGGCGGGGGAGATCTGGGTCGAGCGGGGGACCGATCTCATGCGGGAGGGCGCACGCGGGGTCGAGTTCGCGGTCATCGCTGACGGGCGGGTGCAGGTCGCTCGCACGGGCGCGGTGATCGCGGATCTCGGCCCTGGCGATTTCATCGGCGAGCTGGCGCTGCTCGACGACCGGGCGCGTACGGCGACGGTGACGACGACGGCGCGCACCCGCCTGCTCGTGCTGGGTCCGGACGAGTTCGCGTCGATGATGCGGGACGTCCCCAGTGTCCGGGCGCAGGTGGACGACGCCGCCGCGGTGCGGCGCGAGGGCGTGCCGGTGGTGCCCGCGCCGCGCGTGACGCCCGCTCGGATGGCCCCCCCGCCGGCGGCGCGTCGCCGCCGCCTCCTCGGGACGTGGCGATGACCCTCGACCTCGTCGACCTCGACGCCGACCGGTCGGTCGCGCTCGCGGCGGACCTCCTCGAGCGGGCGCTCGTCGACTACGAGCGGCGCGGCAACCGCCGCCACGCCGACCGCGTGCGGGTGACGCTCTCGCGGCTGCGCGAGCCGGAGCTCGACGCCGGCGCGTCGCCGCTCGACGTGCTGAGCGCCGCCGAGCTGCGCGTCGCGCTCCTCGTCGCCGACGGCCTCAGCAACAAGGACATCGCCGCGGCGCTCCACCTGTCCCGCTACACGGTCGAGAGCCACCTCCGCAGCGCGTTCGCCAAGCTCGCCATCTCGTCCCGTGCCCACCTCGCCGCCCGCATCGCGACCGTCCGGGCAACGTCGGTGACGAACTCGGCGTAGATCCGTACCGCACAGGTACAGATCTACGCCGAGTTCGTGCGGTGGCGCTGCGGGTCGACGACGTACTTCGGGTCGGCGGCCGACGCGTCGCCGGCGGACACGATCGCGAAGCGCTCGAGCGCCGAGCCGGCGAGGACGAGCGCGCCCCCGACCGCAGCCGCGGCACGCGACCGGCGTCCGCGCGCCACGATCGCGGCCGCGCCGGCGGCGATGAGGCCACGAGCCGCCTTCGACAGGCGGGCCGTGCGGGGGTCGTGGTGGTACGGCTCGGCGAGGGCGCCGAGGCGGTGCTCCATCACACGCGTCGCTGCGATCTCGCCGGCAACGCCGAGAAGGGCCATCCGCCGCGCCGCGCCGGCGTGCGACGGGGGCGTGTGCACGAGCGCGGCGGCCCCGGCGCTCGCCATCGCGCTCGACACGAACACGAACGGCAGCTCGCGGCGAGCCTCGTGCCACACCGGGATCGCAGTGTCCGACACGAGCACCGCGGTGTACGACGCCACCGCCGGGCCCATCACGGCAGCGCTGGTCTCCGCGAGACGCCCCAATCGTGGGAACACGCCGAGCACGTCGCACGCGGCGGCGGCGCCCGAGGCCGGTCCGAAGGCGGCGAGCAGCCAGCTGCCCATCGACATCGGCGACGTCGGCCGGGCGACGCGCAGCATGTTGGCGAAGCGCGACGGGACACCGAGGTCGGCGACGAGAAAGCCTGCGCTCGCGCTGATGGCCGCGAGCGACGTGACGTCGGCCCGGCGCGCGAGTGCGTGATCGCCCGACCTGCGCGCGCCCGCCGCCAGCATCGACGACCCACCGGCCAGCCCGCCGCTGAAGAAGTACGCGGGGATCCAGTGCTTCCAAGTCGGCTGCTTGAGGATCGGGCGGCCGTAGTACGAGTCGTGCGCCGCCGGGCGCGCCCGCGGCACCATCGCCCGCTCCTTCATCGCGACCGTCCCGCGCGCAGGAAGCACCCGGCGACGCCGGCCGCCATCGTCGCCGCCGCGAGTGCCGCGGTGCGCCACATCGACGGCAGGTCGCGCGTCGTCACGACCGGGTCGGGCGGCAGCCCGTACACCTCGGGCTCGTCGAGCAGGAGGAAGAACGCGCCGAAGCCGCCGACGCCGTCATCGTCCGACTCGCCGTACAGCCGGGCGTCCGTCATGCCCGCCGCGTGCAGTTCGACGACGCGCTCCCCGGCGTGCGCGCGCAGCTCGTCCAGCGGTCCGAACTGGATCGACTTCGTCGGGCACGCCTGCGCGCACGCCGGCTCCCGGCCGTCGCGCAACCGGTCGTAACACAGCGTGCACTTCCACACGCGCCCGTCGTCCTTGCGCTGGTCGATCACGCCGAACGGGCACGCCGGCACGCAGTAACCGCAGCCGTTGCAGACGTCCTCCTGCACGACCACCGTGCCGAACTCCGTCCGGAACAGCGCACCCGTCGGGCAGACCTCCAGGCACGCGGCGTGCGTGCAGTGCTTGCACACGTCCGACGACATCAGCCACCGGATGCCGTCACCGCGTGGCTTCTCGATGAACGCCACGTGCCGCCACGTGTCCGCGCCGAGCGCACCCGTGTTGTCGTATGACATCCCGAGGAACTCGAGGCCGTCGTCGGGAACCTCGTTCCACTCCTTGCACGCGACCTCGCACGCCTTGCACCCGATGCACAGCGTCGTGTCCGTGAAGAACCCGACTCGGGTCTCCGGGACCACGGTCATACCGGCGCCGCCCCGATGCGGGCGCGGTACGCGTCGAGCAGTGCCGTGAGCGCCCGGCCGCGCGGTCGCCGGCCCGGGCGGATGTCGCACGTCGCCGCCTTGACCTCCTGGATGTGCACGTTCGGGTCGAGCGCGAGGTGGAACAGGTCGTTGGCGGAGTCGCCCCGCGACAAGCCGCGTGAGCCCCAGTGGTACGGCAGCCCCACCTGGTGCACCGTGCGCCCCTGCACCACGAGCGGCGCGATGCGATCGGTGACGACGACGCGTGCCTCGATGGCGGCGCGGGCCGACACGATCGTCGCCCAGTCGCCGTGCGTCAGCCCGCGCTCGGCGGCAAGCGCCGGTGACACCTCGCAGAAGAACTCCGGTTGCAGCTCCGACAGGTACGGGACGAACCGGCTCATGCCGCCGGCCGTGTGGTGCTCCGTGAGCCGGTACGTCGTCATCACGTACGGGAACACGTCGGCGCCCGGCGACGACCCGCTCGCGTGGTACGGGTTCGCACGCGCCGGGAACTCCTGGCGTGCCGGGTTGCGCTGCTGCGCGTAGAGCGGGTTGTCGAACGGTGACTCCTGCGGCTCGTAGTGCGTCGGCAGCGGCCCGTCGACGAGGCCGCTCGGGACGTAGAGCCAGCCCTTGCCGTCGGCCTGCATGACGAACGGCGAGTCGCCCGCGAGCGCGTCCTCGTTGCGGGCGTCTTCGGGCGGCACGTAGTCGGGCGTCATCGTCTTCTTGAAGTCGGGCACGTCGTGACCGGTCCACTCGCCGCCGTCGCCGAGCGTCGGGTCCCACCACACGTACCGCTTGCGCTCCGACCACGGCTGCCCCGACGGATCGGCTGACGCGCGGTTGTAGAGCAGCCGGCGGTTCGAGGGCCACGCCCACCCCCACTCGGGAGCGACCCACGACTGCTGCGAACCGGGCACGCGCCGCGCCGCCTGGTTGGTGTCGTGCGCGTACACACCGCAGTAGATCCAGCACCCGCACACGGTCGACCCGTCCGCCTTCAGGTCGGTGTACGACGAGAGCGCGGCACCGTCGGCCACCGTCCACCCGTTGATCTCGCGCAGCACGGCGTCGGCGGACGGCTCGGCGATCGGGCCCTCGACGGGGTAGTCCCACGTGAGGTCGAGGATCGGGCGATCCTTGGGATCGGTCGACTCGGCGAGCTTGCGCCGGATGATCCGCCCGAGGTGGTAGTAGAACCACAGCTCCGACCGGGCGTCGCCGGCCGGCTCGACCGCCTTGTGGTGCCACTGCAGAAGCCGCTGCGTGTTGGTGAACGAGCCGTCCTTCTCGGTGTGCGCGGCGGCCGGCAGGAAGAAGACCTCGGTGCCGATCTCGTCGGTGCGCAGCGTGCCGGTCTCGATCTCGGGCGAGTCGTACCAGAAGGACGCGCTCTCGATCTCGGAGAAGTCGCGCACGACCAGCCACTTCAGGTTCGCCATCGCCCGCCGGTGCAACGACGAGTTCGACGACCCGACGGCGGGGTTCTCGCCCACGACGAAGAACCCCTCGACCGCCCCGTCGAGCATCGCGAGGATGGTCTGGTACGACGAGTGGTCGCCTGTCAGCCGGGGCAGGTGGTCGAAGCAGTAGTCGTTGTCGGCCGTGGCGGCGTCGCCGAACCACGCCTTGAGCAGGCTCACCATGTACGCGTCCATGTGGCCCCAGTAGCCCGTGGTCGCGGCGTCGGTCTCGATGAACGACTGCAGGTCCTCGTGGCGGTGGGCATGCGGCATCGGGATGTAGCCCGGGAGGATGTTGTAGAGCGTCGGGATGTCGGTCGACCCCTGGATCGACGCGTGGCCGCGCAGCGCCATGATCCCGCCACCGGGCCGCCCGATGTTGCCGAGCAACAACTGGATGATCGCGGCCGTGCGGATGTACTGGACGCCGACGGTGTGCTGTGTCCACCCGACCGCGTAGCAGAACGCCGAGGTGCGCTCGCGGCCGGAGTTGGCGCACAGCGCGTCGGCGACTTGCAGGAAGAGATCGCGCGGCACGCCGCAGACGTCTTCCACGACGTCCGGCGTGTAGCGGGCGAAGTGGCGCTTCAGTATCTGGAACACGCAGCGCGGGTCTTCCAGCGTCGGGTCGGTGTGCGGCGGCCTGCCGCCGGCGAGGCCACCGTGGCTGCCGTGGCGCGTGGCCGATCCCGTGCCCGACCCGCCACCGCCGGCGACCTCGCGCTGGCCGGCGGCCGACGCTTCCAGCAGGTCCTTGTACTGCCACGACGCCGGGTCGTAGCTCGCCTTGTCGGCGTCGAACCCCGAGAACAGGCCGTCGAGATCCTCGGTGTCGCGGAAGTCGTCGCTGACGATCGTCGACGCGTTCGTGTACGCCACGACGTAGTCGCGGAACTCGAGTCCGTTGCGCAGGATGTGGTTGACGACCCCGCCGAGGAACGCGATGTCGCTCCCGGCGCGCAGCGGGACGTGGAGGTCAGCGACCGCGCTCGTGCGGGTGAAGCGGGGGTCGACGTGGATGACCGTCGCGCCGCGCGCCTTCGCCTCCATGACCCACTGGAACCCGACCGGATGGCACTCGGCCATGTTCGAGCCCATGATCACGATGCAGTCGCTGTTGGCGAGGTCCTGCTGGAAGGTCGTGGCCCCGCCACGTCCGAACGAGGTCCCCAGACTGGGGACGGTGGACGAGTGTCATATGCGGGCCTGGTTCTCGATCTGCAACGCGCCCAGCGCCGTGTACAGCTTCTTCATGAGGTAGTTCTCCTCGTTGTCGAGGGTCGCTCCTCCGAGGCTGGCGAAGCCGAGCGTGCGTCGCAGCAGGCCGTGCTGCGGGTCGGATTCCTCCCACGTCCGGTTGCGGGTGTCGATCACGCGGTCGGCGATCATCTCCATGGCGTCGTCGAGCGCGAGGTCCTCCCACTCGCGGGCGAACGGCCGGCGGTACTTCACCTTGTACTCGCGGCCGGGCCCGGTCACGAGCTGCTTGGTGGCCGATCCCTTCGGGCACAGCCGGCCGCGCGAGATGGGGCTGTCGGGGTCGCCTTCGATCTGGGCGATGCGCCCGTCCTTCACGAAGACGCGCTGGCCGCACCCGACGGCGCAGTACGGGCACAGCGACTTCACGACCTCGTCGGCGGTCGCGGTGCGGGCGACGAGCGTGTCGGTGCGTTCGGACCGGGCGGCGGCGCCGAGGCCGAGCCGGTCGCCGCCGTCGCCGCGCAGCTGACGGACGACGGGCCAGGATGCGATCAACTTGCGCACGGCGGGATCCGCTACCCGCTCGCGACGGTGTCCAGCGCGCTGATCAGGTCGGCGACGAGATCGTCGGCGTGCTCCAGACCCACGGACAGGCGGATGAGCGCGGCGTCGACCTCGCCCGGCGCGCCGGCGACGGAGGCGTGCGTCATGCGACCCGGGTGCTCGATGAGCGACTCGACGGCGCCGAGCGACTCGGCGAGCGTGAACAGCCGGGTGCTGCCGGCGACCTTCAGTGCCGCCTCCTCGCCCCCCTTCAGCGTGAACGACACCATGCCGCCGAAGTCGCGCATCTGACGGGCGGCGAGCTCGTGGCCGGGATGTGACAGGAGTCCCGGCCAGCGGACCGCTGCCACCGCGGGATGCGCGACGAGGGCGTCGGCAACCGCGCGGGCGTTCGCGCAGTGGCGGTCCATGCGAACGGCGAGCGTCTTCACCCCCCGCAGCACCAGGTAGCAGTCGAGCGGGCCGGGGACGGCGCCCACCGCGTTCTGCAGGAACGCCAGCCGTTCGGCGACGCCGTCGTCGTTCGTGGCGACGAACCCGCCGACGACGTCGCTGTGTCCGCCGAGGTACTTCGTGGTCGAGTGCACGACGACGTCGGCGCCGAGGGCCAGCGGCTGTTGCAGGTACGGCGTCGCGAACGTGTTGTCGACCACGCACCGCGCGCCGCGCTCGTGCGCGGCCGCCGCGACCGCGGCGATGTCGACGATGCCGAGCAGCGGGTTGGTCGGTGTCTCGACCCACACGAGGTCGACGTCCTCGGGCAGCGCAGCGACGTTCGTGAGGTCGACGATCGAGTGGCGGAGGCCGGCGGGTCCGTGGACGCGGGTCACGAGCCGGTAGGTCCCGCCGTACGCGTCGGCCGAGAGCACGACGTGGGCGCCGGGGTCGAACAGCCGGAGCACCGCGTCCTCGGCGGACAGCCCGGACGCGAACGCCACGCCATGGGCGGCCCCCTCGAGGTCGGCGACGCAGGTCTCGAGCGCGGTGCGTGTCGGGTTGCCGGTGCGGCTGTACTCGTACCCGTGGTGCTCGCCGACGGCTGACTGCGCGTACGTCGACGTGAGGTGCACGGGCGTGACCACCGCGCCCGTGGTGGGGTCGGGGTCCTGGCCCGAGTGGATCGCCTTCGTCTCGAACTTCACGTCGTCGTGCGGGTCGAGAGGAACGTGAGCACGTCGTAGCGGGTGAGCACGCTGTGCTGATGGCCTCGCTCTGCGTCGCTTCGCTCCTTGCCGCTCGGCTGCGGCTCGCCGCTGGCGCTTCCCTCGCCGCGGGGGCGGCCGGTCGTGTGGTTGGTCACGTTGGTCCTCGGGTCGAGAGGAACGTGAGGACGTCGTAGCGGGTGAGCACGCCGACCGGGTGGCCGGCGTCGAGCACGAGCACGGCAGAGGAGTCCTCGAGGCGCTCGACGGCGACGTCGACCGGCTCGCCGACCCCGACGGTCGCCAGCGGCGGGCCCATCACGTCGCCCACCGGACGGTCGAGCACCGACGGGTCACGGAACGCGAGGTCGAGCATCTCCCGCTCGCTCACTGCGCCGGCGACCTCGGCGAACACGAGCGGCGGCTCCGCCTTGACGACCGGGACCTGCGACACGCCGAACTCGCGGAACAGTTCGATCACGGCGCGCACGGTCTCGTCCGGGTGCACGTGGACGAGCGCGGGGAGGTCGGCGCGCTTGCGGTCGAGCGCGTCGCCGGCGGTCGCGCCGCTGGCGCGCAGGAAGCCGTAGTCGGCCATCCACTCGTCGTTGTACAGCTTCGACAGGTAGCCG
Source organism: Acidimicrobiales bacterium (assembly GCA_035700105.1). Taxonomy (GTDB): domain Bacteria; phylum Actinomycetota; class Acidimicrobiia; order Acidimicrobiales; family DASSOZ01; genus DASSOZ01. The sequence continues at coordinate 45,506 of DASSOZ010000157.1, forward strand.
CGACCCGAGTCGGGGATCAGCACGACGACGACGGCGTCGGCCGGCAGATCGCGCCCGACGTGCAGCGCGGCCCACACCGCCGTGCCGCCCGACCCGCCGATGAGCATGCCCTCCTCGCGCGTGACGCGGCGGGCGGTGAGGAACGAGTCGCGATCGGCGACCTCGACGACGCGGTCGACGAGCGACGGGTCGTACGTCGTCGGCCAGAAGTCCTCGCCGATGCCCTCGACGAGGTAGGGCCGTCCGCTGCCACCGGAGTAGACGGACCCGGCGGGGTCGGCGCCGATGATCTGCACGTCGGGGTTCTGCGACTTGAGGTAGCGGGCGACGCCGGTGATCGTGCCGCCGGTCCCGACCCCGGCGACGAAGTGGGTGATGCGGCCGGCGGTCTGGCGCCACAGCTCGGGCCCCGTCGTGCGCTCGTGCGACTCGGGGTTGGCGGGGTTGTGGTACTGGTCGGGCTTGTACGCGCCAGGGATCTCGCGCGTCAGCCGGTCCGACACGGAGTAATAGGAATCCGGGTGCTCGGGCGCCACGGTCGTCGGGCAGACGATCACCTCGGCGCCGTACGCCCGCAGCAGCGCGACCTTCTCGGGCGCGATCTTGTCGGGCATCACGAAGATGCACCGGTAGTGGCGGCGCGCCGCGACGATCGCAAGGCCGACGCCGGTGTTGCCCGACGTCGGCTCGACGATCGTGCCGCCGGGTCGCAGCAGGCCGGCGCGCTCGGCGGCGTCGATCATCGCCACCGCGGGCCGGTCCTTCACGCTGCCGCCGGCGTTGAGGAACTCGAGCTTGGCGAGCAGGTGACAGTCGAGGTCGCGGGCCGTGCGGTCGAGGCGGACGAGCGGCGTGTTGCCGACGAGGTCGAGCAGCGAATCGGCCGTCTCCATCGGCGGGCCGGTGTCGACGTCGTCGCACCGTTCGGCGGCGAGGCCGGCTTCGTGCAGCGCGTTGACGACGTTGTCCGCCGCGTGCCGCTCGCCGCTCACGCCGACGAGTCGGGGGATGCGGCTGCGGAGGTCGGCGACGACGTCGGGCGGGAGGTCGGCGTTGTCGACGTGGACGACGTGACGCGCCCGGGCGACGAGCCGGGCGGACGGTGCGGCGCTGCCGACGACGACGAGCACGTCCATCGCCGGCGACGCTATCCCGACCCCTTGCCGCTTTCGGCCGATCGCGCGGCGCATCCGCCGCGCGATTGGCCGAAAGCCCGTGGGGACGGTCGGGACGTTCGGCCGTTGACGCACGGAACCCCTCGGGGTTACGGTCGGGCAGTCGCCATGGAACCGCTTCCACGGCGCAGGACGGTGCAAGAGAGCGTGGTCACGATCGCCGACGTGGCCGCCTACGCCGGTGTCGGCGCAGGGACCGTGTCACGGGTGCTCAACGACAGCCCACAGGTCAGTGAAGCGACCCGGGCCCGGGTGCTCGAGGCCATCGACGAGCTGCAGTACCAACCCAGCACGCTCGCCCGGGCGCTGTCACGCGGTCGGAGCCACACGCTCGGCGTCGTCGTCCCGTTCTTCACGCACGCCTCCGCCGTCGAGCGCCTACGGGGCGTGGTCGCCGAGCTCGACGGCAGCCGGTACGACGTCGTGCTGTTCAACGTCGAGTCGCCCGTGCACCGCGACGAGCACTTCCGCAACCTCACGCGTCGCGACCGCGCCGACGGCCTCCTCGTCCTGTCGCTCCCGCCGCCCGAGCGGGAGCTGCACCGGCTGCTCGACGCCGGTGTCCCCGTCGTCCTCGTCGACGCCGAGTGCAAGGGCGTCCCGTCGATCACGACCGACGACGTCGAGGGCGGTCGCATCGCGGCGCGCCATCTCGTCGAGCTCGGCCACACGCGGATCGGCTTCATCGGCGACGACCCGAACAACCGTTTCGGCTTCACCGCGTCGGCCAAGCGCGAACACGGCTACCGCAGCGTGCTGGCGGACGCTGGGCTGCGTGTCCGTCGCGGCTACATCCGCTACGGGAGTCACGATCGAACCGTCGCCCGCCGTCTCGCCGCCAAGCTGCTCGCCCAGAGAGACAGGCCGACCGCGGTGTTCGCCTCGTCCGACGTGCAGGCGCTCGGCGTCATCGGCGCCGCACGTGACGCGGGGATGACCGTGCCGGGCGACGTGTCGGTCGTCGGCTTCGACGACATCGAGATCTCGGGCTACGCCGGCCTCACGACGGTGCGCCAGCCGCTGTACGAGAGCGGCCGCCTCGGTGCGCGCGTGCTGCTCGAGGCGCTCGAGGGCGGCGGCTCGCCGATGCCGGTGCGGCACGAGCTGCCGCTGGAGCTGATCGTCAGGTCCACGACCTCACCGCCACGAAAGGACGCGAATGGCTGAGATCGTCCTCGACGACGTCTGGAAGGTGTACCCGGGCGGCACCGAGGCCGTGCGCGAGCTGTCGCTCGAGATCGCGGACGGCGAGTTCATCGTCCTCGTCGGCCCGTCGGGCTGCGGCAAGACGACCGCGCTGCGCATGGTCGCCGGGCTCGAGGAGATCACGAAGGGGACGATCACCATCGGCGGCCGCGTCGTGAACGACGTGCCGCCCAAGGAGCGCGACATCGCCATGGTGTTCCAGAACTACGCGCTCTACCCGCACATGAGCGTGTTCGACAACATGGCGTTCGGGCTCAAGCTGCAGAAGGTCCCGCGCCACGACATCGACGGTCGCGTGCGCGAAGCGGCGCGCATCCTCGGGCTCGAGGACCTCCTCGACCGCAAGCCGGCCGCGCTGTCGGGCGGGCAGCGCCAGCGTGTCGCGATGGGGCGGGCGATCGTCCGTCACCCGCAGGCGTTCCTGATGGACGAGCCGCTGTCGAACCTCGACGCCAAGCTGCGCGTGCAGATGCGCGCCGAGATCGCCCGCATCCAGCACGACCTCGGCGTCACGACGATCTACGTCACGCACGACCAGATCGAGGCGATGACGATGGGCGACCGGGTCGCCGTCATGCGCAAGGGTGTCCTCCAGCAGGTGAACGCGCCGCAGGCGCTGTACGAGCACCCCGACAACCTCTTCGTCGCCGGCTTCATCGGGTCGCCGGCGATGAACCTCGTCGACGCGACGATCGTCGGCCACGGCGAGGGCGGCTTCGCCGTGAAGTTCGCGCAGTTCGTGCTCCCCATCCCCGACGACGTGCTCGCGCGGCGTCCTGATCTCCGTCGCTACCGCGACTGCACGATCGTGCTCGGCATCCGTCCGGAGGACATGGAGGACGCGTCGCTCGTGTCGGACGCGCCACCCGAGCGCCGGATCACGTCGACCGTCGAGCTGCGCGAGGCGCTGGGCTCCGACGTCGTCGTGCACTTCACCGTCGCCGCACCGCCCGCGCTCACCGAGGACGTGAAGGAGCTGGTTGTCGACGTCGGTCAGGACGTGCTGCACAAGGTGCAGAAGAACGCGGAGGGAGGTGAAGCGAACGTCGTCGCGCGACTGAATCCGCGCACCCGGGTCCAGCAGGGCGACCGCCTCGAGCTGGTGGTCGACACCGAGCGGCTGCACTTCTTCGACCCCGACGACGGGTCCGGGATCTACGGAGCAGTGAAGGCTGAGTGATTGGAGACAACATGAAGAAATCTCGATGGGTGGTGCTCGTTGCGTTGCTCGCGATCTTCGCCACGCTGCTCGCGGCGTGCGGCGACGACGACGACAGCGGGGGTTCGTCTGGCGCCACCGGTACGACGCTGGCCGGTCAGAAGAAGAACACCGGCAAGGTCACGTTGATGAGCGCCGGCGAGCAGAACGAGACCGACGCCTACCAGAAGATCTTCGACGACCTCATCAACTCGAAGGTCGACTACAAGGCCGAGGTCGAGTCGGTCAGCGACTTCGAGCAGCAGTTCCAGATCCGGGCCAAGGGTGGGACGCTCGACGTCGCCGCCGCCCCGCAGCCCGGCGCGCTGCCGAAGCTCGCCGACGCCGGCCAGATCGTCTCGCTCGAGGACATGGGCTTCAACATCGACGAGCTGAACAACCTCGTCGGCAAGTCGTTCATGGATCTCGGCGTGTACAAGGGCAAGCACTGGGGCCTGCCGACGAACATCAACCTCAAGAGCATGGTCTGGTACCCGAAGAAGGCGTTCGACGCCAAGGGCTATCAGGTCCCGAAGACGTGGGACGAGCTGCTCGCGCTCAGCGACAAGATCAAGGCTGACGGGAGCGCCCCGTGGTGCATGGGCTTCGAGAGCGGCGGCGCGAGCGGCTGGCCCGCGACCGACTGGATGGAAGACATCATGCTCCGCACAGCGGGCGTCGACACGTACGACAAGTGGTACAAGCACGAGATCCCGTTCAACGATCCGTCGGTGAAGAAGGCCGGCGAGCTGTTCGGGAAGATCCTGTTCACGCCGGGTTACGTGCTCGGTGGCGCGGCGGCGTCGGCCAACATCGCGTTCGCGGATGCGCCCAAGCCGATGTTCGACAACCCGCCGAAGTGCTGGCTGCACCGCCAGGCGACGTTCATCGCCGCGCAGTTCCCCGAGACCGCGAAGGCCGGGGTCGACTACGACTGGTTCCCGTTCCCGCCCATCGACCAGCAGGGCGTGCTCTACGGCGGTGAGCTGACCGTCGTCGGCAAGAACGGCAACCGGCCGGAGGTCGTGGACTTCCTGAAGCGGTTCATCGCCCAGGACGTGCAGTGCAAGATGGGCGGCGTCGCCGCCTCGTCGAGGGTCTCGCCGAACGTCAACGTCGGCGCCGACTGCTACACGAACAAGATCCTCGCCGACGCATCGACGGTGCTGATCGACGCGCTGAAGAACGGGACCGGACGGTTCGACGCCTCCGACCTGATGCCCGCGGCGGTGGGCAGCGGCAAGGAGTGGACCGAGATGATCAACTACCTCAAGAACGGTCCGAGCTACCTCGACACCGCCCTCAACAACATCGAGAGCGCCTGGCCGAAGTAGTCCGGCCGGTTCTCTCGCACACCGGTGGGGGAGCGGCCCCGGCCGCTCCCCCACGCAGCACCCTGCGGACACGAGGGGGAGTGCGTGACGGACGACGATGCTGAGCTTGCGCCGGCGGAGCAGGTGCCGGAGAACGCGCCCGAGGCGGCGACGGTGCCGGCTGAGGTGCGCTCGCCGTGGACGATCGTCGTGCGCGTCGTTGCCGCGATCGCGATTCCCGTCGCCGGGTACCTCTCGCTGTCGTGGGCGTTCGGCTTCTTGCGTGAAGGGACCGCCAACCGCCTGCTGATCGTTCTCGTCGCGATCGCGCTGGGCGTGGGCGGTGTCTTCTTCGCGTTCTGGGCGATGGACCGGGTGGTCGACTGGCTCCCCGACCGGTGGCGCGACACGGTCCGTCCGTACGTGTTCGTCGGGCCGGCGCTCGTCATCCTGAGCGTCTTCCTCGTCTATCCGGTGATCAACACGATCATCATGAGCTTCAAGGACGCGCAGGCGAAGGACTTCGTCGGGCTCGACAACTACCGGTTCGTCTTCACCGACGCGAGCATGCTCCGGTCGATCCGCAACACGGCGATGTGGATCGTGTTCGTCCCGCTGGTGTCGGTGACGGTCGGGTTGGTGTTCGCCACGCTCGCCGACCGGTTGCGCCACGGCGAGGCCGTCGCCAAGTCGTTGATCTTCCTGCCGATGGCGATCTCGTTCGTCGGCGCGGCGATCACGTGGCGGCTGGTCTACAGCTACCGGCCCGCGGGCTTCGGCTCCAACATCGGGCTCCTGAACGGCATCAAGGTCGGTGCGTTCGGCGGCGACCCGATCGCCTGGCTCTCACAGCAGCAGTGGAACTTCAACAACCTGCTCCTGATGGTGATCATGGTCTGGATGCAGACCGGGTTCGCCATGGTCGTGCTGTCGTCGGCGATCAAGGCGATCCCGTCGGAGATCGTCGAGGCGGCGAGGATCGACGGCGCGTCCGAGCTCCAGGTGTTCTGGCGCATCGTCGTTCCGACCATCATGCCGACGATCGTCGTCGTCACCACCTACATGGTGATCAACGCGATGAAGGTGTTCGACATCGTCTTCGTCATGGGCAACGCCGAGTCGAACCACACGGAGGTGATCGCCGAGCGCATGATCCGGTGGTTCTTCATACAGAGCAACGACGGTCGCGGCGCCGCCATCGCCGTCGTCCTGTTCGTGGCGGTGATCCCGGTCATGATCTGGAACGTCCGGCAGTTCCGTCAACAGGAGATGACACGGTGAGCGTGACGACGCCGGTCCCGCCGCCCGACTTCACGCCGACGCCGACGGTTCGCGCCCGTCGGGGTCACGCGACGCTCGACACCCGCCACGCCGGCTGGTTCACCCGCATCACGATCGCGGTCGTCGTGCTCCTCTGGCTGATCCCGACGCTCGGCGTGCTCGTGACGTCGTTGCGCCCGGTCCACCTCGTCGAGACGACCGGATGGTGGACGGCGCTCGCCCATCCGTTCCGGGGCGCGTCGTGGACGCTGCAGAACTACCGCGACGCGCTCGACACCGGCGGCTTCCAGAACGCGTTCCTCAACAGCCTCGCGGTGACGGTGCCGGCGACGGTGATCCCGGTCACGCTCGCCGCGTTCGCCGCCTACGCGTTCTCGTGGATGGAGTTCCGCGGCCGCCAGTTCCTGTTCGTACTGGTCGTCGGGTTGCTGGTCGTGCCGCTGCAGATGGCGCTGATCCCGATCTCGCGCCTCTACATCGACGGCGCGTCGATCGGCAGCTTCCGCTTCATCCCCGATTTCAACCTGAACGGGACGTTCCTCGGTATCTGGCTGGCGCACACGGGGTTCGGGTTGCCGCTGGCGGTGTACCTGCTGCGCAACTACATCGGGTCGCTGCCGTCGTCGATCATCGAGTCGGCGAAGATCGACGGCGCCGACGACTTCACGATCTTCTGGCGCCTGGTCGTGCCGCTGTCGGTCCCGGCGCTCGCCGCGTTCACGATCTTCCAGTTCCTCTGGGTGTGGAACGACCTGCTCGTCGCCTATGTCTTCCTCGGGGGCACGAGCTCGACGCGAGTGCTGACGATCGCGCTGGCCAACCTCGTCGGGCAGCACGGCGAGAACTGGCAACTGCTCACGTCGGCCGCGTTCATCTCGATGACGCTGCCGCTCGTCGTGTTCTTCTCGCTGCAGCGCTACTTCGTGCGGGGTCTGACCGCCGGGTCGGTGAAGGGCTGATGGAGCCGCTGTCGCCGAGGCAGAAGTGGAAGGCGATCACGGTCGGGACGGTGCTGCTCGTCCCCGCGTACTGGGCGCTGCTCGCCGCGCTCGTGTCGGCCGCATCCGACGACCGCACGGGCGGACCCGCGGTCGGCGGCGCGCTCGCGCTCGGCCTCGCCATCGTCCCGTTCGTGTTCCTCGTCCTCGCGTTCATGTCCGGCCAGCCCCGTCCGCCGACCGCGGTGCTCAAGGCGATGGGCCTGGCGATGCTCATCGGCCTCCCCGCGTCGGCGTTCGCCGGCGACGCCGTCACCGGGATCGTCGCCGGCGTCGGCGCCGGCGGCATCGCCGCGCTGCGCGGCGACCCGCCCGACAACTGGCGGGCCCGGGCGACCGGCGTCGCCGTCGCGGCGGTCTACACGTTCGTGCTGCTGCGCACCGCCGGACCCCTCGTGCTCCTGTCGGCGCCGGTGTTCCCGCTCACCGCCATCGGCATCGCCGACGGGCTGTCGGAGCGCCGGGAGGCGCGGGCGCTCTCCACGAACTCGGCGTAGATCCGTACCGCAGAGGTTCGGATCTACGCCGAGTTCGGTGTGGGCCTCAGGAAGCGGGGCGCCAGAACGGCAGCGAGAGGTCGTCGTCGGCGGCGTCGAAGAACACCTCGACCGGCATCCCGACGGCGACGTCCTCGACGGGGCAGCCGACGAGGTTGCCCATCATCCGCGGCCCCTCGTCGAGCTCGATCATGGCGACGACGTAGGGGAGCAGGTCGCGGAACGGCTTGGCGTGGTTCTGGCGGATGACGGTGAACGTGTGCACGGTGCCCCGCCCGCTCGCCCGCTCCCACTCCGGCGTCGACGCGCACACCGTGCACATCGCCCGCGGATAGAACTGCCGATGCCCGCACTTCGGGCAGTGCTGGATGAGCAACTCGCCGCGGGCGCAGCCGTCCCAGTAGGTCGACGTGACGTCGTCGGGCTTCGGCAGCGGACGGTCGGGCGTGCGCAGCTGCAGGTCGCGGTCGTCGCTCACGGGCGGTCCTTTCCGAGGATGACGGCGCCGATGCACGACAGCCACCCGCCCGAGCCGGCGGCCAGCGCCAGCTTGGCGTCGGGCACCTGCGCCTCGCCGCCCTGGCCGCGCAGCTGCCGCACCGACTCGATGAGCAGGAAGATGCCGCGCATGCCCGGGTGGTTGGACGACAGCCCGCCGCCGTCGGTGTTGAGCGGCAGCGACCCGCCGCGGCGCAGGGCGCCCGACTCGGCGAACGCGCCGCCCTCGCCCTTGGCGCAGAAGCCGAGGTCCTCGAGCAGCAGTAGCACGGTGATCGTGAACGAGTCGTAGAACTGGATGGTGTCGATGTCGGCGGGCGTGACGCCGGCGCGGCCGAAGACGACATCGCGGATGCGGGCGCCGGCGGTCTGCGTGAAGTCCGGCATCTGGCTGATGTTCCAGTGCGTCTGCGCGCCGGCCGCGCCCAGGACGTACACCGGCGGCTGGCGCAGGTCGCGCGCCCGCTCCTCGGTGGTGAGGACGATCGCCCCGCCGCCGTCGCTGATGACGCAGCAGTCGAGCTTGTGCAGGGGATCGGCGACGAGCTTCGAGCCGACGACGTCGTCGACCGTGATCGGGTCGCGGTACATCGCGTCGGGGTTGAGCCCGGCGAACTCGCGAACGCCGACGGCGATCGCCGCCAGCTGCTCGGACGTCGTGCCGTACTCGTGCATGTGCCGGCGCGCCGCCATCGCGTACGCGCCGACGAGCGAGTTTCCGTACGGCGCCTCGAACTGGTTGGCGCCGCCGATGCGGTCGCCCGTGCGGGCGAAGCCACCGGTGCCGAGCATCCGCCCCATGCGCGTGAGCTGGTCGGACCCGTACGTGACGAGGATCGTCTCGGCCAGCCCGTCGCGGATCGCCGCCGCCGCGTGCTGGACGTGGAACTCGAACGACGACCCGCCGGTCATCGTCGAGTCCAGCCAGCGGTGGTCGATGCCGAGGTACTCGGCGAGCTGCACACCGGCGTCGACGTTCATGCCGCTCCCGCCACCGGCGCTCACGTAGCCGTCGATGGCCGACTTCTCGACGCCGGAGTCCTCGAGCGCCCGCTGCATGGCGAGCACGTTGTGGCCGACGCTGTCGAGGTGCGGCGCCTTCGGGTAGTCGGAGAGGCCGATGCCGGCGATGACGGGCGTCCGGCTCGGATCAGTTCTCGGAGACATGCGGGCGGGGACTGTACGGGGAGCTACAACGCGCGGGCGAAGCGGGCGGCGATCGGTGCCGCGACGCGGCCGCCCACCAGCGCTTCCACCCGCCCACCCGACGTCCCGCCCTCGACGACGACCGCGAACCCGATCCCGTGCCGGAAGCCGATGAACCACGCGTGCGTCGGCAGCGGGTCGCCGCGCCCGAACTCGGCCGTGCCCGTCTTGCCAGCGAGGTCGGGGATGCCGCCTGCGGCCGTGCCGGTCCCGATCGTCACGACGGAGCGCATCATCGACCGCAGCGGACCGAGCGCCGCGGCCGTGGGGTGCGCGGTGGCGACCGCTGTCGGCGGGACTCCGAGGCCGAGGTGCGGCGCCCGCCACGTGCCGTCGGCGACGGCGGCGGCGACGGACGCCATGTGCACGGGCGTCGCGAGGACGCGCCCCTGGCCGATGGCCGCCGCGGCGCGCTCGGCGGTGTCGCGCGGCGTCGGGAACGACGCGTGTGACGCGGCGACACCGGTCTCGTACGGCGTGTCGAACCCGAACCGCCTGGCGGCCGCGACCAGCTGCGCGTTCGTCAGCGTCCTGGCCTCGGTGACGAACGCGGTGTTGCACGAGTGGGCGAAGGCGTCGCGCAGCGGCTGCGCCCCGAACGACTCGCCCTCGAAGTTGCGGAAGCGCTTGCCGCCGACGGTCGCCGTCGGTTCGCAGTCGACCGGTGAGTCGGGCGTCCTGCCGTCGGTGAGCAGCGCCTCGGCCGTGACCACCTTGAACGTGGAGCCCGGCGGGTAGCGCCCCGCCAGCGCCCTGTCGAACCCCGAACCGGCCGGCCCGTTCGCGACGGCGACGATGCCGCCGCTCGCGGCGTCGACGGCGACCAGCGCGCTCGGCTGCGTCGTGTGGGCGAGCGCCTCCTCCGCGGCACGCTGGAGGTCCGGGCGTATCGCCGTGCGGACGTCGGCGCCGGGGCGACCCGCGATCCGGTCGACGACGACGTGCCGGCCGCTGCCCTCGGGGCCGTCGAACGAGATCGTTCCCGAGGGGGTGCCCGCGAGCACCGACTCGAACGTCCGCTGCAGCGCCCGCTGCCCGACGACGTCGCCGGTCTCGTACGCCGAGCCGAGTCGCGCCAGGTCGTCGGCCGTAGCGGCGCCGACGCGACCCACGGTCAGCGCCGGTAGACCCGCGCTCGTCCCGTCGGCCGCGAGCACGCGCCCGCGCGTCGGCCGCGTGCGGGTGCGGACGACGGTGTCGCCGGCGCGCAGCTGCGGGTGGAGGACGGCCGGCGACCAGCGGACGACCCACTTGCCGTCGCGACGGTCGAACGTCGCGTTCGATGTGTACGTCCACGTGTCGGCGAACCCGCGCAGCGCGTGCCGGAACGACAGCGTCACCTCGGCGTGCGACCGCCCGCGGCGGCGGACGCCTACGGCGCGCACGGTGGACGACGTCACCCCGGCGCCGCGCCGGAACGCCTCGGTCGTCGCCGTCGCCGCACGTGACGGACCGTGCCCCCGCGCCAGCGACGCGGCGAACGCCGCCGCCTCGTCGCGCGGCAGCGGCGGCTGCTCGCGACCGATGGCGACGATCGTGACCGCGGCGACGAGCACGACGGCGGCCAGGCCCGCCACGGATCGAACTCGGCGTAGTTCGGCGCGGATGGCGCGACTTCTTACGCCGAGTTCGGTCGGGATCGGTGGATTCAGTCGCGGGCTCGGCGGGTCGCCCGGTCGTTGGCCTTCTCGATGGCCGAGACGAGCTCGTCCTTGTCCATCTTCGACCGGCCGTCGATGTCGAGGTCCTTCGCGATCTCGTACAGGTGCTTCTTGCTCGCGTTGGCGTCGACGCCGCCGTGGGTGTCACCGCGACCCTCGATGGCCGACCGGCCCGACTGGGACGCCCGGTCGTCGGACGGGCCCTTCTCGTCCTTGGGCTCCCAGTGGTCGCCGACCTTCTCGTAGCTGTGCTTGAGCGAGGCGAAGGCGGTGCGGTGCGCCCGCTCGCCCTCGCCGTACTGGTCGACCGCGCTGTCGTGTGTCTCCTGCCAGATGTCCTGTGCGTGCTCGTCGGAGCGCTCGAGCGTCGACGGCAGGTCTCGGCCCTTCTTGTCCTTCGGCATCCTTCCGTGCTCCCCGGCATCTCCGGGGTGCAAACGCGTATCCGCGCGGCGTGACCCGGGAAGGAGGCGAGGGATGCGAGTCCTCGTGGCGGGCACGCTGTACGGCACCGCGGCATCGGTCGTCTGGGACGACGGGTTGCTGCGCGCGCGGTCCGACGTCAAGCAACTCGTCGAGATCGTCGCCGACGTCGAGGAGTTCGACCTCGGTCATCCCGAGGAGGCTGCGACGGCGATCATGGTCGCCCTCGACACCGTCCGCGACATCGCCGTGCACGGGTAGCTGCGGCGAACACGACCCATGGGCGGGCGGGGACACACGATCGGGCGGCTGGCCGCCACCGCACTCGTGGGCGGACTCGTCGTCGCGCTCGGCGCGGTGATGGTGGCGCCCCAGGCGCAGACCCTCTTCACCGCGGGTCACGGGCCGGGCACGCCGATCGACCTGCGGCCGCTGTCGCAGCGGTCGGTCGTGTACGCCCGCGACGGCTCGATCCTCACGTACCTCCACGAGGAGCAGAACCGGCAGTCCGTCACGCTCGCCGACGTCGCGCCGATCGTCGTGAACGCGATCGTCGACGTCGAGGACGAGCGGTTCTGGCGCCACGACGGCGTCGACGTGCGCGGCATGCTGCGGGCGCTCTACACGAATGTGCAGGCGGGCGGCGTCGAGCAGGGTGGTTCGACGATCACGCAGCAGCTCGTGAAGAACACCCTGCTCACGTCCAAGCGCGACGCCAGCCGCAAGATCCAGGAGGCGTCGCTCGCGATCCGCCTCGAGCAGCAGCTGTCGAAGCGGCAGATCCTCGAGCGGTACCTCAACACCGTGTACTTCGGCAACGGCGCGTACGGGGTCGAGGCGGCGGCGGAGACGTACTTCGGCAAGCCGGCGAAGACGCTCGACGTCGCCGAGGCCGCGCTGCTTGCCGGGCTCGTCCGCAACCCGGTCGGCTACGACCCGTTCGTCCACCCCGACCGTGCCCGGGCGCGGCGCGACGTGGCACTCGCCCGCCTCGAGTCCCACCGCCACGTCACCGCCGACGAGCGCGCCGCGGCGGCGCGGGCGCCGCTCCCCGCGCAGCCGGCGGGGCTGCTCTCGAAGCCCGACGGCGGGGTCGGCTACTTCATCGAAGAGGTCAAGCAGCAGCTCCTCGACGACACGCGCCTCGGGGCCACGCCGGCCGAGCGGTACGACGCGGTGTTCAACGGGGGCCTCCAGATCCACACGACGCTCGACCCCGCCATGGAGTCCGCCGCCATCGACGCGGTCGACCGCGGCCTGCCGGACACCGGTGGGCGGTTCACCGCCGCCCTCGTGTCGGTCGACCCGACGTCGGGCGCGGTGCGGGCGCTCGTCGGCGGGCCCGGTTTCGAGCAGGCCAAGTACAACCTGGCGACGCAGGGCCACCGTCAGGCCGGTTCCGCGTTCAAGCCGTTCACGCTCGTCGCCGCCATCGAGTCCGGCATCTCGCCGAAGTCGACGATCAGCGGGTCGTCGCCGTGTCGCATCCCGAACCCGGGCGGCGATCCGGACCCGTGGATGCCGGAGAACTACGAGGGGGAGCGCGGGAGCGGCTCGATGACGCTGCTCGACGCGACCGCCAACTCGGTGAACTGCGCGTACGCCCGGCTGGCAACGATCGTCGGGATCGACGAGGTCGCCGACGTCGCCCGCCGCATGGGCATCACGACGCCGCTCGAGCCCACGCCGGCGATGACGCTGGGCGGGTTGCGCAACGGCGTCACGCCGCTGGAGATGGCGTCGGCGTACGCGACGCTGGCCGGCGACGGCGTGCGCCACCGCCCGTACTTCATCGACCGCGTGCTCGGCCGCGACGGCAACACGATCTTCGCGACCGACCCCGCCCACGGCGCCGAGCGGGTGTTGTCGACGCAAACGGCCCGGGTGGCGACACAGGTGCTGCTCGAACCGGTCCGCAGGGGCACCGCGACCAAGGCGCGCGTCAGAGGCCACGTCATCGCCGGCAAGACCGGCACGGCGCAGGACCACCAGGACGCGTGGCTCGTCGGCTACACGCCGCAGCTGGCGACCGCGGTGTGGATGGGCGCGCCCGTCGGCGAGGTGCCGATGACGAACGTCGGCGGCATCCGCGTGACCGGCGGGTCGTACCCGGCGTCGATCTGGTCACGGTTCATGACCGCCGCGCTCGCCGATCTGCCTGCGGTGGCATTCCCGCAGCCCAACCCTAAGCTGCTCCCGAAGGCGACGTATCTGCGGCTGAAGGGCGAGAGGGTGTCGAAGTCGACGACGAAGTCACGAGCGAGGACCCGCACGGGCACGACGTCCGGTGCGGGCCGGCGAGTCACGACGACGTCGCGCCCGTGACGCCGCTCGAGGCGCTCCTCGCCGTCCAGGCGCACGACACCACGATCGACCAGCTCCGGCACCGGAGCGCGACGCTGCCGGCGCGGGCCGAGGTCGCGGCGATCGAGTCGCAGCTCGCCGAGCTCGAGAAGAAGGCGGCCGAGGTTGCCACCGACCTGCACGCTGTGGACCGCCGGCAGAAGGCGGCCGAGGACGAGGTCGCGTCGCTCGCCGCGAAGATCACCGAGCTCGACAAGAAGCTGTACGGCGGCACGGTGTCGGCGATCAAGGAGCTCCAGGCGCTGCAGGCCGACATCGAGGCGCTGCAGCGGCGCAAGTCGGAGATCGAGGACGTCGAGCTGGCGGCCATGGAGGAGCGCGAGCCGTTCGAGGCCGAGCTCGGTGTGATCGACGGCGAGCGCGCCCGCCTCGACGACCTGGCCGGCCAGCTGCGCGCTGCGATCGCCGAGGCCGAAGCGGAGATCGAGAGCGAGGTGGCGGCCGAGGTCGCGGTGCGCGACGAGGCGCGTGCCATCGTCCCACCGGTGCTGCTCGACGAGTACGACCGCTTGCGCGACAAGCTCGGTGGCGTCGCCGCCGCCCGCCTGGAACCGGGCGGGCGCTGCGGCGGTTGCCACCTGTCGCTGCCCGCGCAGGAGGTGGCCCGTATCAAGCGCGAGCTGCCGATCGACGCGTTGATCCACTGCGAGCAGTGCGGCCGGATCCTCGTGCGGGTCGAAGCTTGATCCTCTGGTTCGCGGGCGGCGCCTGCCTCCTCGTGTGGCTCGTCCTGCACGACGTGCGGCTCGACTACCGCGTGCTGATCGCCGGCGCGTTGCTGCCGGAGGTCGCCGGTGTGTACGCGCACTCGGTGCTCGTCGCGGTGGCCGTGTTGTTCGCGGTCGTGCTCGTGACCCGCGGCGCGCGCGACCGACGGCGCCGGTGGCTGGCGTTCCCGATGGGCATGTTCGCCCACCTCGTCCTCGACGCCGTCTGGACGAACACCGCGCTGTTCTGGTGGCCGGTGTCCGGGTGGTCGCTCGCGGGGGAGCGCCTGCCCTCGCTGACGCATCCGGTGGCGGTCGTCGTCGTCGAGGAGCTGTTGGGCGTCGTCGCGCTCTGGTGGTGCTGGCAGCGGTTCGGGCTCGGCATCACGCCCGCGTCCGACGCGGACGCCGATGCCGGGGGTGTGGCGTGCTGATCATCGCCCGCCACGGCCAGACGCAGGCGAACGCCGAGGCGCGCCTCGTCGGTCGCATGGACCCGCCGCTCACCGAGCTCGGCCTCGCCCAGGCCGCCGCCATGCAGTCCGCCGTCGCCGGTGCGTCTCGCGTCGTGACGAGCCCGTTGCTGCGGGCGCGGCAGACGGCGGACGCGCTCGGGCTGCCGGTGACGGTCGACGAGCGCTGGATCGAGGTCGACTACGGCGTCTACGACGGGCGCCGGCTGGCCGACGTGCCGCCCGCGCTGTGGGCGACGTGGCGTGACGACGTCTCGTTCGCGCCGGAGGGCGGCGAGTCGCTGCTCGCCGTGGGCGGCCGGGTGTTCGAGGCGTGCGAGGCGCTGGCGGAGGAGGCGACGGCGACGGACATCGTCGTGGTCACGCACGTGTCACCGCTGAAGGCGGCGGTGGCGTGGGCCCTCGAAGCGGGCGCCGATGTGGTGTGGCGGATGTTCGTCGACCTCGCGTCACTCACCCGGATCGCGATCAGCGACCGCGGTCCGCTGTTGCGCTCGTTCAACGAGACGCATCACCTGCAAGGGA
The DNA here is from genome assembly GCA_035700105.1 of Acidimicrobiales bacterium. Taxonomy (GTDB): domain Bacteria; phylum Actinomycetota; class Acidimicrobiia; order Acidimicrobiales; family DASSOZ01; genus DASSOZ01. Next base: position 61,031 of record DASSOZ010000157.1, read on the forward strand.
CGTAGTCCGCGCGCTCGGCGTGCGCGCCGGCGGGTCCTCGGCGCGCCGCTGTGGGAGACGGAACGACGCGACGGTGCCGCCGCCGGCGCGCCGCGCGAGCGTCACGTCGCCACCTAGCGACCGGACGAGGTTGCGAACCAGGTAGAGGCCGACGCCGCGACCCGGTTGCGTCTTCGTGCGGTGACCCGTGCCGCGTGCGAACGCACCGAACAGCTGCTCCGGGTCGACGCCGGCGTCGAGGCCGGGCCCGCGGTCGGCCACCTCGACGACGAGGTCGCGTTCGCTGTTGATGCACGCGGTCACCTCGACCGGCTTGCCGCCCGCGTACTTCGCCGCGTTCTCGAGCAGGTTGACGAGGACGGCGACAGCCCGTGACGGTGCGGTCGCGACGACGAGGTCGTGCGGCTGCACCTCGACCGTGACGGTCGCGGTGAAGTCGGTGCGGGCGTGGCGCGTGCCGACGGCGTCGAGCGCCTGGGCGACGAGGTCGGCGAACGTCACCTCGCGCTGGAGGGCGCGGGGGAACATCGACGCGCCGTTCGTGTTCGGCGGCTCGAGCAGGTCGTCGATGACCGCGGCCAGGTGGTCGGCCTGCGTGAGGCCGCGCTTGATGAGCTCCCTCCCGGTCGCCTCGTCGATGCCGGCCTCGAGCGCGCCGAGAACGCCGGTGACGACGGTGAGCGGCGTGCGCACCTCGTGGGCGAGCAGCACGTCGACGTCGCGGCGGGCCTGCAACTGCGCCTGGAGGTCGATCACAGCTCGGCGGAGCCCCTCGATGCGCTGGTTCTGCGACTCGGTGAGCTGCACGAGCGCCCGAAGCATCAGGTCGTCGTCGTTGTTGTCGTCCGCGTCGTCGACGTCGTCGAACCGCCCGCCGGCTGCTTCCCCATGCATGCGTGCGTCATCGGCGGTTCGGCGGAGCGGGTTGAGTGCGTTTGGGTCGTTCGCCCTACTGCTGGGGTCGAGCGTCGGTGTCGACGGTCGTCTCGAACGTCGTGTCGGGGTCGAGCAGGAACCGGACCTCGAGCTCGTCGAGCACCGCCTCGAGCTCGGCCGCCGGGTCCGCGGGCCGCGTGCTTCGGTCACTGTCGGGGCCGCCACCCTCGCGCCGCCGGTGTGCCATGTCCTGTCGATGCCCAGCCGGGCACCCGTGATTCGGCCACACTCGTCGCGTGGCTTCTCGGACCGCTCGTGACCCGCTGGCCGTCGCCGCCGGTGCGCTCCGGTTCGCGTCAGGCGTCTCGTTCCTCGTCGCGCCGGCACGGGCCAACGTGCTGTGGGGCGGCGACCCGTCCGACGACAGCCCGACCGCCTCACTGCTGCTGCGGTCGATGGGCTCTCGCGACGCGCTGGTCGGCGCGCTGCTCCTGCGCGCCGGTTGGCGCGGCGATGCGCGGCGCGTGGGCGGCTGGTTCCTCGCCAGTGCCGGCGCCGACGCCGCCGACCTCGTCGGCGGCATCGCCAACCACGACCGGATGACACCGCGCTCACGTGCGATCGGCCTCGGTGGCGCCGCCGTCGGCATCGCGGTCGGCCTGACCGGCGCGGTGCGTGCGTTCGGCCGTCGCGGCACCGATGAGTCGCGACGCGCGCGATCGTCGTAGACGACATGCGACTGATCCTCAGCGACTTCATCAGCCTCGACGGTGTGGTGCAGGCACCCGGTGGCGCCGAAGAGGACACCGACGGCGGGTTCTCCCACGGCGGCTGGTCCATGCCGTACTTCGACCCGGAGGCGATGGGCCCCGTACTCGGCGAGGTCATGGACGGCACGGGCGCGCTGCTGTTCGGCCGGCGGACGTGGCAGGTCATGGCGGGCGCGTGGCCGTCGCGTGCCGGCGACCCGTTCGCCGATCGGATGAACTCGATCCCGAAGTACGTGGCGTCCCGGACGCTGTCGCAGTCGGACCTGTCGTGGACGAACTCGACGTTGCTCGCGCCCGGCGATGCGATCGGCGCCGTGCGGGAGCTGCGCGCGCAACCGGGCGACGACATCCAGGTGATGGGCAGCGCCACGTTCGCGACGCAGCTCGTGGCCGCCGATCTCGTCGACGAGTACCGGCTGATGATCGAGCCGATCCTGCTCGGCGGTGGTAAGCGCCTCTTCCCCGACGACGGATCGGCGCGGCCGCTCGAGCTCGTGTCGACGACCGTCTCGTCGACCGGCGTGCTGATCTGCTGCTATCGCCCGTCACGATGACGGTCGTCGTGCGTCTCGTCCGTCGGAGAGGGCGCAGCGAAGGGAGCAGCGATGCACCGTGAGCCGTGGATCCCGTCGGACGAGGAACTGGCCGCCGCACTCGACGTGATGCGGCCCGTCGTCACCGCCTTCGCCCGCCGCGACGCCGGGCGCCTCGCGGAGTGGTCCGCCGCCGGCGGCGGGCGACACACCCGCCCCGCGCCGTGCCGCCGGCGTCGCTCGCTGCTCGCGATCCGCGTCTGACGGATCTCGATACCGGCGACCTGACGGCCGGCGGTCGGTGACGGTGAGCCGGCCTGTAAGCGGGATCCTGTTCCCCGGGCCCTTTCGGGCGGCCGGTTCGGTGGCCATCCATCTGTGCGGCCTACCTGGAGCGTGACGGGCGGGCCACCCTGCTCCTGTTCGGCCTTGCTCCGAGTGGGGGTTACCGAGCCGCCCGGGTCGCCCCGGACGCTGGTGCGCTCTTACCGCACCGTTTCACCCTTGCCTGTGCCGCTCCGGCGAACGCCGCAACGGCCATCGGCGGTCTGCTCTCTGTTGCCCTGATCCGACAGGTCACCCCGCCCTGGCTCTCACCAGCACTCTGCCCTGCGGAGTCCCGACTTTCCTCGACGCCGTCCCGCCGCCGAAGCGACGGCCGGCGCCGCGGCCACCCGGCCGGCTCACCGTACCGAGCGACCAGGCTACGGCATCTCGTCGCCGACGATCTCGCCGTCGGGCGAGTCGTCGTGTTCCATCAGGTCGAGCTCGAACTCCTCCCGCCGCGTGATCGGGTCGTCGGGCGTCGCCGCCGCCTGCTGCTCGATCTCGGTCTCGGTCAGTTCCTCGGGGTCCCGGTCGCGCTCAGCCATGCCGAACCCTGTACCCACTGTGAGATCGGCGATGAAGATGGTCGCCCGGGCGCCCGGGTTCGTTTCATGTGATGAAGTGGCGGTGGCGGGCCGGTTGCGGCTCAGAAGTCGAGCGAGGACAGCTCCGGGATCCACCGCTCTGCCCGGCTCCGGGCGGCCAGCCAGCGGTCGCGGCGCGACGCCGCGGCGGACGCGGACAGCGACGGTTCGACGGCGACCCGCGGCGCCCACGTGGCCGCGACGTCGGACCACGACGCCCACGTGCCCGAGGCGAGACCCGCCAGGAACGCCGCTCCGAGCGTCGTCGCCTCGACGACGGGCGAGACCTCGACCGGCCGCCCGCACGCGTCGGCCAGCGCCTGGACGAACACCTCGTTGGCCGTCATCCCGCCGTCGACGCGCAGCGCGCCGCCGTCGGACGACAGCGACAGGCCGGTGTCGGCCTCGGCCGCGGCGACCAGGTCGGCGCCACGATGGGCGACGCCCTCGAGCACGGCGCGCACGACCTCGGCGCGGCCCGACCCGCGGGTCAGCCCGACCAACGTCCCGCGGGCCCCGAAGTCCCACACCGGCGAGCCGAGGCCCATCAACGCCGGGACGTACCAGACGTCGCCGGTGTCCGAGCACGCAGCCGCGACGGCCGCGGACTCCGCGGCCGTCGCGATCAGCCCGAGGTCGTCGCGCAGCCACTCGACGTTCGATCCCGCCGCCAGCATCACGGCCTCCACGCCCCACACCGCCGACCCGCCGTCGCGCCACGCGACGATCGGGAAGCACCCGCCCGAGGGGCCCCGCGTCTCGAACGACGGGCGCGACGGACCGACGCACACGTCGAGCATCCCGCCCGTCCCGAACGTGATCTTCGCCAGCCCCGGCGTCACGCACCCCTGACCGATCAGCGACGCCTGCTGGTCGCCGGCCAGACCCGCGATCATCGGCGCGCCCGGTAGCGCCGTCGCCGGCGCGACGAATCCCGTCGAGTCGACGATCGACGGCAACACCGACGGCGGGATCCGCAGCGCGGACACGACACCGTCGAGGTCCCACGCCGAACCGTCGCGCCGCAGCAGGTCCGTCACCGCGGCGTTCGACAGGTCGGTCACGTGGGCGGCGCCCTCGGTCAGGTGCCAGACGATCCACGAGTCGACGGTCCCGAAGCAGAGGTCGCGCTCGCGCGCCGGGTCGGCCATGTCCAACAGGAACGCCAGCTTCGTCGCCGACGTGTTCGGCGCGACGCGGATGCCCTCCGACCGCAGCGCAAGGCACGTGCCGACGGTCCGCAGGTCCTGCCACCCGACGCCGGGCCCGACCGGCGCGCCGGTCGAGCGGTCCCACACGATCGTCGACGCCCGCTGGTTCGCGATCCCCACCGAAGTGACGGCACCCGCACCGCCGGCGGCATCGAGGGTCGCACGCGCGCACTCCAGCGCCGCCGACGCCATCACCGACGCGTCGAACTCGACGAAGTTCGGCAGCGGCGACGACGGCAGCACCTCGCGGTACGTCACGTGCTCGACCGACGCGTCCGGCCGCACGATGGCAGCCCGCACGCCCGAGGTCCCGACGTCGATGACCAGGTGGCTCACGACTGCAGGCTCCTAGGGGCGGGCGCCGGCGAGCAAGCCGCCGAGGATGCCTGCCGACCCGGCGACCAGCAGGTTGAACGTCATCTCGACCGCGGGGATGTCGTCGCCGCGAGCGGCGGCGATCACCAACCCGACGACGGCGATGGGCGCGAACGACACGACCGACGCCAGCACGCCGTGGGAGTACGGCGCGTCGGGCGATCGCCGCCCGGCGACGTACCCCGCAGCGATCCACCCGACGAGCACGACGACGTAGAACGCGAAGACGAGCGACGAGTCACCGAGGTCGAAGACGGCGTCGCACAGCTGCCACAACAGGATCGACGCGGCGGCGACGACGAAGCCCACCAGCGCCCCCGCCAGCACCGCCCGGCGCTCGACGTGCACCCGGCCGGCGCCTATGGCCACGGCACGCCGCCGTCCGGCGCCCACGGCGACGACAACCCGAGCTTGCCCGGGTTCAGCACGCCCCGCGGATCGAGCGCCGACTTCACCGCCGCCAGCACGTCGAAGCCGGCGCCGAGCGCGTCGCGCATGTAGCGCCCGCGGTTCACGCCGACGCCGTGGTGATGCGACAGCGCGCCACCCCGCAGCCGCACCGCCCACGTCACCGCGTCCCACGCGGCGCGGTAGAAGTCGTCCTTCGCCGCCCGGTCGTCGCCGACGCTGCCGGCGAACGTGAAGTACAGGCACGCGCCGTCGACGTACGCGTGCGACTGGTGCGCCGACGCCGCCAGCACACCGTCGAGGCCTGACAGCGCAGTGACGGCATCGGTGTAGATCGGCGCCAGCGCCGACCATGGCGCCGACACCTCGATCGTGTCGAGCACGTACCCGCGTGAGACGAGCGCCTCGAGCGCCGACACGTCGTTGCGGTGCGAGAACCAACGATCGACGAGCCCGTCGTCGAGTCGCTCGCCCTCGACGCACTCCTCGACGACCACGCCCTCGGAGGCGCGCAACACGAACGGGTCGGCCTCGTCCCACGCCAGCAGCACGCACCGGCCGTCGATCTCGAACGAGCGCTTCGACTCGACCTGGTCGTAGAGCCGCAGCACCGCCGGCCGCCCGCCCCGCTGGATGACCCGCCGGCACGCGTCCAGCCCGTCCGCGAACGAGGCGAACCCGAACGCCGCGCCCCACGTCGCCGCTGGCTTCGAGTGGCACCGCAGCCGGGCGCCCGTGATGACCCCGAGCGTCCCATCGGACCCGACGAACAGCTGCGTGAGATCGGGACCGACCGCGGCCCGGGGCCAGCCGCCGGTGTGCACGAGCCGCCCGTCGGCGAGCACGACGTCGAGTCCGACGACGATGTCCTCGATCTTCCCGTAGCGGTTCGAGTACTGACCGGCCGAGCGGCACGCCAGCCAGCCGCCGACCGTCGACAGCGCCATCGACTGCGGCCAGTGCCCGACGGTGAGGTCGATCTCGCCCAGCGCGTCCTCGAACACGTCGCCGAATGTGCCGGCGCGCACGTCGACGGTCATCGACTCGCGATCGACGTCGACGATCCCGTGCAGCCCGCACACGTCGAGGACGACGCCGCCGTGTACCGGCACCGCCGACCCGCACACGCCGCTGCGCCCCGCCGACGCCGTCACCGGCACGCCCGCGTCGTTGCACAGCCGCAGCACGCCGGCCACCTCGTCGATCGACGAGACCCGGGCGACCGCCCCGGCCAGCCCGGCGACCTGCGAGTCGAGCGCCCACGTCATGGCGAGCGGCCACCAGTCCCGCGAGTGCTCGGCGAGATCGGCGGCCTCGACCGACACCGACGCGCAGACATCGCGCAGGCGCGCCACGAAGGCGTCGTCGAGCGCCACGCCGCCGCCGAGCACGGGCGTCACCGTCGACGGCGACGGCAGTGCGATCGGCGGCGTCGCCTCGCCGCGGCGCGGCTCGATCACGCGACCCCCGCCGGCAGCCCCGCGGCATCCCGCTCCCGCTCCACCGACGCCCGGTACGCGGCGACGTCCCGTGCGACGTGGTCGGCCGACCACCCGAGCTCCGGTGCGATCAGCTCGCCGACCGCCGCCGCCGCGGCCGCCGACGCGTCACGCGCCAGCAGACGCGCCCGTGTCCGTCGCGACAGGACGTCGTCGACCGACGTCGCCATCTCGTAGCGCGCCGCGTACACCGCCTCCGCCCGCACGTACGGAAGTCCGGGAACGAGTGGCGCGCCGAGCGACGGGTCGGCGGCGATCATCGCCAGCACGACGCGTGCCTCCGAGCCGTACCGGCGGGCGAGGTGCTCGTCGGACACCGACTCCCAGCCGTCGGCACCGCGCAGTGGCAACCGTTTCGTCGGCGACCGCCTCGACCCGCGCCGCAGCGACCGGACGACCACGTCGACGGTGTCGGCCGCCATGCGCCGGTACGTCGTCAGCTTCCCGCCCGTGACCGTCACCACTCCGGACGGCGACGTGGCAACACGGTGGCGCCGCGACAGGTCGGCGGTGCGCGCCGACTTCGCCGCCGACACCAGCGGCCGCAACCCCGCCCACGTCCCGACGACCGCCGACTCGGGGATCGGCGTCGTGATCGCGGCGTTGATCGCGCCGAGCACGTAGGAGATGTCCTCCGGCGTGCACGTCGGGTCGTCGAGCGGACCGTCGTAGTCGGTGTCGGTCGTCCCGATGTACGTGAGGCCGCCCCACGGCACGACGAACACCGACCGCTTGTCCCTCGGCACCGGCACGACCGCGGCGATGTCGTTGCGCACGAGGTCCCACGGCACGGTCAGGTGGACGCCCTTCGCCGGACGGATCCCGTGCTGCTCGCTGCCGCTGTCGAGCGCCTGGACCTCGTCGGCCCACACGCCGGTCGCGTTGACGACGACACCGGCTCGCACCACCGTCCCGTCCGCCAGCGTCGCACCGCGCACACGGCCGTCGTCGGACTTCACGAAGCCGGTCACCGCGCAGTGGTTGAGGGCGACCGCGCCGTGGTCGAGCACGGCCGTCCGGATGATCGCCAGCGTGAGCCGGGCGTCGTCGGCCTGCGCGTCGTAGTACAGCCACCCGGCGACGAGCCGGTCGGAGCGCAGCGTCGGCATGTGGGCGATCGCCTCGTCGGGCGAGATCCGCTTGTGCAGCTTGCCGATGCGCAGCCCGCCGGTGAAGTCGTACATCCACAGCGCCGACGACATCGCCTTCGCGACCGTCTTGTTGATCACGCCCTCCTTGCCGAACAGCGGGATGAGGAAGGGCAGGATCCGGACGAGGTGCGGCGCGTTGCGCAGGAGCCGCTGGCGCTCGTGGAGCGCCTCGTAGACGAGGCCGACCTCCTTCTGCTGCAGGTAGCGCAGCCCGCCGTGCACGAGCTTCGACGACTTCGACGACGTGCCCGATGCGAAGTCGTCCTTCTCGACGAGCGCGACCCGCAGGCCGCGCGCAGCGGCGTCGAGCGCGACGCCGGCGCCGGTGATCCCGCCGCCGACGACGAGGACGTCGAACGCCTCGTTCGCCAGCCGCCGCGTCGCGGTGGCGCGGTCGAACGTGCTGACGCTCATGTGTGGTCCACCAGTTCGGAGTACGGCGTTCGGAAGCCGTCGCGGAAGAGTTTCCGCAGCGCGGGTCCCTTCCTGGCGAGCAGGTACACGCCGAGCACGACGTAGATGATGCCGGTGATGACGCGGGCGTCGTCGTGCATCGACTCCGGCCCGACCGCGCCGGCGACGAACTGCACGAGGAACAGCGACAGCAGCCACCACGCCTCGCCGATCGACATCTCGAGGTTGGCGAGGATGGCGACGGCGAACAGCGACTGCCCCGCAGTGAGGAACAGCTCCTCGCGCTGCAGGGAGTCGAGCGGCAGCCCGTGCAGCGACCCCGACGCGATGGCGAACGCGATCGGCAGCGTCCCGACGAGCAGCGTCCACTGGTTGACCTTGGACGACACGAGTGTGCCGAGGCCGGCGTTCGTGTTGAGTCGCCACGCGTACATGCCGGCGACGAGCAGCTCCGGGGCCTCCGACGCCAGCGGCGCCAGCCACTGGACGAGCAGGAACTCGCTGACGCCGAGCGAGGCACCGGTCTCGACGAGCGCGTCGGCGAAGTGCTCGGCGCACAGCAGGATCACCCCCGCCGCGAACAGGAACAGCAACGCGACGGTGATCCGTCTGCCGCGCACGGTGAACGACCCGATCCAGCGCGCCGGACCGACGAGGTGCGGCTCCTCGGCCGGCGCCCGGGAGATGCGGATCGTGTACGCGATGAAGATCGACACGAGGACGACGGCGTCGATGAGCGTGACCGACCGCTTCAGCGGGAGCGTCAGCGAGTACAGCGTCGCCAGCGTGAGGTAGCCGAGCTCCACGGAGTGCGACCGCTCGAGCATGACGCCGCGTCCCCGTTCCGGCTGACCGCGCTTGCGCCACACCCACCAGGCGAGGAACACGACCATCGACCAGCCGACGCCGATGAGCAGCCGGTTCGCGCCGGTCATGTTCGCCAGTGCGAGCCGGCACGGTGACTCGGTCGTCCCCGCGTGCGGGAGGCAGGCGCGGCCGGTCTCCTCGAACGAGTTGCCGCCCTTGATCGCGAAGACCAGGTCGACGGCGTACTCCGGGAGCACGGCGATGAACGCCAGCACGGCGATCGCCAGCCCGGCGGAGATGTCGAGCTGCGCGACCTCGGCCGCCCACGAGAGCATGAACGCGGCGCCGACGATCGCCAGGCCGAACAGCGCGGCGAGCAGCCAGTCGGTCAGGTGGGCGTCGCTGAGCCGCAGGAAGATGCCCGGGATCGTGATGGCGAGCGCAAGCGTCAGCGCCAGGCGCTGACGCCCGGGGTGGACGTCGGCGTGGAGGTCCTCGTCGGTCGTCGTCACGTCGGGGGGCGATCCTAAGCGGGCGCCCGACCGGTGCTTTCGGCCAGTTCGGCGTGCTATGGGCCACCCAAGTGGCCGAAAGCAGCTGGAATGACAACCGTTGGCAAATGCCAAACGTTGTGAATAGGGTGCCGGGCGTGAAGTCCGTCGCCGAGCTCACCGAGCTGTTCCGGGCCCGAGGCCTGAAGGTGACCCCGCAACGACAGTGCATCTTCAAGGCACTGCACGGCAACGGCGCGCACCCCACCGCGGAGGCGCTCTACGCCACCGCCCGGGCGGAGATGCCGACGATCGCCCTGAAGACGGTGTACCAGACGCTCAACGATCTGGCCGCCATGGGTGAGATCCAGCAGCTCGACCTGGGCACCGGCGCGACGCGCTTCGACCCCAACGTCGACGCCCACCACCACCTGGTGTGCGGCGGCTGCGGCAAGGTCCGCGACCTGTACGCCGAGTACCCGGGGCTGACGGTGCCGGCCCGGCAACGGCAGGGCTTCACGATCGGCTCCGCGGAGATCGTCTTCCGCGGGCTCTGTGCCGAGTGCGAGACGACACGACGAGGAGAGGCTGCGCATGGCTGAGCTCAAGGGCTCCAAGACCCACGAGAACCTGAAGGAGGCGTTCGCCGGCGAGAGCCAGGCGAACCGCCGGTACCTGTACTTCGCCCAGAAGGCCGACATCGAGGGCTACCCCGACGTCGCCGCGCTGTTCCGCTCGGTCGCCGAGGGCGAGACGGGTCACGCGTTCGGCCACTTCGACCACCTCGCCGAGGTCGGCGACCCGGTGACGGGCGTCGCCGTCGGCGCGACCGCCGACAACCTCAAGTCGGCGATCGAGGGCGAGACCTACGAGTACACCGAGATGTACCCGGGCTTCGCCAAGACGGCGCGTGACGAGGGCTTCGAGGAGGTCGCCGAGTGGCTCGAGACGCTCGCGCGTGCCGAGAAGAGCCACGCCGGTCGCTTCCAGCAGGGCCTCGAGTCCATCAAGTAGTGATGTGCACGGTGCCGGCGGACCTCGTGTCCGCCGGCACCGACGCGTCATGACCACGACCTACGATCCGCACGACCCGCGGTACCTCGACGAGGGCGACCTTCGCGACGAGCTCACGCGGGTCTACGACCTGTGCCACGGCTGCCGGCTGTGCTGGAACCTGTGCCCGTCGTTCTCGACGCTGTTCGACCTGATCGACGCGCGCGACGGTGACGTCGCCGGGCTGTCGCACGACGAGCAGGACCGCGTCGTCGACGAGTGCTACCAGTGCAAGCTGTGCCAGCTGAAGTGCCCGTACGTGCCGCCGCACGAGTGGGCGCTCGACTTCCCCCGTCTGATGCTGCGGGCAGCGGCGGCCGAGCGGGCGAAATCGCGCATCGACGTCGACGGCCAGCTGATGGGCCGCACCGATCTGACGGGGCGCGTCGCGTCGGCGATGGCGGCGCGCACGCCGCTCGTGAACCGCGTGCTCACGACGCCGGGCACCCCCATCCGTCGCGTGATGGAGAAGCTCGGCGGGTTGGCGGCCGAGCGCGTGCTGCCGCCGTACGCCAAGCAGCGGTTCTCGACGTGGTGGAAGACGCGCGCCGAGCGGCGGGCGGCCGGCGCCAACGGCCGCGTCGCGCTGTTCCCGACGTGCCTCGTGGAGTACCAGTCACCCGGCATCGGCAGGGATGTCGTGAAGGTCTACGAGCACAACGACATCTCGATCGACGTCCCGGCCGGAACCGTGTGCTGCGGCATGCCGTGGCTCGATTCCGGCGACGTCGAGCCGTTCCTCGAGCAGGGCCGCAGGAACGTCGAGGTCCTGGCCCGCGCCGTGCGCGCCGGGCGCGACGTCGTCGTCCCGCAGCCGACGTGCGGGTACGTGCTCAAGCGTGAGTATCCCGACTACCTGCAGTCGGCCGACGCCCGCCTCGTCGCCGAGCACACCTACGACGCCGCCGAGTACCTCGTCGACGTCCATCGCCGGGGCGGGCTCGACACGGCGTTCCCGGGCAAGGTGCCCGAGACCGTGACGTGGCACGCGCCGTGCCACCTGCGGGCGCAGAACATCGGGTTCCGGTCACGCGACCTCATGGCGCTGACGGGCGCGCAGGTCACGGTCGTCGACAGGTGCTCCGGCATCGACGGGACGTGGGGCTACCGGGCCGAGAACTACGAGCTGGCGCGCCGGGTCGCGCAGCCTCTGAAGCAGGCGATCGACGACGCGGGTGGCGACGTCGTCGCCGGCGACTGCCACCTCGCCAACGGGGCGATCTTCGAGGAGACGGGTCGGCGGCCGGTGCACCCGGTGCAGGTCATCGCCCGCGCCTACGGCATCCCGGACGAGGAGGAGTGACGACGACATGCGACGCCTGACGCTCGACGACATCGCCGACGCCCGCGCCTACGAGCGCGAGCGGGCGCAGTTCCGCGACCGCGTGATCGCGCTGAAGAAGAAGCGCCGCGTCGCCGTCGGCCCGTTCGTGACGCTCGTGTTCGAGAACCGCGACACGATCCGCTTCCAGATCCAGGAGATGGCGCGCGTCGAGAAGCTCTACTCCGACGAGGCGATCCTCCACGAACTCGACACGTACAACCCGCTCATTCCCGACCCGGGCACCTTGAGCGCCACGCTGTTCGTCGAGCTGACGTCGAAGGACGACCTCATGGAGTGGCTCCCGAAGCTCGTCGGCATCGAGACCGCGCTGGAGTTGCGCCTCGCCGACGGCATCGCCGTCCGCAACGAGGTCGACGAGGAGCACGCCGACCAGCTGACGCGTGAGGACGTCACCGCATCGGTGCACTACGTGCGCTTCCGCCTGACGCCCGAGCAGGTCGACGCGTTCTCCTCGGGCCCGGTCGAGCTCGCCATCGTCCACCCGAACTACGAGCACGTCACCGCGCTCTCGGACGACACCCGCGCCGAGCTGGCGAGGGATCTCAGTGCGGAAGGGGCCGACGGGTAGGTTCGTTCCCCGCATGGGCGAACACGACGACGTCGTCATCATCGGAGCCGGGCCGGCCGGGCTCACCGCCGCCTACGAGCTCGCCCGTCGCGGACGGCCGTCCACGATCCTCGAGGCGGACAGCGTCGTCGGCGGCATCAGCCGCACCGTCGAGCGGGACGGGTGGCGCTTCGACATCGGCGGTCACCGCTTCTTCACGAAGGTGAAGCCGGTCGAGCACTTCTGGCACGAGGTCCTGCCCGACGAGGACTTCCTGCTGCGCCCGCGCATGAGCCGCATCTACTACGAGGGCAAGTTCTACGACTACCCGCTCAAGGCGTTCAACGCGCTGAGCAACCTCGGCATCGTCGAGGCCGTCCTGTGCGTGCTGTCGTACGTGTGGGCGCGCATCCGGCCACCCAAGGACCAGACGAACTACGAGGGCTGGTTGGTCGCCCGCTTCGGGTGGCGCCTCTATCGCACGTTCTTCAAGACGTACACCGAGAAGGTGTGGGGTGTCCCCGTCAGCGACATGCCGGCGGACTGGGCGGCCCAGCGCGTGAAGTCGCTGAGCCTCAGCAAGGCGATCATCAACGCGGTCCTGCCGAAGCGGAACCAGAAGGACATCACGTCGCTGATCGAGGAGTTCGAGTACCCGAAGCTCGGCCCCGGTCAGATGTGGGAGGTGTGCCGCGACAAGGTCGAGGAGCGCGGCGCCAAGGTCCTCATGGAGACGCGGGTCACGACGATCCACCACGAGGACGGCAGGGCCGTCGCGGTCACCGCCGACCAGGGCGGCACCCCGATGCGCATGCCGTGCAGCGACGTCATCTCGTCGATGCCGTTCAGCCAGCTGCTCAAGGCGATGGACCCGCCGGCGTCGCCCGAGGCCGTCGCCGCCGCCGACGACCTCGCGTATCGCGACTTCCTCACCGTCGCGCTCGTCGTCCCCGAGGACGACGGCTTCCCCGACAACTGGATCTACGTGCATGCCCGTGAGGTCAACGTCGGGCGCATCCAGAACTTCGGCTCGTGGTCCCCGTACATGGTGAAGGAAGGCCGCACGTGTCTCGGCCTCGAGTACTTCGTGTTCGAGGGTGACGAGCTGTGGTCGTCACCCGACGAGTACCTCGTGAAGCTCGGCACCGAGGAGCTCGTGCGTATCGGCCTGCTCGACGACCCCGCGAAGGTGGAGGCCGGGTACGTCGTGCGGATGCCCAAGGCCTATCCGATGTACGACGAGCGCTACCGCCGCAACGTCGACGTCATCCGCGAGTGGCTCGCGGCGAACACGCCGAACGTGCACCCGGTCGGTCGCAACGGGATGCACAAGTACAACAACCAGGACCACTCGATGTACACGGCGATGCTGACGGTCGAGAACATCGTCGACGGTGCCTCCCACGACATCTGGGCCGTGAACGTCGAGGAGGAGTACCACGAGGAGGCCGTCGGCCCGACGAAGGAAGGTGGCAGCGGGCGGGACGCGCCGGTGATCCCGCGCGAGGTGGTCGAGGCGCACCGGTCGCACCACCTCGCCGGTGCGCCCAGCAGCGACGCCGAGTAGCGCCGTGGAGTTCACCGTCCTCGGGCACGGTGCGCTGTTCGTCGAGCACGAGGCCAGCTCGACATCGATCCTCGTCGACCCGTGGCTCGGCGGTTCGTGTTACTGGCGCTCGTGGTGGCACTACCCGCCGAGCGAGGCGTCGGAGGCCCACCTGCGGCCGACGTACGTGTACCTCACGCACCACCACTTCGACCACTTCCACTACCCGTCGATGCGCCGGCTCGACAAGGGCGCGCGGGTTCTCGTCCCGCGCTTCGGTGTGGACGTCATGCCCGGCGAGGTGCGTTCGCTCGGGTTCGCCTCCGTTACCGAGCTACCGCACGGCGAGGTCACGCCGCTGGCGCCCGGGCTGCGAGTCGCGTCGTACCAGTACGGCTTCGACGACAGCGCGTTCGTGATCGCGTCGGACGACGGCACCGTCCTCGCCGACCTCAACGACTGCAAGATGCGGGGCGCGTCACTGCAGCAGGTGCTCGACGACTTCGGGCCGCCGACGTTCCTGTTCAAGAGCCACTCGTGGGCGCAGGCGTATCCCGTCCACTACACCGCCGACGATCCCAAGGACCTGGCCGTCCTGTCGCGCGACTCGTATGCCGCCGACTTCCTCGCCATCGTGCGCGAGATGCGGCCGCGCTACGCGGTGCCGTTCGCGTCGATGACGTGCTTCCTCCACCCGGAGACGGCCGACGTCAACGACCACATCGTCACGCCCGTCGAGGTGCGGGACGCGTTCGAGGCCGCCGGGGGCGTCGCCGGCGTCGAGCTGAAGGTGCTCGTCCCGGGCGACTCCTGGTCGGCGGCACGCGGCTTCGACGTCGCCGAGCACGACTGGTACTCGCGGCGCGGCGAGCACCTCGCGGTCCTGACGGACAAGGCCCGCCCGGTGGTCGACGCCGCGCTGGCCGACGAGGCGAGCGTCACGGTGCCGTGGCCGGCGTTCGCCGCGCACATGCAGCGATTCGTCGACGCGCTGCCGCCGGGCGCCGGGCGGGTGCTGCTCAAACGGCCCGTCGTGTTCGAGGTCCCGTCGGATGCCGTGATGCCGTGGTGGGTCGTCGACGGGCGCGCCGGTCGCGTGTACCGGTCGGCGTCGCTGCCCGGCGGGCACGCGTCGATCGTGCGCGTGCCCGAGGCGGTGCTCGCCGACGCGGTCGAGAAGGACCTCGTCAACCTCATCCACATCTCGATGCGGATGCGCGTCGAGCTGCGACCGGGTGGCGTCGACACCGACCTCGCGTTCTGGGCGCTGATGGCGGTGCACGAGCTGGGCTACCTGCCGCTGCGCCGCGTCCTCACGCCGCGCATGGCCGGCGTCGCGTGGCGCAGAAGGCGCGAACTGCTCGGCATGGTCACCGGGCGCCTGTTCGGCAAGGGGACGCTGGCCGAGCGCATGACCGGCGGGCTCGGCGCCGTCGCCAGCGGCGACACCGCCCCCTCGTAGGCTCTCGACCCGTGAAGCACGAGGAGGGTGTGTCGACGCACTTTCCGTGCTTCGACGGGTTGCGGGCGATCGCGGCGACGTTCGTGCTGCTCCACCACGCCGGCTTCACCACCGGGACGAGCATGAAGCACCACGGAATCGGTCCGTACCTCGAGCGCATGGACTCGGGCGTCACGATCTTCTTCCTGATCTCGGGCTTCCTGCTCTACCGGCCGTTCGTCGTCGCCCACCTGAGCGGCCGGCGTCCGCTCGGAGCGGTGAAGTTCTACGGGCGGCGCGTGCTTCGCATCTTCCCGGCGTACTGGGTGGCGCTCATCGGCATCGTCACGTTCTTCGGCCTCGAGCTCCACGGCGCCAAGAGCGCGGCCATCTACGGCGGGTTGGTGCAGATCTACGACAAGAAGCGGTTCTTCGGCGGGATCTCGCAGGCGTGGAGCCTCGCGACCGAGATCAGCTTCTACCTCGTGCTGCCCGCCTATGCGTGGCTCGTCGCGCGGGTCGCGCGGCGGTCCGCCAATCGCGTGCGCGTCGAGCTCGTGGCGCTCGCGGTACTCATCGGCGCCGGGCTCGCGTACCGGACGCTGCTGTTCCCGGTCGATCCCGGTCCGGCGACGTACAAGAACCTCATGCGCTACTGGCTGCCGGCGCACGTCGACCTGTTCGGCATCGGCATGCTGCTCGCCGTCGTGAGCGCGGCGGGGCAGGTCGGCGGACACGAGTGGGGCGTCGCCCGCGCCGTCGGGCGTGTGCCGTCGGTCGTCTGGTGGGCGTTCGCCGCGCTGTGCCTCTACCTGGTGTCGTGGCACGTCGGGCTGCCCGACGGCCTGCAGGACGGCACGCCGTGGCAGGAATGGCAGCGCCACGCGCTGTACGCCGGCATGTCGTTGTTCCTGCTGCTGCCGGCCGTGTTCGGCCCGCAGCCGCGCGGTGTCGTGCGCCGGTTCCTCGCGTCGCCGCCCATGTACGGGCTCGGGCTCGTGTCCTATGGCGTGTACGTGTGGCACCAGGCGTGGCTCGGCAAGGCGATGGACTGGACCGACGGCCAACTGTTCGACGCCTCGCTCTGGAAGGTCGCGGGGATCGCGTTCGTCTGCACCGTCGTGACGGCGACGGCGTCGTACCTCCTCGTCGAGAAGCCGATCCTGCGCCTGAAGGACCGCCCCTTCCTGCGCGCTCGTCCCGACACCGCCGACCAGGAGGACCTCCCCGCGCTGGCCGAGGTGGCGCCGTGACCACCCAGTCGGAATCGGGCTTTCGGTCAGTTGGGCCCGCTAT
>DASSOZ010000158.1:0-5505 GCA_035700105.1 Acidimicrobiales bacterium
TCGTCGAGGGGTACACCGAACGCGAGTTCCGGCGGGCGCGCGAGGAGGGTCGGCGCGAGTCGTTCGACGCGTACGCCGCCGACGCGCTGCTCGCGATGGCGCGGGCGGCGATCGGTGCAGGCGCAGGTGAGGGGCCAGGCACCGGGCGACGCGCACCGTCGCCCGCCAAGGTCATCGTGCGCGTCGACCGCGAGGCCCTCCGCCGTGGCTGCGTCGACGACGGCGAGGTGTGCGAGATCGCCGGCGTCGGCCCGGTGCCGGTGCGCGTCGTGCGCGACCTGCTCGCCCACGACGACCCGTTCGTCGCGGCCGTGGTCACGCGGGGTGTCGATGTCCTCAACGTCGCCCACCTCGGCCGGCGCGCCACGGCCGTGCAGCGCACCGCGCTGGAGTGGCTGTCGCCGACGTGCGCCGCGCTCGGCTGCACGCAGACGGCGCGCCTCGAGATCGACCACCGCATCGACTGGGCGGGCAGCTACGTCACGAAGGTCACGGCGCTCGACCCGCTCTGCCACCACCACCACGCCCTGAAGACCCGGTCGAACTGGCAGCTCGTGGAGGGAAGGGGCAAGCGGCGGATGGTGCCGCCCGACGACCCCGAGCACCCCGCGCACCGCAGCCGCGCCGGCCCGCCGGTGGCCCGATCGGCATGAGACGCAGCAGCGCGGTCAGCCCTTGGCGTCCGCCCACGAGTCACCCCACGAGAGGTTGACCTCGAGGGGGACGTTGAGCACGCACGCGCCCCGCATCGTGTCGAGCGTGAGCGCGCCGACGGCGTCGACCTCGTCGGGCGGGACCTCGAGGATGACCTCGTCGTGGACCTGGAGCACCAGGCGGGACGCGTGACCGCCCGACTCCAGCGCGGCGTCCAGCTGCACGAGGGCGACCTTGAAGATGTCGGCGGCGAGGCCCTGGATGCCGGCGTTCATCGCCTGGCGCTCGCCCGCCTGGCGGATGCGGAAGTTGGACGACGACAGCTCGGGGATCTGGCGGCGGCGCCCGAAGAGCGTCTCGGTGTACCCGCGGTCGCGCGCTTCGGCGACGACCTGCTCCATGTAGGCCTTCACCTTCGGGAAGCCCTCGAAGTACGCGCTCAGGATCTCGGCGGCCTCGTCGGTCGGGATGCCGAGGCGCTGGCCGAGCCCGTACGCCTCCATGCCGTAGGCGAGGCCGTAGGACACCATCTTCGCCTTCGACCGCTGCCCCACCGTCACGTCGCCGGGGTCGACGCCGAAGATGCGCGACGCGGTCGCGTTGTGGATGTCGGCCCCGGTGGTGAACGCCTCGACGAGGCCCGGGTCCTCGGCCAGGTGGGCGATGACGCGGAGCTCGATCTGGTTGTAGTCGGCGACGAGGAACTTCCAGCCCGCCTCGGGGACGAAGCACTCGCGGATGCGGCGACCCTCGTCGGTGCGGATCGGGATGTTGTGCAGGTTCGGGTTGTCCGACGACAGCCGGCCGGTGCGAGCAACGGTCTGCTGGAACGTGGCGTGGATGCGGCCGTCGTCGCCGACCGCGGACGTGAGCGCGTCGCCGTACGTCGAGCGCAGCTTCTCGACCTCGCGGTACTCGAGGAGGTGGTCGATGATCGGGTGCTCGCCCCGCAGCTTCTCGAGCGACGCCGCGTCGGTGGAGTAGCCGGTCTTCGTCTTCTTCTGCGGTGCGAGCCCGAGCTTGTCGAAGAGGATGTGGCGGAGCTGCACGGTCGAGTTGACGGTGAAGTCCTCGCCGGCGTCGTCCTGGATCTGACGCTCGAGCTTCCGGCACTGGTCGACCCAGCCGCCGGCGAGCTCGCGGAGCCTGTCGACGTCGACGCGGATGCCGACCGCCTCCATCTTCGCCAGCACGCGCACGAGCGGTCGCTCGACGTCGTCGTACAGCGAACTCAGACCCCGCGCCGACAGCGCCTCCGACAGCGGGGCGACGAGACGGCGGACGGCGACGGCGCGCCGGCCCGTGTCGTTCATGTCGGCGAACTCGTCGGCCGTGCCGTCGAGGTCGAGCTGGTCGGGCGGCGGCGCGTCGGGTGAACGCAGCTCGAGTCCGAGGTGGCGCACGGCGAGGTCGTCGAGGACGTACTCGTTGCCGGCCGGGTCGATGAGGTACGCGGCGAGCGCGGTGTCGAGTCGCAGGTTTCGCAGGTCGACGCCGTACGCGTCGAGGGCGCGCATGAGGTCCTTGGCGCGGTGGGCGTCGAACGACGAGACGCCGTTCAGCGCGTCGACGACGGCGCCGTCACGCAACAGGTCGGCCGGCACCCACAGCGCGTGCTCGTCGTCGAGCGCGATCGCGAGTCCGGTCAGCGGCGCGTCCGCCGCCAGCGCAACGGCACCGTCGAGGGCGGCGACGACGTCCTTCGCGGAGCGGGCGACGAGCACGTCGACGTCGAGCGTGCCCGATGCCTCGACGCCGCCCCCGGCGGCCGAAGAGGCGGCGGCGTCGCCGAGGGCCTCGATGAGGCGGTCGTAGAGCGTCCGGAACTCGAGGAAGCCGAACAGCGACGTGACCGCCTCGGCGTCGAACTCGCCCATCCGCAGCGTCTCGATGTCGACGGCGATGGCGAGGTCGCGCACGAGCGGCGTCGCCTTCGCGTTCGAGCGCACCTGGTCCTCGGCGTCGGCGAGGTTCTGGCGCAGCTTCGGCGTCAGCTCGTCGAGGTTGGCGTAGATGCCGTCGATGTCGCCGTAGGTGTTGATGAGCTTGGCCGCGGTCTTCTCCCCCACGCCGGGGACGCCCGGCAGGTTGTCCGACGGGTCACCGCGCAGCGCCGCGTACTGCGGGTAGTCGGTGGGCGTGACGCCGGTGCGCTCCTTGATGCCGGCCTCGTCGTAGAGCACGTAGTCGGACACGCCGCGGCGGTTGTACAGGACCTTGACGTGCGGGTCCTCGACGAGCTGGTACGTGTCGCGGTCGCCGGTGACGACGATGACGTCCCATCCCTGGTCGCGACCGCACGTGGCGAGTGTGGCGATGCAGTCGTCGGCCTCGTAGCCGGCCATCTCGACGATCGGGATCTTGAGCGTCTCGACGACCTGGCGGGTGAGCCCCATCTGCTGGCGGAGGATGTCGGGCGCCTCGGCCCGGCCCGCCTTGTAGTCGGCGAGCATCTCGTGGCGGAAGGTCGGCTCGGGCCGGTCGAACGTCACGCAGATGGCGTCGGGCTGATGATCCTTCAGGAGGTTGATCAGCATCGACGTGAACCCGAAGACGGCGTTGGTCACCTGCCCCGACGCCGTCGCCATGTCGGTGGGGAGCGCGAAGAACGCCCGGTAGACGAGCGAGTTCCCGTCGATCAGCAGGAGCTTGCGGGGCGCCGTGTTCGCCTTCGCCATCGAGGTCGATCGTACGGCGGCGACGCCCCCTCGGCGTCAGTCCGCGGGCATCCGGTTGGCGACGGCGGCGGACAGGCTGCGGCTGAAGTCAGCGGTCGAGAGGTTGTCGGAGAGCAGCGTCACCGTCGCGACGACCCGCCCCCGTTGGAGGAACACCGCCGCGGGATACGACGTCAGCGGGCCGCGAGGCGAGGTCAGGTGCGCCGTCATGTCGATCGCGACCCCGTTCGCGGTGGCGTTGGTGATGGTGGACGCCGAGCCGGTCAGGTCGGCGAGCGTGAGGTCCGCGCCGAGCGACGTCGACAGCAGCCCCTTGATGTGGTCGACCACGCACGGCCCGAACGCCGGCTTCACCGTGGGCGCGATCACCTTGGCGGCGGCCTCCGCCGTCGGGAGCACCTTCACCTCGACGACGGCGACCTCGTTGATGCCGGGGCCGAAGTGGTAGCCGTTGGTGAACTCGGCCGTCGTCGACGGCGCCGGGCCGAGACACTGGGCGAGCGTCTCCATCGTCGGGGGACTCCCCTGCGCGGCGAAGTCGATCTGCTCCCAACCGGCCGGGAAGTCGTACTGGTGGAACGCGATCGCGTTGGCGAGGTCGCGGTCACGCTTCGGATCGGGCCCGCTCTGGTCGTCCTTGCCGCCGGATCCGCCACCGCACGCGGCGACCGCCAGCACGGCCGGCGCCAGCAGCGCGATCCATCGCAGTCGCATCGTGCGACAGGATCGCACGCTCGCTACTCCAACTCGCGGAGGACGTCGACCATCTCGGCGCGGAAGCGACGGAGCTCGTCGCGGTGCAGCAGGGAGAGCGACGCCAGCTTCTTCGAGCCGAGCGGGGTCAGGGCGACGAGCTGCCGGCGGCCGTCGACGGGATCGACGGAGCGTTCGACGAGACCGGCGGCCTCGGCCCGCTGCACGAGCTCGACGACCGAGTGCAGCTTGAGTTGCAGTGCGTCGGCCAGGTCGGACGTGGAGGGTGCCTGCGCGCCTTCGCCGTCCCAGCCGCGCACGGCGAGGAGCAACTGGTGCTGCGACGGCGTCAGCCCCTCGGCGCGCGCCGCCTCCTCCGAGAAGCGCTGGAACACCCGCAGCGCGTGGCGGAACTGCGCGAGCGAGCGGTACTCGCGGTCAGTGAGCGGCAAGGGGGGCACCCACCGACTGGCCCGGTTCCTGCTGCGTCACCTCGTACGCACCCTCGCGCTCGCGCTGGGTGTGGATCAGGCCGACCTCGCTCGTGAGGAACAGCGACACGAGCGCGGCGAGCAGCGTCACCGGGAAGAGCTGCAGTCCGGCCATCTCCGTCACGACCAGCGTCGACCCCAGCGGTGTCTTCGTCACGCCGACGTTGATCGCCGCCATCAGACACGCCATCAGGACGACCTCGTTCGACGCGTGGAAGAGGTGGTGACCGAGGCGGCCGAGCGCGACACCCATGAAGAACATCGGGATGATGAACCCGCCCCGCCACCCCGACGACAGCGTGACGCTCGTGCCGAGGAGCTTGGCGAGCACCGCCACCGCGAACACGCCGACCGCGGCGTCGCGCGCCAGCAGCGGCTGGATCTGGAACTCGCCGAACGTCAGCGCGTACGGCGACCAGAACGCCAGGCCACCCAACGCGACGCCTCCGAGGAGCGGCCGCATCGGCGCGGGGATCTTGCGGAACGCCCAGCGCATGCCCTGCGAGAGGAACGTGAAGATCGCGGCCACCGCGCCGCCGACGACGCCGCAGCCGAGCGCCCACAGCAGGTCGACGGCGTGCAGCGGACCGAACGCCGGGAACCGCCACACCGACTGGATGTCCGCCCCGGTGAGCACGAGGTACACGGCGTAGCCGGCGAGCGAGCCGATCACGGCCGGCAGGAGCGCCTCGTAGTACTCCATGCCGCGACGGTGGAGGATCTCGAGGGCGAAGATCGCCGATCCGAGCGGCGCCCCGAAGAGCACCGTGAACCCGGCGGCCATGCCGGTGATCGTGAGGACGCGCATGTCCTCGGTCGACAGCCGCCAGCGCGTGGCCAGCCACGAGCCGAGCGAGCCCGTCGTCTGCACGAGCGGCGCCTCCGGTCCCATGCCGCCGCCCGACGCGATGCACAGCAGCGACACCGGGATCAGCGAACGCAGGTCGCGGATGTCCTCGGAACCGCCGAGCACGTGGATGTTGTTGACG
>DASSOZ010000159.1:0-10938 GCA_035700105.1 Acidimicrobiales bacterium
CGCGGCGTGCTGATCGACGCCGCCACCCTCCTCGGCGCCGACGGCCCGGTCGTGCTCGACGCCGAGGACCCGCGACTCGTCGACCTGCGGGAGCGGTTGCGCGACGCCGTCGCGTGACGCGCTCAGCTCACGAGTGGACGCGAACCGGCCTGCCCTCGAACGCCTCGATGTCGTCGACAGCGGCGTGCAGCAACTGGTGGGCGAGGTCGGACAACGCGCGGGCAGCGGCGAGCTCCTCGCCGATCTTCGGCACGTCGGGGTCCACCGGGTTGCGACGGGCGCGACCCCAACCGTGGTAGCGGCGACCGGCGAGGTCGGCGACCGCGTCGGCGCGGGTGTGGTCGCCGTCCTCGTGCAGCTCGATGTCGACGGTCCAGCTCGTCCTCATGGGTCCTCCTCGGGCGCGGGCGACACCCCGATGGTCGGCGCGCGGCGGTCGCCGAGGTAGGGCCGAAGGGCCGCACGTCACGAGGGAGCGACCATCGCCGCTGCGGGCGGGACCAACGGCCCTGTCGGCACCGAGCCGCCGAGCCCGACGATGGACGACGGGGGGAGAGGGAGGAGTCCCCATGGCGCGGTCCGCTCGGGGTTGGAAGGTCTGGATGGGGGCGGGAGCGGTGCTCGTCGGCGGCGCGGTGGCGTGGGGGCCGGTGGTCGTCCCGCAGGTGGTCCGGTTCCCGGCCGGCACGCATCAGCGCGCCGAGTACGCCGGCACGTTCGTCACGTTCGTCGATGCGTCGACGGGCGCCACGCTCGCCACCCCGCGCACCGAGACGCTGGCGATCGATCGCTTCGTCGACAGCGTCGCCGGCCGCACCGGCGCCCGCACGGCGACCGTCAGCGAGCGCGTCGTCGCTCGCATCGGCGACCGGACCGACAACCAGACGCGCGACTACACGCTGGACCGTCGGTCGATGCGCAACGTCGCGACCGGCGCGGCCGGGAGCTACTACGTGACGCTGCCGCTCGGGTTCGACGAGACCGACGTGTCGTTCTCGATGTACAAGCCCGAGACCGGCACGACGTACCGCATCTTCACCGCCCCCGCCGCGCCGACGGAGGAACTGGCCGGGCTCCGCGTCACCCGCCTCGCCGGCACGTTGGCCGCGACGCCGGTGTCCGCCGCGTACCGCGACGTGCTCACCGCGCAGGGCCTGCCGATGGAGCTCACGCCCGCGCAGGTGGCCGCGCAGCTCGCGGCCGCTGGCGTCCCCGTCGAGTCCATCGGCGCGCTGAACGCGATCCTCACCGCGGACGAGCAGGCGACGCTGGCCGACGCGCTGTCGAAGCCCGTTCCGCTGCAGTACTTCGCCTACGGCAGCGGCAGCGTCGCCGCCGAGCACAACACCGGGATGATGGTGCAGCTGCGCGACATCGTCGACGGGATCAGCGTCAAGCCCGACCTGTCGGGGCTCGGCCCGCTCGTCGGGATCCTCGAGCGCCACCGCGACCTCGCTCCGGTCGCCGGTGCGCTCGACGCGCTCAACGCGACCGCGACCGCGCCGGCAACACCGGTCTACGAGCTGCGGTACACCCAGACCCCGGCGTCGGTGAAGGCGACCGCCGACGACGTGCGAGCACAGCTCCGGAGCCTCCGCCTCGTGGCGGACGCGCCGTACGTGCTCGCCGTCGCCGGCGTCGCCCTCGCCGCACTGGGGACACGTCGTCGGCTGCGCTGGCAGCAACAGCAGCAGCCGACCGCGGCGCCGGTGCGAGGCGTCGCCGTGGCGCGCTCCTCCCCGCGCCGTTCGCCCGCCTCGCACCGCCCGCTCCACGGGGGGACGGCACGATGACCACGGCAACCCGACTGACCGCCCTCGATTCGGGCTTCCTGCTCGCGGAGTCGCCGACCACGCCGCTGCACGTCGGGTCGCTGTCGATCTTCGAGGGCGCCCCGCTCCGCGACGAGGACGGCCGCATCCGCATCGACGAGATCATGCGGCTGACCGCCGAGCGACTCGACGTCGTGCCCCGCTTCCGCCAGCGGCTCGTCGACGTGCCGTTCGGTCTCGGGCGCCCGATGTGGGTCGATGATCCCGAGTTCGACATCTCCCACCACGTACGCCTCGTCGCGCTTCCGGCGCCCGGCGACGAACGCCAGCTCCGCGAGCTCTGCGCGTCCCTGCACACCGAGCTGCTCGACCGTTCCCGCCCGCTGTGGGAGATGTGGTTCGTCGACGGTCTCAGCGGCGGACGCGTCGCTCTGATCGAGAAGATCCACCACGCGATGGTCGACGGCGTGTCGAGCGTCGACATCGCCATGGCCCTGCTCGACCTCGACCCCGCGCCCGCCCACCACGAACCGGCCGTGTGGGCGCCCGACCCGCTCCCCGGCCGCACCCGCACCTTCGCGGGCGCGGTCGCCGAGCTCGCCCTGGAGCCGCTGCGGCTCACGACGTCCGCGATCGGCGCGCTGCGTCATCCCCGCCGCACCCTCGACCGGGCGCGTCACCTCGCCGGGTCGTTCGCCTCGGTCGGCCGCGACGCGCTCGCACCGCGCAGCTCGCTCAACACGCCCATCGGCGGGCGCGACCGCCGCTACGAGGTGGTCACGCTCCCACTGCGCGACGTGCGCGACGTCAAGACACGCGCCGGCGTCACGCTCAACGACGTCGTGCTCGCCAGCGTCGCCGGTGGACTGCGCCAGTTGCTGCTCGACCGCGGCGAGGTCGTCGACGGCCGCACGCTGCACGCCATGGTCCCGGTGTCGCTGCGCGGCGACGGCGACCACCTCACGCTCGGGAACCGGGTCGGCACGATCATCGCCCCGCTGCCCGTCGGCGAGGCCGACCCCCACGTGCGGCTGCGCACCGTCCACGACGCGATGGCGCAGCGCAAGGCGTGCGGCCAGGCCGACGCGTCCGCCGCGCTCGTCGGCCTCTCCGACCACCTGCCGCCCCCGGTCATGGGTGTCGTCGCCCGCTCGGTGCATCACCAGCCGCTGATCAACGTCGTCGTGACGAACGTGCCCGGCCCGCCCGTCCCGCTCTACCTGCTCGGCGCCCGGATGCTCGAGACGTTCCCGGTCGTGCCCGTCGGCGGCAACCTCGACGTGAGCATCGGCATCGTCTCGTACGACACGCAGCTCACGATCGGCTTGCTCGCCGACTCGGTGACGTGCGCCGACGTCGCGGCGCTCGCCGAGGGCATCGAGAAGTCGTTCGCCGAACTGCGCGAAGCCGCCTGAACCGGCGCGGACCGCCCGCATCGAGTGTGCCCTTGCGCCCGGGGACCCCACGTCTATCCTTCGCGCTCGTCAAGATCCTCTCGAAGGAGTGTGGGCATGTCCCGTGCACGACGTCCGCTCTGGCGGATCGTTGCCCTACTGGCAGTGCTGATCCTCGTCCTCGCCGCGTGCGGCGACGATGACGACGACAACACCGCGTCCGGCGGCGGTGGCGACAACGGAAGCGGGTCGAAGCAGGCGGTGACGATCGCGTACGTCGGTCCGCTCACCGGCGACGCCGCCAACCTCGGGATCAACATCCGCAACGGCGCCAAGACGGCCATCGAGGAGTACAACAAGAAGGCCGACGCCAAGTACACGATCACCCTGAAGGAGTTCGACACCCAGGGTGACCCGGCGCAGGCCACGACGGTCAAGGACCAGTACATCAACGACGACAAGATCATCGGTGTCGTCGGCCCGGCGTTCTCCGGCGAGACCAAGGCCGTGATCCCGGCCCTCCAGGAAGCGGGCCTGGTCATGATCTCGGCCTCCGCCACCAACAAGGACCTGCCGACGGTGGTTCCCGACGGCACCGTCTTCCACCGCGTGATCGCCGACGACACCTTCCAGGGCCAGGCGATCGGCGACTACATCACGAGCAAGCTCAGCGGCAAGAACATCGTCGTCATCGACGACAACAGCGAGTACGGCAAGGGCCTCGCCACCGATACGAGCAAGGCGATCGCGGCGAAGGGCGGCAAGGTCGCCAAGAACCTCACGATCGATCCGAAGTCGCAGGACTTCTCCGCCGCGGTCAACGACACGAAGGCGGCCAACCCGGACGTCGTCTTCTACGCCGGGTACTACCAGGAGGCCGGTCGCCTCAAGAAGCAGCTCACCGACGGCGGCGTGAAGGCGACGTTCATCTCCGGTGACGGTTCGCTCGACCCGGGCTTCATCCAAGCCGCCGGCGCCGCCGGCGCCGAGGGCGCGCTGCTCAGCTGCCCGTGCAACCTGGCGAACGACGCCTCGACCGGCAAGCTCGGCGACTTCTACAAGTCGTACAAGGAAGTGAACGGCCAGGATCCCGGGACCTACTCGCCCGAGGCGTACGACGTCGCCAACATCTTCATCAACGGCATCGAGGCGGGGAACACCACCCGCGAGAAGATGCTGAACTACGTCGAGAAGGACTTCACGTCCTACGACGGCGTGTCCAAGACCATCGAGTTCCAGGACAACGGCAACATCAAGACCCCCCAGCTCTTCGTGTTCGAGGTCAAGGGCGGCAAGATCGTCGCCAAGGAAGGCTGACCGGCCGAAGCGGCGGTCGCGCTCCGACCGTATCGAGCTCACTGGCCAGGGGGCGCCCGTCCGGGCGCCCCCTGGCCATGTCCGAGGAGGGGAAACCATCGACTTCTGCCTGCACTGTCTGAAGGACCAGTTCTGGCCGCAGACGATCGACGGGCTCACACTGGGCGCGGTCTACGCGCTCATCGCCTTGGGCTACACGCTCGTGTACGGCGTGCTGCGCCTCATCAACTTCGCCCACTCCGAGATCTTCATGATCGGCGTGTTCGCCGCTCTGTTCACGATGCACGGCCTCGGCATCGACGCCGGCGATCCCGCCAAGGGCGGTTTCGTGCTCGTCGCGGTGCTGCTCGTCGTCGTCCTCGCGTCGATGCTCGCGTCCGGCGGGGCGGCGGTGCTGATGGAACGCGTCGCCTACCGCCCACTCAGACGGCGCAACGCACCGCGGCTGTCCGCGTTGATCACCGCCATCGGCATCTCGACGTTCCTGCAGGAGCTGTTCGCGATCCGCTACGGACGCAACCAGCTCGGTTTCCCGCGCGTGCTCGAGAAGAAGCAGCTCTTCACCTTCTTCGGCGCCGACATCCGCACCGACAAGGTGCTCGTGTTCGTCGGCGCCATCGTCCTGATGGTGGCACTCGAGCGCTTCGTCGCCACGACGCGGCTCGGACGCGGCATCCGCGCCGTGGCGCAGGACGCCGAGACCGCGTCGCTGATGGGCGTCGACATCGATCGCGTGATCTTCCTGACGTTCCTGCTCGGCGGCCTGCTCGCCGGGGCCGCCGGTTCGCTCTACGGCATCTTCTTCGAGTCGGCCCGCTACAACATCGGCTTCCTACCGGGCATCAAGGCCTTCACCGCCGCCGTGCTCGGTGGCATCGGCAACATACGGGGCGCGCTCGTCGGCGGGCTCGTGCTGGGCCTCCTCGAGAACTGGGGTGCGTCGGTGCTCGGCGGCGAGTGGAAGGACGTGTTCGCGTTCACCGTGCTGGTGGTCGTGCTGATGTTCCGGCCGACGGGGTTGCTCGGCGAGAGCCTCGGGCAGGCGAGGGCCTAGTCGTGGCGACCGCGATGCGCGCCACCATGCGCCGCTACTCGCCGACCGCCGCCGTCCGCCGGTGGTGGGGGCCGCAGCCGCTGTGGGTCAAGTCGTTGATCTACCTCGCGCTGCTGGCGTTCGCGGTCTGGTACCCGCGCACCCTCGAGCTCAAGTGGCAGAGCGTCCTGTTCTTCCCTGTCGCGGTCTACGTCCTGCTGGCGCTCGGCCTCAACATCGTCGTCGGGCAGGCCGGCCTGCTCGACCTCGGCTACGTCGCCTTCTACGCCGTCGGCGCGTACACCGCGGCGAAGCTCACGACCGCGAGCGACCTCAACGTCTGGGTGGTCCTCCCGATGGCGATCGCGATCGCCATGCTCGCCGGCGTCCTGCTCGGCGCGCCCACACTGCGGTTGCGCGGTGACTACCTCGCGATCGTGACCCTCGGCTTCGGCGAGATCGTGCGCATCGTCGCCCAGAACACCGGCGCGCTCGGCGAGACCCGCGGCATCACCGGGATCCCCCACCCGTCGGCGATCTTCGGGCAGGAGTTCAAGTTCGACCCGCTGCCGTACTACTACCTGACGCTCGCCGCCTGCCTCGTCGCGATCGTCGTCGTCATCCGGCTCAACCGCTCCCGCGTGGGACGAGCGTGGGTCGCGGTGCGCGAGGACGAGGACGCCGCCGAGCTCATGGGCGTGCCGACGTTCAAGTTCAAGCTGTGGGCGTTCGCCATGGGCGCGTCGACCGGCGGACTCGCGGGGTGGATCTACGCGTCGAAGGTGAGCTTCATCAGCCCCGACAACTTCCCGTTCCTGCTGTCGGTGCTCATCCTCTCGGCCGTCGTCGTCGGCGGAATGGGGTCGATCCCCGGTGTCATCGCCGGCGCGTTCCTCATCGGCTTCATCCCCGAGTACCTGCGCAACATCCCGGCCGGCGACACGATCCTGCGCTACCTGAACGACATCACCGGCGGCAACGCCAGCAATGTCACCGAGTACCGCTACCTACTGTTCGGCTTGTCGCTCGTCGTCGTGATGGTGTTCCGGCCGCAGGGCCTGATCCCGAGTCACCGCCGCGCTGCGGAGCTCGCCGAGGCGGGCGCGGGGCGCGGTCTCGGCGCCGCGTCCGCGGTCGAGACGTCGACGTTGGTCGAGGCGGAGCACGAGGCGGAGGAGGAAGCGGCGATCGCCGCTCGCGTCCACGAGCGGGACGAGCGGTTGCCGGAGCTCGAGCCCGAGGAGGACGTGAAGGCGGAGGTCGCCGACCTCATCTCGGCGGTCCAGGCCGACCGGGTCGAGGAAGGCGCGCCGGAGGACGTGCTCGTCCTCGACGACGTGACGATGAACTTCGGCGGCGTCGTCGCGCTGAAGGACGTGTCGCTCGCCGCGCGGCGCGGCGAGATCCTCGGGATCATCGGGCCGAACGGCGCCGGCAAGACGACGATCTTCAACTGCGTCACCGGCGTGTTCGAGCCGACGCGCGGCCACATTCGGCTCAACGGGCGCGACATCGTCGGCCGCAAGCCGCACCGCATCACCGAGGCGGGCGTCGCCCGGACGTTCCAGAACATCCGGCTCTTCCCGAACATGACGGCGCTGGAGAACGTGCTCGTCGGCACCGACGCCCGCCACCGGACGAGTGTCCCCGGCGCGCTCGTCGGCACGCCGCGGAGCCGGTCGGAGGAGTCGGCCGGTCGGGCCGAGGCGGTCCGCCTGCTCGAGTTCGTCGGTGTCGCGCACCGGCGCGACGAGGCGGCGCGCAACCTCCCTTACGGTGACCAGCGGCGGCTCGAGATCGCCCGTGCGATGGCGACGATCCCGAGCGTGCTCCTCCTCGACGAGCCGGCCGCTGGCTTCAACCCCGCCGAGAAGAACGCGCTGATGGGGCTCATCCGCCAGATCCGCGACAGCGGCATGACCGTCATCCTCATCGAGCACGACATGGGACTCGTCATGAACGTGTGCGACCGCGTCGCCGTGCTCGACTTCGGCGAGAAGATCGCCGAGGGCCTCCCCGCCGACATCCAGCAGAACCCTCGCGTGATCGAGGCGTACCTCGGGGTACCGACCGATGCTGCTTGAGCTGACCGACGTGCGAGTGCACTACGGCGCGGTCGAGGCGCTGAAGGGAATCAGCTTCACCGTCGACGAGGGCGAGATCGTCGCGCTCCTCGGCGCCAACGGCGCAGGCAAGACGACCACCCTCAAGACCGTGTCGGGCCTGCGTCCCGTCACCACCGGCACACTCACGTTCGAGGGCAGCGACATCCGCGGTGTCCCCGCGCACCGGCGGGTCGAGATGGGCATCTGCCAGGCGCCCGAGGGGCGCGGCATCTTCCCCGGCATGAACGTGATCGAGAACCTGGAGATGGGTGCGTACGCCCGCCGCGGCAACCAGCGCGGCGACACCGCGAGCGACTTCGAGCGCGTCTACGAGCTGTTCCCGCGCTTGAAGGAGCGACGCAAGCAGCTCGGCGGCACGCTGTCGGGCGGTGAGCAGCAGATGCTGGCGATCGGTCGCGCCCTCATGGCGCGACCGAAGGTGCTGCTGCTCGACGAGCCGTCGATGGGCCTGGCACCAATGCTCGTCCAGCAGATCTTCTCGATCATCACCGAGATCAACCAGCAGGGGACGACGATCCTGCTCGTCGAGCAGAACGCCGCGCAGGCGCTGCAGCGGGCGCACCGCGCGTACGTGCTCGAGACGGGCCGGGTCGTCAAGTCGGCGGCCGCGTCCGACCTGCTCGAGGACGACTCGGTGCGGGCCGCCTACCTCGGCGGTGACGTCGGCGGCCACGACTGACGCCTCCCGTCTCACGTTTCGGGTCGCCGTAGCGTTGTATCCCTCGTGACGCTGCCGCCCTTCCAGCGGTTCCTCGACGACCACGCCGCCGACGTCCACCGGTTCCTCGTGTCGGCGGCGGGTCGTGACGACGCCGACGACTGCTTCCAGGAGACGTTTCTCGCCGCACTGCGGGCGTGGCCCGACCTGCGAACGGACGACAACCTGCGGGGGTGGGTGTTCACGATCGCGGCGCGAAAGGCCGCCGACGCCCACCGCGCCCGCGGCCGCCGGCCCGTCCCGAGCGACGCCGTCCCCGTCCGCGAGGCCGCCCCCACCGAGCTCGGTGACGACGAGCTGTGGGACCGCGTCCGTGAGCTGCCGCCGAAGCAGCGCACCGCCGTCGTCCTCCGGTACGTCGTCGACCTCACCCACGCCGACATCGCCGACGCACTGGGGTCGAGCGAGGAGGCGGCGCGCCGCAACGTCCACGAGGGGTTGAAGAAGCTGAAGGGAGCGCTCGCATGACGAGCACCGCGCTGCTGGACACGTTCGCCGAACGCGCCGAGGCCGAGGGCCTGCTCGACGTCGCCTACGCCTGGACCGACTCGCCGATCGGGCCGCTGCTGCTGGCGTCGACGCCGGTCGGGCTGGTGCGCGTCGGGTTCGGCACCACCGAGGACGCCGATGTCGTGCTGCAGGACCTCGCCGACCGCGTCTCGCCTCGGGTCCTCGAGGTGCCGCGGCGTCTCGACGGCGTGCGCCGCGAGCTCGACGAGTACTTCGACGGCGCGCGGCGCGACTTCGACGTCGCGCTCGACTGGCGGCTCGCCAACGCCGGCTTCCGCCGGCGCGCGCTCGAGGCGATCGCCCGCATCCCGTACGGCGCGGTGAGGACGTACCGCGAGATCGCCGTCGAGGCCGGCAACGAGCGCGCCGTGCGCGCCGCCGGCACCGCCTGCGGGTCGAACCCCATCCCGGTCGTCGTCCCGTGCCACCGCGTACTGCGCACCGGCGGCGGGCTCGGCGGCTACGGCGGCGGGCTCGACAAGAAGGTCCAGCTGCTCTCGCTCGAGGGCGTCCTGATCGGCTGACGACGCCTTGCGCTTCTTGTCACGCCCAGCCACGACTGTCGTGGTCAGGCGTGACGAGAACGGCGAAGAGGTCAGAGGCCGACGCGGCGCAGGACCTCGTCGGGTGGTGCCAGCAGGCCGGTGGTGAAGGGGCCGAACTCGGCGTAGAGCGCGGATGCCTCGTCGAAGCGCATCTCGTAGACGATCTTCTTGAGGTCGGCAGGGTCCTTGGCGAACAGCGTGACCCCCCACTCCCAGTCGTCGATGCCCGTCGACCCGGTGATGAGCTGCACGACGCGCCCGGCGTACTCGCGACCCTTCTTGCCGTGCCCGTGCATGAGCTCGTTGCGGCGCTCGAACGGGAGCGTGTACCAGTTCTGCTCCGGCACTCGGCGCTTGGACATCGGGTAGAAGCAGCAGCAGGTCGCCCACTCCGGCGGCAGCTCCGGGTAGAGCCGGCGGTTGAGCATCTCCTCGGGCATGCCCTTGGAGTACTCGGACACCTCCGTGAGCGACACGTAGCTGTCGACGACGTCGAGGCCCGACTGGACGATGTCGGCCTGGAACGCCTGGAGCCGCCAGAGGTCGGGGCCGAGGGCCATGAACCCGAGGTCGGCTTTGTGGCCGAGCACCGCGAACGTGATCGCCGTGTGCCCGTCCTCCTTGTTGAGCCGCTCGACGGCGTCGAGGACCTCGTCGGCGTCGGTGTCGTCGGTGGCCTGGCAGAACAGGTGCAGGACCCCCCAGCCCTCACCCGGGATGACCGCGTCAGTCATGCCCGCAGGCTACGAGCCCCGTCGGTGTACGCATTCATCGCGCCGTCGCGGACGAAGCCGAAGAGATCGATGCCGGCTTCCTGCGCGGTGGCGACGGCGAGCGACGACGGCGCGCTCACCGCCAGCATCGTCTCGAACCCCGCCGCCCAGGCCTTGGCGACGAGCTCGAACGAGGCCCGGCCGCTGACGAAGACGGCGCGGCCGCCCGCGGGGAGCTCGTGGTCGAGGAGCAGGCGGCCGACGACCTTGTCGACGGCGTTGTGCCGGCCGATGTCCTCGCGCACGAGCACCACCGTGCCGTCCGCGTCGAACGCGGCGGCGGCGTGGACCCCGCCCGTCGTGGCGAAGAGCCGCTGCGCCTCGCGCACCCGCTCGGGGACCGTGGCGAGGACGTCCGGGCTCCACCGTGTCGTCCGCGTCACCGGCGTCAGCCGCGCGGTGAGCGTGGCGATCGTCGTCGACCCGCACAACCCGCACGACGTCGTCGCCGTCGTCAGCCGCTGCGCCGTGGCCGCCGGCGGCGGCGCCACACCGCCGGTCTCCACGGTCACGACGTTGTACTCGGTGTCGAGCGCGCTGCCGGTCGCGCAGTAGCGCACGGTCGTCACCGGTACGCCGGCGAGCAGCCCCTCGCTGTGGCACCACCCGACGGCGAGCTCGAAGTCGTTGCCGGGCGTGCGCATCGTCGTGGCGACCAGGTGATCGTCGAGGCGGATCTCGAGCGGCTCCTCGACGGCGAGCTCGTCGGGCGTCGCCGTCCCGCCCGGGTCACCGACATTCGTCGTGTCG
>DASSOZ010000160.1:0-2226 GCA_035700105.1 Acidimicrobiales bacterium
TGACGCAGAGCGAGCTCGACGACCTCAACCAGATCCGGTCGTCGTCCTCCTGACGACGACGTCGAACTTCTCGCGGGCCGTGTCACCGGCGGCCCTGGCGAGCTGCGTCGCGGTCGACGGGAGCATGCGGAGGAAGCTCGGTGTGAGGAAGCCGTGCGCGTCGTCGCCGAAGCGACCGCGGGCGCCGGCGTCGCAGTCGTCGTCGACCGGCTTCCAGAGGTTTGCCGGGCGATCGGCGTGGCGCGGCTCGTCGGTCTGCTGGCCGTCGACCGACGTGCGGGCCACGAAGTGGGACAGCACGCCGGGCGCGACCTTCGTGGCGGCGACGACGAGCCGGTTCCAGCTGCCGAGCACGCTGCTTCGGCGACCGTCGAGCGCGGCGGCGACGATGGCCCGCGCCGCGACGTCGGGCTCGTAGATGGGCGCCACGGGCTGCGGCCGGTTGGGCAGGCGGTCCTCGCACCAGTCGAACTGCGGCGTGTCGACCGCGGGCAGGTGCACCATCGAGATCGTCACGTTGCTCTTCGTGTGGAGGAGCTCGCTGCGCACCGACTCGAAGAAGCCCCGGCACGCGAACTTCGCGGCGCAGTACGGACCCTGCAGCGGGATCCCGACGTAGCTGAGCGCGCTCCCGACGTTCACGATCCGGCCCCGGTCCCGTGGCCGCATGCGGGCGAGCGCGGCGAGCGTGCCGTGGACCTGGCCGAGGTAGGTGACCTCGGTGGCGCGCTTCCACTCGTCGGGGTGGACGTCCCAGCTCCACGCGAAGACCGTCGTCATCGCGTCGTTGACCCACACGTCGATCGGACCGAGCTCGTCCTCGATCTGCGTGGCGGCGGCGTCGACCGCCCGGGCGTCGGCAACGTCGACCTCGATCGGCAGCGCGCGTCGCCCGCGCTGCTCGACGTCTCGCGCGGCGGCGTCGAGTCCCTGCCGGCCACGGGCGAGGAGGGCGACGTCGAAGCCGCGCTCGGCGAGTGCGATCGCCGTCGCTCGTCCGACGCCGGCGCTGGCGCCGGTGACGACCGCTGTCCGAGGTTGTCCCACACGGGGTTACTCCCCCGTCGGCGGCTCCGTGACACGGCGGGTCTCGGTCCAGTCGACGAGCACGTCGCGCGCCGCGATCCGCCACTCGTCCGCGTCGGTGTCGTGCGTGTAGCGGTCGCGGTAGCGGATGTACATGACGAAGTCGGTGCCCTCACTGCGCTTCAGGTGGTGGGCGACGCAGTACACCTCGCCGGTGTCGCCGTCGTAGGCCGACTGCGCGAGGAGGTGGTACGTCGCGTCGTACGTGCCGAGCCGATCGATGACGTTCGCCAGTCGCTCGGGCGTGTCGCGGGTCGAGACGGGCGCGTCGGCGGTGGCCGGGTCGAACACCCGCAGGACGGCCCCGTCGGCGAACGCGCTGAGGAACAGGTCGACGTCACGCCGGTCGGCGCCGCGCGCGTAGCGGATCGACGGTTGCCGCAGGTCGTCGTGCATGTGCGTCGGACATGATGGCGGGTCGATGGGGACGCCACCGACACCGCCGACCGCGCCGACCGCGCCGACGCCGCCGCTGGAGGGACGCATCGCCGTGGTCGCCGGGGCGACACGCGGCGCCGGCCGGGGCATCGCCGTCGCGCTCGGCGAGGCGGGGGCGACGGTCGTGTGCACGGGCCGGACCAGCCGGGTCGATCGCTCGCTGCGGTCCGACTACGAGGGCCGGCCGGAGACGATCGAGGAGACGGCCGAGATGGTGGACGCGGCGGGCGGCGCCGGTGTCGCCGTGCCCGTCGACCACCTCGACCACGCCGCGGTCGCGTCGTTGGCGCGCCGGATGGCGGACGAGTTCGGGGCGATCGACGTCCTCGTCAACGACATCTGGGGCGCCGAGGTGCTCAAGGGCGGCCCGGCGCAGTGGAACACGCCGATCTGGGAGCACGACCTCGACGTCGGGCTGCGGATCCTGCGGCTCGGCGTCGAGACGCACCTCGTCACGTCGCACCACCTTCTGCCGCTGCTGGTGCGGTCAGGTGCACCCGGCGGCGGGCTCGTGGTCGAGGTCACCGACGGGACCTTGGAGTACAACGCGGCGAACTACCGCATCTCCGTGTTCTACGACCTCGCCAAGGTCGCGGTGAACCGCCTGGCGTTCTCCGTCGGTCACGAGCTCGCGGCCGCCGGTGCCGGCACCGCGGTCGCGGTCACGCCGGGTTTCCTGCGCTCCGAGATGATGCTCGAGCA
>DASSOZ010000161.1:0-7700 GCA_035700105.1 Acidimicrobiales bacterium
GGATCGAGCAGGACGCGCAGACCTTCCTCGACGCGCTCCAGCGGCTGGCCGACGGTGACGAGTCGGTGGTCGACGACGAGAAGATCAACGAGGCCGTCGACAACGTGAACCGCTACGCCAACCAGGCGTGCAACGTGTACCAGCGCGACTCCGGCCTCTGAGCCGCGTCGCGCGCGAGCGCGGGTGGCTCAGCCGCCGCGACCCCGGTAGGCGGCCTTGCCGCCGACCGCGTCCTTGTTGAGCCGCTTCGAGAGGTGGAGGCCCTCGAGGACGAACTCGACGGCCGACGCGACCGCGGCCGGCGTCTCACTGTGGGCGAGCTGCTGGACGACCGGTCGCAGGGCGGGGAGCTGCGAGAGCACCTCGAGGTAGTCGCGCGACGGGACGTCGTCGCCGGTCGCCACGATCGTCCCCTCGTCGAACGCGAGGAGCAGGTCGCGGAACTGCTCCATCGGGCAGCGCTCGCGGAAGACCGTCAGCACCGCAGACTTCACGAGGCGCTCGACGGTGTCGTCGCGTCCCTCGTCCAGCGTCTCGATCTCGATCTTGCCGCTCGTCGACGACACCAGCGACTCGAGGTCGGACACCCGGGGCACGACGTCCTGCTCGCCGAGGCGCAGGGCGCGCCGCATCGCGTTGGCCACGAGTGTCTCGTAGTTGGCGATCGTCAGGCGCACCGACACACCCGAGCGCTGGTTGACGTGCGGCGACTCGCGTGCGAGGTGCGACAGCGTGCCGACGACGTCGGCGAGGTAGTCGGGCATCTGGATGCGCAGACCTTCGGCGTCGAGCGGGCGCGCCTCCTGGCGCACGACACCGAGCTCGGTGTCGACGTCGAGCGGGTAGTGCGTGCGGATCTGCGCGCCGAACCGGTCCTTCAACGGCGTGATGATGCGGCCGCGGTTCGTGTAGTCCTCGGGGTTGGCCGAGGCAACCAGCATGATGTCGAGCGGCAGCCGGATCTTGTAGCCGCGCACCTGCACGTCGCGCTCCTCGAGCACGTTGAGCAGGCCGACCTGGATGCGCTCCGCGAGGTCGGGCAGCTCGTTGATGGCGAAGATGCCGCGGTTCGTGCGGGGCACGAGGCCGTAGTGCAGCGTGAGCTCGTCGGAGAGGTAGCGGCCCTCGGCGACCTTGATCGGGTCGACCTCCCCGATGAGGTCGGCGATCGACGTATCGGGCGTCGCCAGCTTCTCGCCGAAGCGCTCGCTGCGGTGGACCCACTCGACCGGCGTGTCGTCCCCGTGATCGCGCACGAGGTCACGGGCGTGGCGCGACACCGGATGGAACGGGTCGTCGTTGATCTCCGACCCGGCGATGACCGGCATCCACTCGTCGAGCAGCTCGACGAGCGACCGGATCATGCGAGTCTTCGCCTGGCCGCGCTCTCCCAGGAAGATGACGTCGTGGCCGGCGAGCAGCGCGTTCTCGAGCTGCGGAAGGACGGTCTCCTCGTAGCCGAGCACGCCGGGGAAGAGCGGCTCACCGGCGGCGACGCGCGCGATCGCGTTGCGCCGGACCTCCTCCTTGACCGGGCGCGACACCCATCCGGCGTCGCGCAGCTGCCCCAGCGTTGCCGGACGAGACGTCATGCGGCCGGAGCGTACTCTCGGCCCGTTGGAACGGCTCCTCGCCCGTGCGGCGCTGGTCCTCGTCCTCTGCAACCTCGCCGTCGTGGCGGTGCGCGCCGGGGGACCGACCACGCGCGTCCACGTTCGTGACGTCCCCGCGCCCGGGCCGA
Source organism: Acidimicrobiales bacterium (assembly GCA_035700105.1). GTDB lineage: Bacteria > Actinomycetota > Acidimicrobiia > Acidimicrobiales > DASSOZ01 > DASSOZ01. Next base: position 1,742 of record DASSOZ010000161.1, read on the forward strand.
CCCGCACGGAGATCGTGCTGCCGGCGGGCCAGGCCGTCGTGTCCGGGACGGCGACCGCGATCGCGGTGGACGCCGACGTCGCCGACCCCGTGCCCGCGCCGTTCACGGTCGACGCGACGCACGCGGCGATCCGCGCCGTCGTCGTGGACGGGACGCGTGAAACCGTCGTGTGGAACGGCGGCCGTCCGCTGACGATCACCGGAGGTGGGCCCGGCATCGCGCCGGCGCCGGTCCACGCCGAGCTCACGGCGGACGGCGTGGCGATCACGCTCGACGGCGCGCCCCGACCACTCCTCGCCGGCTCGTATGCGACGACCGCGCCCGTCGCCGTCGGCGCCGGCGGCCTGGCCACCCCCCGCGACGGGGTCGCGTTCACGGCCGACGCGCAGTCGACGCTCGAGGCGACCGGCACGGTCCGGACCGGCCGGCGCAACCTGCGTTTCAGCGGCCCGGGGCGCCTCAGCGCGACCGGCACCTTCACGGTGCGGACCCGGGACGGCGAGCGCCGCGTCGCGACGCTCGTCTTCGGCCCCGGCGCGTTCGAGCTCTCGGCCACGCCGGTCGCCGGCGGGTGGGCGGTGACGGCGACGCTGCAGGGTCCGCTCGAAGATGGTTGAGCGCGCCGACGCAGCGGGAAGAACCGGCGCGTGGGTGCCCCGCGCATCACGACCGTTCGACGCGTCGCGCGTGAACGGTTCGGCTTCGACGAACTGCGTCCCGGCCAGGAGGACGCGCTCGAGTCGATCCTGCGCGGCCGGGACACGCTCGTCGTCCTGCCGACCGGGTCGGGCAAGTCGGCGATCTACCAGATCGCCGCGCTGCTGCTCGACGGCCCCACCGTCGTCGTCTCCCCGCTGATCGCGCTCCACCACGACCAGCTGCGATCGATCGCCGCGCAGGGAAACGGCCACGCGGAGATGGCGAACTCGACACTGCGGACGGCGGACCGCGACGCGGTGTTCGCCCGGATGGCGGACGGCGACGTCGAGTTCCTGTTCCTCGCACCCGAGCAGTTCGCCAACCCCGACACCGTCGAGCAGATCCGCGCCGCGAAACCATCGCTGTTCGTCGTCGACGAGGCGCACTGCGTCAGCGCGTGGGGTCACGACTTCCGCCCCGAGTACCTGCGCCTCGGCGAGGTCGTGGCCGAGCTCGGTCACCCGCCCGTGCTGGCGCTCACGGCGACCGCGGCGCCGCCGGTGCGGGACGAGATCGTCGAGCGGCTCGGCATGCGCGACCCCGACGTCGTCGTGCGAGGGTTCGACCGCCCGAACATCCGCCTGTCCGTCGAGGGCTTCCACGAGTCGGACGACAAGCGCGCCGCCCTCCTGACGCGGGTGGCGCTCGCGACACCGCCGGGGATCGTCTACGTCGCGACGCGCAAGGGCGCCGAGGACCTCGCCGCCGACCTGCGTGCGCGTGGCCTGCGCGCCGCGGTGTACCACGGCGGGATGAAGGCGAAGGAGCGCCGGGAGGTGCACGACGCGTTCCTCGCCGACGAGCTGGACGTCGTCGCCGCCACGATCGCGTTCGGCATGGGCATCGACAAGCCGAACGTGCGCTTCGTCTACCACTACGACATCAGCGACTCGCTCGACTCCTACTACCAGGAGATCGGGCGGTCGGGGCGGGACGGGCTGCCGGCCGACGCCGTCCTCTTCTTCCGCGCCGAGGACACCGGGCTGCGCCGGTTCTTCGCCGGCGGCGGGCGCCTCGGCGTCGAGCTGCTGACGAACGTCGCGGCGACCGTCCGTGCCGTGGCCGGGCCCGTCGGCGTCGACGTCGTCGCCCACGTGACCCGGCTCGCTCACACGAAGCTCGACAACGCGCTCCGGCGCCTGGCGGATGCCGGCGCGCTCGAGATCCGCGACGGCGCCGAGGTCGAGTGGCTCGACAAGTCGGTGTCGGCCGAGGACGCCGCGGCCCGGGCGGCCGAGGCGGAGGACGCGCACCGGCGCATGGAGCAGTCGCGCGTCGAGATGATGCGGGCGTACGCCGAGGCGCGTTCGTGCCGGCGGGCGTTCATCCTCGGCTACTTCGGCGAACGCTTCGACCCGCCGTGCGGCAACTGCGATGTGTGCGAGGCCGGGTGGGAGCTCGACCACCGCGACGGCGACGACGATCGGAAGGCGGCGGTCGCGAGCGCCGGCACGTCGCTGTTCGTCGCCGGCACGGACGTGCGCCACGCGTCGTGGGGCGAGGGCGCCGTCGTCCGGTCCGACGCCGACGTCGTCGTCGTGCTCTTCGACACCGTCGGCTACAAGACGCTCGACCGCGACGTCGTCGAGGAACGCGGCCTGCTCGAACCGGTGTAAGAGTCTCCGGGTCATGGAGATCGACCTCTCGGGCACGTGGCGGGCCGCCGCCGCCGACGAGGGGCTGCGCCGGGACTTCCCGGCACCCGACCTCGACGACGACGCGTGGGCCTCGCTCGACGTCCCGGGCCACTGGCGGTCGTCGCCGGCCTTCGCCGAGGAGGACGGGCCCCTGCTCTACCGGCGCCGGTTCGACGCCACCGCGCCCGCCGACGGTCGCCGCGCCTGGCTGACGCTCGACGGCCTCTTCTACCAGGGCGACGTGTGGCTCGACGGCGGCTACGTCGGCGACACCGAGGGCTACTTCGCGCCACACACCTTCGAGGTCACCGACGCGCTGCGCGACCGCGCCGAGCACCTCCTGGCCGTCGAGGTCACGTGCGCCCCGCAGGCGGACCGCACGAGCAAGCGCAACCTCACCGGGGTGTTCCAGCACTGGGACTGCCTCGACCCGGCCTGGAACCCCGGCGGCATCTGGCGTCCGGTCCGTGTGCACGACACGGGACCGGTACGGATCGCGGGCCTCCGCGTCCTGTGCCGCGACGCCTCACCCGAGCAGGCGGTCGTCCGCCTGCGCGCCGTGCTCGACGCCACCGATGCGGGGACGGTGACGCTGCGCACGCGCGTCGACGCGTACGACCACGAGTCGGAGCACTCGCTCGCGGCCGGCGAGAACCGCATCGAGTGGGACGTCACCGTGCCGTCACCGCGGCTCTGGTGGCCGCATGCGCTCGGCGAAGCCGACCTCGTCGACGTCGCCGTCGACGTCGTCGTCGGCGAAGGGGGCGACGCGAACACGAGCGACTCGCGCCGGCTGCGCACCGGCCTGCGGCAGATCCGCATGGACAAGTGGATCCTGCGCGTGAACGGCGAGCGGATGTTCCTGAAGGGGTCGAACCAGGGGCCCACGCGCATGGCGCTCGCGGAGGCGACCGCCGACGACTTCACTCGCGACGTCGCGCTCGCCAAGGACGCCGGGCTCGACTTCCTGCGCGTGCACGCCCACGTGTCGCGCCCGGAGCTGTACGACGCCGCCGATGCCGCCGGCCTGCTGCTGTGGCAGGACATGCCGCTGCAGTGGGGTTACGCCCGGGGCGTGCGCAAGCAGGCGGTGCAGCAGGCGCGCGCCGCCGTCGACGTGCTCGGTCACCACCCCTCGGTGTTCGCGTGGTGCGGGCACAACGAGCCGCTGGCGATCGACACGACCGACGTCGAGCCGACCGTCGGCGTCGGGGTGAAGCTGCTCGCGCTGCAGCAGCTGCCGACGTGGAACAAGACCATCCTCGACGGGTCGATCAAGCGGGCGCTGCACCGTGCCGACCCGACCCGGCCGGTGATCGCGCACTCCGGGGTGCTCCCGCACCCGGGCTCGGGCGGGACCGACAGCCACTTCTACTTCGGCTGGTACCACGGCCACGAGCGCCAGTTCCCGACGGCGATGGCGGCGTTCCCGCGGCTGGCGCGCTTCGTCACCGAGTTCGGCGCCCAGGCGATACCGAACGACGCGTCGTTCATGGAACCAGAGCGGTGGCCCGACCTCGACTGGGCGCACCTCGCGGCGCGGCACTCGCTGCAGAAGCGCGGGTTCGACACGTACGTCCCGCCCGCCGCGCATCCGACGTTCGAGTCGTGGCGCGCGGCGACGCAGGCGTACCAGGGCGAGGTCATCCGTCATCACGTCGAGACGCTGCGCCGGTTGAAGTACCGGCCGACCGGCGGGTTCGCCCAGTTCTGCTTCGCCGACTCGTACCCGTCGGTCACCTGGTCGGTGCTCGACGCCGAGCGCAACCCGAAGGCCGGATACCGGGCACTCGCCGACGCGTGCGCGCCCGTCATCGTCGTCGCCGACCGCCCGGCGGCCGCGTACCGCGCCGGCGACGCGCTCGCCCTCGACGTCCACGTCGTGTCCGACCTGCGCGTCCCACTGAGCGCCGGCGTCGTCACCGCCCGGCTCTCGTGGAGCGGCGGATCGCACGAGTGGCGCTGGACGGGCGACGTCGACGCCGACACCTGCGTCCGCGTCGGCACGATCCAGGCGGTCGCCCCGGACGCACCGGGCGACCTCGTCCTCGACCTGTCGTTCGAGCACGACGAGGTGAAGGTCACGAACCGGTACGTCTCGCAGCTTCGAGGCTGATGCCGTAGACCACCGTGGAGGTGGGTCTACGGCATCAGCCTGCGATTTCCGGCACCGGCGCGACTGATGGAAGGATGCGCGGCGTGAACGTCCACACCCACAGCTACGACGCGGTGATCGTCGGGGCCGGTGGGGCGGGGCTGCGCGCCGCCATCGAGACCGCGGGCAAGTGCCGGACCGCCGTCCTCACCAAGCTCTACCCGACCCGCTCGCACACCGGTGCCGCACAGGGCGGCATGTGCGCCGCGCTCGCCAACGTCGAAGAGGACTCGTGGGAGTGGCACACGTTCGACACGGTGAAGGGCGGCGACTACCTCGTCGACCAGGACGCGGCCGAGATCATGTGCCGCGAGGCGATCGACGCGGTCATCGAGCTCGAGCACTTCGGCCTGCCGTTCAACCGCACGCCCGAGGGCAAGATCGACCAGCGCCGCTTCGGCGGTCACACCCGCAACCACGGCGAGGCGCCGGTGCGGCGGGCGTGCTACTCGGCCGACCGCACCGGCCACATGATCCTCCAGACGCTGTTCCAGCAGTGCGTCGCGCGCGGCGTGAACTTCTTCAACGAGTTCATGGTGCTCGACATGATCTTCAGCGAGGGTCGCGTCGCCGCCGTCGTCGCGTACGAGATGGCCACCGGCGACCTCCACGTCTTCCAGACGAAGGCGGCGCTCTTCGCCAGCGGCGGGTTCGGGAAGATGTTCAAGGTCTCGTCGAACGCCCACTCGCTGACGGGCGACGGGCCGGGGCTCCTCTTCCGCCGGGGCATCCCGATGGAGGACATGGAGTTCTTCCAGTTCCACCCGACCGGCATCTACAAGCTCGGCATCCTGTTGTCGGAGGCGGCCCGCGGCGAGGGCGGCATCCTCCGCAACAGCGACAACGAGCGATTCATGGAGCGCTACGCGCCGACCGTGAAGGACCTGGCCCCGCGCGACATGGTCAGCCGGGCGATCCTCACGGAGATCCGCGAGGGCCGCGGCTGCGGGCCGAACAAGGACTACGTCCACCTGGACCTCACGCACCTCCCGCCCGAGCAGATCGACGCCAAGCTGCCGGACATCACCGAGTTCGTGCGGACGTACATGGGCATCGAGCCCAAGACGCACCCGATCCCGATCCAGCCGACGGCGCACTACGCGATGGGCGGCATCCCCACGAACGTCGAGGGCGAGGTCGTCGTCGACGCGAACAACACGGTGATGCCCGGTCTCTACGCCGCCGGCGAGTGCGCGTGCGTGTCGGTCCACGGTGCGAACCGCCTCGGCACCAACTCGCTGCTCGACATCGTCGTGTTCGGTCGGCGCGGCGGCCGGTCGATGGCCGAGTTCGTGCAATCGGCGCCGTTCGTCGAGGTGCCGGCGGGAGCGGCGGACGACGTGCGCGGCCGCATCGAGCGGCTGAAGGCGGCGACCGGCACCGAGAACGTCGGCCGCATCCGCACGAAGCTGCAGGAAGACATGATGACGAACGCGTCCGTGTTCCGCGACGACGCGTCGCTCACCAC
>DASSOZ010000162.1:0-20397 GCA_035700105.1 Acidimicrobiales bacterium
GCGTGGACGACCGTTCCACCATCCAACAACCGGCGCGCGTGGCGACGGCGCAGCGCGCCCGGGCGCGCGCAGAGCGGGACCATGCGCGGGTCGAGGCCGCCCTCGAGCAGGAGATGGTCGACTCCGAGGTGCGGGCGACGATCCGGGCCATCCGGCTGCACAACGAGCGCGTCGAGCGTGCCGAGCGCAACTGATCCGGCGATGCGCCGACCGTCCGCCCGCTGACGTCGCCGCGGCGCGAGTCAGTCGACGCCGGTGTGGGCGAGGACGAGCAAGGACGACCGCGTGTTCTTCGTCCGCATGAACAACTCGACCCGGGCCCTGCCCGACGACGAGTGTGCCGCCTACTGCACGTCCCGGTGGACGACCTGACGAGAGCGAGCGATCGCGTCGCCGGTCAGCGCTGGGGGAGCGGGTTCAGCAGCGTCGGCTCGGCTGTCTTGCCCACCTTGAGCACCCGTCCGTGCGGGAGCGGGTGCTCGACGATCCACCCGACTGCTCGCTCCATCGTGGGGCGCGCGTCGGGTTCTTGCACTGCCAGCCAGACGACCTGCGCGCTTCGCAGCCGGCGGGCGAGTTGCGCGCAGTCCCGGTTCGTCGTGACCAGCGCGGCGCCTTTGGCGTGGGCGTACGCGATGAGGTCCTCGTCTTGCGCATCGTCGAGACCGGCCTCGTAGGCGGTCCACGCTTCGTGACGTTCGCCGGCGAGCCAGCGCGCGACCTCCACGGGAACGCACTGGTCGACGACGAACCGCACGCAGCTACCCGGCCGCCTTCGCCTTCAGCGCCGCGGCCACATCCCGCTTCGTGAGCCCCGGGTAGTTGTCGATGATCCGGTCGAAGGACCAACCGGCGGCGTCGAGTCGCTGGATTGCAGCAACCGGGACCCGCGTCCCAGCCAGTACCTCGGCCGAGCCCATGCGCCCACGCCGGCGCTCCACACGGCCGGCTTGCCGGCGCCTGGCCCGGTCGCGCTCGGACGCCTGTCGGATCTCGTCGGCGAACCGCTCGAGCGGCAACACGATCTCCATCACGAGCTGCCCTGCGAGCGGCGTCTCCCATGCACCATCTGGCCGCTGGACGACGACGTCGGTGGGCCGCCGCGCCTTTCCCGTATCCACCACGGCAACCCGGAGCTCGGCGAGCGGGTGGTCGATCCCGCGCGTGCGGAGGTGCTCGACGATCTTGCCGATGAGCTGCAGCGAGACGCGGTCGCGCAGCCACAGCGCGGCACGGACCTCGACGAGGTTGGCGAACGACCACAGCCGGACGCGCCCGCGGCCGCGAGCCTCGTCGACGTCGGCGCCGATGATGCCGCGGTCGAGCCAGTAAGCGAGTCGCCGCCTCGACACGCCGGTGATCCGCAGCACCTGCTCTGTGGTCCACGACCGCTCGATGTCCTGCATGATGAGCACAGTAGTGTGCTCATCGCTATGCGGCCTGGGTGAGGCGAGAATTTCTTTTCCTCCTATTGACGCTGTTTGCGCCGCGTGGTTATATCGAACACGTGTTCGATGTCGCCGAGCTCCGGGCGCAACTGCAGTCGCTCGTGGCGGGGCTCGATGCCGACGTGCTCGACCCGGCCGAGGCCGAGAGGCTGGTGGGTGAGTTCGCCACGATCGAGCACATCGCCGCCGCGGGAAAGGCGCTGGCGGCGCGGCGGGTCGCCGACTCGGGTCGGTGGCGGCGGGCCGGTGAGCGCAGTGAGGCCGAGTGGCTCGCTCGGGCGACAGGCGACTCCGTCGGTGCGGCGCGCGCCGCGTTGGAGACGGCGGCGAAGGTGCGGGAGCTGCCGGCGACCGACGCCGCGTTCCGGGGCGGCGCGTTGAGCGGCGCGCAGGCGTCGGCGATCGCGTCGGCCGCGCACGCTGATCCGGCGTCGGAGCGGAAGTTGTTGGGCGTGTCGGAGTCGGCGCCGCTGACGAAGCTGCGCGACGAGTGCGACCGCGTCCGAGCGGCGGCGACCGACGGCGAGGCGCGGCGGCGACGGATCCATCAGAGTCGGTACTGGCGAAAGTGGACCGACGGCGAGGGCGCCCGTTGCGGCCAGTACCGGATGACGCCCGAAGAGGCGGCCAAGTTGGAGGCCGCCGCGCAGCCGTTCGTCGACGCCGCCTTCCGACGAGCGCGCGACGAGGGTCGGGAGGAGCCGTCGGAGGCCTACGCCGCCGACGGTCTCGTCGCCATGGCCAAGGCAGCACCAGGGTCAAGAATCGAGACGACGCCGACGTCGCCGGAAATGGTCGTGGTCGTGAATCTCGAGTCGCTGCTCGCCGATGACGTCGAGCCCGGCCGCGAAACGTGCGAGATCGCCGGAGTCGGCCCGGTCGCCACCTCGGTGGCCCGCGACCTCTTCGGCGACGCGCTGTTGAAGATCGTGATCCGCGACGGTGTCGACATCCGCACCGTCGTGCACCCCGGCCGGCATCCCACCGCCGCGCAACGCACCGCCATTCTCGTGCGCGACCGCGGCCGGTGCGTGCGGCCGACGTGCCGGCGTCCCATCGCCCAGATCGACCACATCGACGACTGGCGCCACACGCTGCACACCACGCTCGACGAGCTCGCCGGGTTGTGCGTGCACTGCCACCGCCTCAAGACCCACCGCGGGCACCGCTACCGACACGGTGAACGCGGCTGGGAGTGGCACCTGCCCGACGGCACCGTCGAACACGAGCGTCCATCCGATGCGCAGCCGCGCGCTCCTGCGAAGGCAGCAAGCTGACGATCGTCAGAACGCCTCGACGTCTCGCCGGGTGGTGAGCCGGACGAAGTCGACGTCCGCCCAGGCGGGGTCGTCCATCGCGGCCGCGTAGCGCTCGCGGTAGGTCGGGTGCATCGTCCATGACCACGCGAGGATCGAGCGCTCGGGGTCGAGCGAGACCAGGTTGGTCCACCGCTCGCGGTTGTCGTTCCACAGCCGCTCGCGCCGCGCGACGCGCCTGATCGTCCGGCGGGCGAGCGCGCGCATCACGGTGCACCGGTCGAGGTCGAGCCATACGACCGTGTCCGCCGACGCCCACACGAGGTCCTGGACAGCCGAGTAGTTGCCGTCGACCACCCACGTGTCGCCGGCGATCGCGTCACGGACCCGCCGGCGGAACTCCTCGGCGGGCAGCTCGCCCCAGTTCGGCTGGTGGAAGATGGCATCGAGCTCGACGTGCGGTGCGCGCAGCCTCGTCGCGAGCCGGGCCGCGAACGTCGTCTTCCCCGACCCGGGCGCACCCACCACCGAGACGCGTCGCACGCCGCGATGATCTCGCGAGGACGGAGGAGGCGTGCGGCGATGCCACCCACGTGCGGGCGATGTGCTCAACCAGCGTTCGTCAACCGCCCGTGAGCTGGTTCGCGCCAGGCGCGAGCGCCACGACGACGGTGCCGTCGGACCGCACCGTGGACGGCACGGCGCCGCCGACGGACACCCGGGTCCCGGGCACGAGGCCCGTCAACGTCAGCGACACGGCGTGGTCGGACGACAGCGACGCGGTCCACGGCGCGCGGCCGCCGAGACCGGCGCGGTCCATCGCCAGCGTCACGGCGGCGAGGCCGCGCAACGTCCCCGCCAGGCGCCGTTCGATCGCGTGCGGGGCCGACGCCACGACCCGACCCGTCTCGCTCCACACGTCGCGTGTCTGCACCGCGGGATTGGGGCCGCAGAAGTCGCGTCCCGACGTCACGTTCTCCTGCACGCCCGAGAACGACGGCCCGGGCACGGGCACCGCGCCGAACGCGAACGAGGTCACGTCGACGCTCCCCCGACCGGCGTCCGATCCCGAGCTGACCGGGTCGATCCCCGACACCCAGTACGCCCGGTCGAACCGCCGCGACAGACCGGAGGCCGCATCCGACAGCCAGGTCGACCGGTCGGCGGTGTACCGCACACGTGGCGGGTTCACGACCCGCGGGTGCTCGAAGGAGTACCGGTACACGCACTCCGCCAGCGCCACCGCCGGCTGGTGCGTCTCCTTCGCGACGACCCAACTGCGGTAGTCGACCGTGCCGGCCGACTCGAACAGCGAGCGCGTGCGCTGCGGCGTCGGATCGCGCCCCGCCGAGAGCTCCGACAGCGGGATCAGCGGATCGGCCACGCCGTTCTGGAACCTCACGGGCAGCGACGTGAAGTTCTCCGGCAGCATGGTGTCGTCGGCGCCGACGTCGACGTACGCGATCGACCACCGGTCGGGTACCAGCTCGCCGAGCTTGAACGTCCCGTAGCCGCCCATCGACAGCCCGGCCAGCATCACGCGCTCACGATCGATGCCCAACCGCGCGATCACGTCGTCGGCCACGTCGAGCGGGTCCTGGAGCGCGGCGCCGCGGTACCAGGTCTCGGGGCCGCGCCCCAGCGGCCACGCGACGACGGCGGGGAAGTCGAAGATCGCGTCGGGCAACCCGAGCGTCTCGTTGCGCGTCGACGGGTCGTACTGCGCGGTGTTCACGCCACTCAGGTGCGTCTGGCTCGCGCCGTGCAGGTAGAGCACGAGCGGGAGCCCCGGCCGCATGCCGCCCGGCACCCACACGAGGTACGGCTGGTACGGCCCGTTGTACACCGCCGAATTGCCCGACCCGGCGACGCCCTCGCCGAGGCGCAGCGCGGACTCGTAGAGGAACGTGTGGAAGCCCTTGGCGTTCGCCGTTGCGAGTGACGTGCGATGCGACCGCAACAGGCCGGCGTCGATCGACGCGACCGCCGGCGCGGCGTCGGCGTGGCCGCCGAGGACCGCCGACTGGCGGTAGTCCTGCCAGTTGCGCTCGCCACCCGCGGCGAACCCGTCGACCTCACCGACGACGCTGTCGAGGTACGGCCGGGTCGGCGACTCGGCCACGACGAACGCGAGGTCCTGCACCGGCGACGAGCTCGTGACCCACGAGTGACCTGCGCCGTCGTCGTAGCCGATGGCGGCGGCGGCGCGGACGACGCCCGACGCAGGCATCGCGAACGGCACGTCGGCGGTGACGGTGTTGGCGGCGCCGTCGAGGGCGACCGGGAAGGAGCCTCGTGCCGCCCACTTCCCGCCGTCCCACGTCATGGCGGTGCCACCGGCGCGCGTCAGGACGAAGAGCGTGTCGACACCGAGCGGCGTCCTCGCGACCCACGAACCGGGCAGCGACGGCGCGCCCGTGGCCGGGTTCCCGTCACGGTCGAACGCAATGCCGAGCACGGGTCGCGTTGCGTCGGTCAGCGTCTCCAGCACCGCCCGCACGTGTGCGTGCGCGGCGTCGGCGATGCTCACTTGCAGCTGGACGAGATCGGCGACGTTGTTGGGGTGCATGTCGGCCGGGTACGCGGCGTCGCCGCCGGCGGTCCCGTCGGTGTCCGGGCCGCGGTCGTCGTACGCGTAGTCGGTCCACACGTAGGTCCCGTCGACGTACGACGAGGTGCCCGAGATCAGCGGCCCGAGCGTCGCCGGTGTCGGCGTCGACGACGAGCCCGGTGGGAGGACCGCCCGCGCCCCGATCGCGCCGACACCGAGCAGCGCCAGCGCGACGACGCCGACGACGACGGTTGTCCTGCTTCGCCCCATATGCCTGCCGGGTTCGCCACCTGGACGGCATCGACCTGCGTGTCGGCCAGCATGGTGCCCATGTGGCAAGCGTTCGACGTCGGCGCCGTCGTCGATTTCCTGCCCGGAGCGGACGTCGCGGTCGTCGCCGGCGCCGACGGGATGCGCCGCATCGTCACGCGTGCGCACCTCGCCGCCACCGCCGAGGAGCTCCGCCGGCGGGTCGGGTCGGGCGACCTCGTCGTCACGTCCGCGGCGACGTTGCTCGAGAGCGGCGACGACCCCGCCCACGTCGTCGCCCGCCTCGACGCCGCCCAGGTCGCGGGCGTCGCCGTCCGCCTCGAGCGCGCAGGCGAGACGCTGCCCGACGATCTCCTCGCCGCCGCCGACCGCGTCGCGCTGCCCGTGATCACGTTTCCCGAGACGACCACGGTCGCCGATGCCACCGCCGCCGTGCTCGACGCACTCCTCGAGGCGCAACGCCAGCGGCTCGACCACGTCCTCGACATCCACCAGCGCTTCACCCGCATCGTCCTCGCCGGCGGCGGTGCGCCCGAGATCGCGGCGACGCTCCACGAGGTCGTCGGACATCCCGTCGCCGTCGTCGACACCGACCGCCGCGCCACGGTCGTCGTCCCGTCCGACGCGACCGTCGATGTGGACAGCGCCACCGTGGCGCGTCAGCGCATCCGCGCCGGCGACGTCGACTACGGCGAGATCGTCGTCGACGCCGGTGACCTGCCGCTCGACGCCGACTCGACGATCGCGCTCGAGCGGGCGTCGATGGGGATCGCCGTACGGCTCGCCCAGGCGAGCGCGGTCGCCGAGGCGCAGGAGCGCTTCGCCGCCGTCTCACTCGAGGAGCTGATCTCGGGCCACGCCGGCGACGTCGCCGAGATCACCGAGCGGGCGATCACGTTCGGGTGGGACCTGTCGCGTCCCCGCGCCGTTCTCCTCGCGTCGATCGATCCCGCCGACGACCCCGACGGGCGCACTCGTCCGGTTCCGGCGGGCGCGCTGGCGATGATCGCCGCCGCGGCGCGCGCGACGCTCGGTCCCGACGCCATCGTGTGGACGCGCAGCGCCACGATCGCCGCGCTCGTCGCCCCCGCGTCGGACGACCCACTCGACCGTCGCGAGATCGCGCAGGCGCTGCAACGCGAGCTCGACGTGCGACTCACGTCCGTCAGCGTGAGCATCGGCGTCGGTCGCCGCGTCGACACCCCGGCGGCGTTGCCGCGCAGCTTCGCCGAGGCGAGCCGCGCTGTCGACGTCGGCCGGTGGGCGAAGGGCCGCCACGTCACCGAGGTGTTCGACCAGCTCGGTCTGGAGCGGCTGCTCGCGACAGTCCCACCGGGCGACCTGCAGGACTTCGTGCGCGACGCCATCGGTCCGCTCCTCGAACACGACGCGCAGAACAACGGCGAGCTCGTCGACACGCTGGCGGTGTGGCTCGAGACGCGGAACATGGCCGAGGCCGCCCGGCGCATGCACGTGCACTACAACACCTTGAAGAACCGACTCGAGCGCATCGAGGGCATCGTGGGCCCGGTGGTGGCCGATTCCGCGCGGGCGCTCGAGTGCGAGATCGCCATCTACATCACGCGTCACTACGAGGTGTGACAAGTCGACAGTCGACGGCACGAATCACGTCCACTTCGGCCACTGCCGCAGCGTCGCCCGGCGGGGACACTGAGGCCATGACACTCACCATCGACACCATGCCCGACACCGCTCGGCTCAGCGCGGCGTCGACTCTGCAGAAGCTCGTGCCCCAGCTGGTCGCCCTCACGATGGAGGCGAAGCAGGCGCACTGGAACATCGTGGGGTTCGCCTTCGTGCCGCTGCACGAGCTCACCGACGAGCTCGCCGCCTCGGCCCGTGACTGGACCGACCGCGTCGCCGAACGGGCCGTCGCCCTCGGCTTCGCCGTCGACGCCCGCCCCGGGACCGTCGCCGCCGCGTCGGCCGCCGCGGGTGGCGGCTTCCCGACGGGCTTCGTGCCCGACCACGAGGTCGTGTCCGAGCTCGTCTCGACGCTCGACCGCGTGGCCGGCATCGCCCGTGACACGCTCGGTGAGCTCGAGCGGACCGACGCCGTCGCCCACGACATCTCCGTCGAGGTGCTCGAGGGACTGGAGAAGTACCGGTGGATGCTGAAGGCGCACGCAGCATGACGGCGGCGACGCTCGACGTCACGCATGACGACCTCGACCTCGATCTCGACCGCGCCGTCGACGACGCCGGTGCCGACTCGTTCCCGGCGAGCGACCCGCCCAGCTGGTGGGCCGGCGTCGATTGACCGACGAGCAGGCGTAGCCTCGTACCGTGCTCTTCGGACGCAAGAACCTCGACATGCCGACGCCCGAGCAGGCTTTGCCCGGGCGTGCCACACCGATGCCGGTCGCCGCTCGTCACCTCGTGCTCGGCAACCCCATGACGCCGCCGTTCCCCGACGGGTTCGAGCAGGTGCAGTTCGGGATGGGCTGCTTCTGGGGTGCCGAGCGCAAGATGTGGGAGACGCCCGGCGTGTGGACGACGGCGGCCGGCTACAGCGGCGGGATCACGCCGAACCCGACCTATGAAGAGGTGTGCAGCGGGCTCACGGGCCACGCCGAGACGGTGCTCGTCGTGTGGGACCCGACGCAGCTGACGTTCGACGACCTGCTCAAGGTCTTCTGGGAGTCGCACGACCCGACGCAGGGCATGCGCCAGGGCAACGACGTCGGCACGCAGTACCGCTCGGCGGTCTACTGCACGTCGAGCGCGCAGGCCGACGCCGCAGCATCGTCACTCGCCCGCTACCAGGACGTCCTGCAGCGCGCCCACTACGGCGACATCACGACCGAGGTGCGCGCCGAGGCGCCGCCCTTCTACTACGCGGAGGACTACCACCAGCAGTACCTCGCCAAGAACCCGATGGGGTACTGCGGTATCGGCGGCACGGGCGTGGCGTGTCCGATCGGCGTCGCCCGCGCCGATTGACGGCGCCTCCCCGGCGTCACGACCTGACGCTGCGCGACGGACGAACCGTCGTCGTCCGCCCGATCGAACCGACCGACCTCGCCGCGCTGAAGGACGCGATCGCGCACGCCGACGAGGACACGCTTCGCCGTCGCTTCCTCGGCGGCGCGCCGCCGCGCTCCGAGGCGCGCCTCGCCCACCTCGTCGACGTCGACCAGCACGAGCGGGTCGCGCTCGTCGCGGAGTGCGCGACCGCTGCGGGCGCGGGGACGGCGACGGGTGTCGCGGTTGCCCGCTACGAACCCACGGACGAGCCGGGCGTCGCCGAACCCGCGATCGTCGTCGCGCCCGAGTGGCGCCACGCCGGCCTCGGCACCGCGCTGCTCGTCGAGCTCGGACGCATCGCGATCGCCAACGGCTACCACGCGTTCCGTGCCGCGTACCTGGCGGACAACACCGACGTCGAGCGCCTCGTACGGGCCAGCGGCCTCACGGTCGAGCGTCGCATCGCCGATGGCGTCACCGACGTCGTGCTGACACTCCCCGGTACCCTCCGCGATGGCTCCGACGGCCCCCGTAGCTCAGCTGGATAGAGCGAGCGCCTTCTAAGCGCGAGGTCGCAGGTTCGAGTCCTGCCGGGGGCGCTCGGGACCGTCGCCGACGTGCCCCGTCGTGTACAACTTCGCGCCGTGGACGCCTACTTCGACCCGTACGACGTCGGCATCAACGCCGACCCGTACCCGGCGTACGAGCGGCTCCGGGAAGACGCGCCGATCTACTACAACGACCGGTACGACTTCTGGGCACTGTCACGCCACGACGATGTGCAGAAGGCGTTGGTGAACTGGCAGACGTTCTCGAACACCCGCAGCGACATCCTCGACATCATCAAGGCGGGGGTCGAGCTGCCGCCGGGCGTGATCCTGTTCGAGGACCCGCCCTTGCACACCATGCACCGCGGCCTCATGTCGAGGGTGTTCACGCCCCGGCGCATGGCACAGCTCGAGGACCAGGTGCGGCAGTTCTGCATCCGCTGCCTCGACCCGCTCGTCGGTGCCGACCGCTTCGACATCGTGGCCGAGCTCGGCTCGATGATGCCGATGCGCGTCATCGGCATGCTGCTCGGCATCCCGGAGCAGGACCAGGTGGCCGTCCGCAACAAGACCGACGCCAACCTCCGCACCGAGCCCGGCAAGCCCATGGACGTGAAGGAGGACGAGGTCGCCAACGGCGCGATGTTCGCCGAGTACATCGAATGGCGCGCCGAGCACCCGTCCGACGATCTCATGACGCAGCTGCTCGAGGCCGAGTTCGAGGACGAGCACGGTGAGGTCCGCACGCTCACGCGGCAAGAGGTGCTGACGTACACGGCCGTCGTCGCCGGCGCCGGCAACGAGACCACGGGCCGCCTCATCGGCTGGCTCGCCAAGCTCCTCGCCGAACACCCCGACCAGCGCCGCGCCGTCGTGGAGGACCGGTCGCTGATCCCGAACGTCATCGACGAGACGCTGCGCTTCGAGCCCACCGGTCACGCCGTCGCCCGCTACGTGATGCGCGACGTCGACTACTACGGCACGACCGTCCCGGCAGGGAGCTCCATGCTGCTCCTCGTCGCCGCCGCCAACCGCGACCCGCGGCGCTACGACGCGCCGGACGTCTACGACATCTCCCGCGACGACATCCAGCACCTCACGTTCGGCTACGGCCTGCACTACTGCCTCGGCGCGAACCTCGCCCGTCTCGAGGGGCGCGTCGCGCTCGACGAGCTGCTCAACCGCTGGCCGGAGTGGGACGTCGACTACGACGAGATGGAGCTGGCGCCGACGTCGACCGTCCGCGGTTGGGCGCGAATGCCGATGATCGTCCGATGACGCCACGCATTCGCGCCCCGCTGCGCGTCGTGCAGTGGACGACGGGCAACGTCGGGCGACGCTCGGTGCGTGCTGTCGTCGCCCACCCCGAGCTCGAGCTCGTCGGCTGCTACGCGTGGTCGTCCGACAAGGTCGGTCGCGATGTCGGCGAGCTCTGTGGCATCGACGCCATCGGTGTCGCGGCCTCCGACGACGTCGACGCGCTCCTCGCGCTGCAACCCGACTGCGTCGTCTACAACCCCATGTGGCCGAACGTCGACGAGCTCGTGCGCGTCCTCGAGGCGGGCGTCAACGTCGTGAGCACCGCCGCGTTCGTCAACGGCCGTGCCCTGCCCACGGGCGAGCGCGACCGCATCGTCGGCGCGTGCGAGCGTGGCGGCGCGTCGATGTTCGGCACCGGCATCAGCCCCGGTCTCGTCGAACTGATCGGCATCACGGCCGCCGGGATGTGCGACCGCATCGACAAGATCACCATCGCCGAGGGTTCCGACACCACGCTCTACGACTCACCGGACACCGAGCGCCCCGCCGGGTTCGGGCGGCCCATCGACGACCCGGACCTCCCGGGCATGGCCGCCCGGGGCACCGCCGTGTTCGCCGAGGCCGTCGCACTGGTCGCCGACGCCATCGGCGTCGATCTCGACGACATCGTGTGTGTACCGGAGTACGCGCAGACGACCGAGGACGTCGTGATGGACTCGTGGACGATCCCCGCCGGTCACGTCGCCGGTGTCGCCGCGAGCTGGCAGGGCCGGGTCGGCGGTCGCACGGTCGTCGAGCTGAACGTGCGCTGGAAGAAGGGCCAGACGCTCGACCCGCCGTGGACGGTCGAGGAGGGCCACGTGATCACGATCGACGGGCTGCCGACCGTCCGGGTGAAGCTCGACTACCTCCCGCCGCCGGACTTCCAGGCGACGACGTTCGCCGACTTCATGGTCCTCGGCATGGTGATGACGGCGATGCCGGCGATCAACGCCATCCCGCACGTCGTCGCCGCCCCGCCCGGCATCGTCACCTACACCGACCTCCCGCTCCCGCTCCCGAGCGGCTGGGTGTCGCCGTAGTCCGAGGCTGCGTTAACGTCGGCTAGCGTTCGACAGAGGGAGTTGTCCATGCCGGGAATCGTCTCGTACGGGGTGTACCTCCCGTATTGGCGGCTCGACAGAGCGCAGATCGCCGCCACACTCGGTTCACCCGCCGGCCGCGGCACGCGCGCGGTGGCGTCGTACGACGAGGACCCGACGACGATGGCCGTCGAGGCCGCCCGCGCCTGTCTCGCGTCCGTGCCCGACGCCCGCGCGCGTATCGGGCAGGTGCTGTTCGCGACGTCCGAGCCGCCGTACCTCGACAAGACGAACGCCACCGCGATCCACGCCGCACTCGGACTCGACCGTGGCGCCATGGCGTTCGACGCCGCCGGCTCCGTCAACTCGGCCAACGGCGTGTTCGTCGCCGCCGCGAACGCGCCCGTGCCGACACTCGCGGTGTTCGCCGACGTCCGCACCGGTATGCCCGGCGGTGGTGACGAGGCGAGCGGCGGTGACGGCGCCGCCGCGTTCCTCTACGACCCGGCCGGCGACGGCCTCCTCGAGACGCTCGGATGGGGCGCGGCCACCGCAGAGTTCCTCGATCGCTGGCGCGAACCGGGGGAGCACGCGTCGAAGGTGTGGGAGGAGCGCTTCGGTGAGCACGCGTACGTCCCGCTGGCGGAGGAGGCGGTGGCGGCGGCGTTGAAGGCGGCCGGTGTCACTCCCGACCAGATCGACCACCTCGTCGTCACCGGCCTGCACTCGCGCGCCGCGCGCGCCGTCAGCCGCGCGCTCGGCACCCGCCCGGACGCGCTCGTCGACGACCTCGGCGGTGCGATCGGCAACACCGGCGCGGCGCACGCAGGCATCGTGCTGGCGTCGTTGCTCGACGTCGCCGAGCCGGGGAAGCTGATCCTGCGGGTCACGCTCGCCGACGGAGCCATGGCCGTCGTGACCCGCACCACCGACGCCCTCGTTGCGTTCCGTTCGCGCCAGCGCGAGCGGGACCGCGTCGCCGCGCAGCTCGCGTCCGGTCGCAGCGACCTGTCGTACGCCACCTTCCTGACGTGGCGCGGCGAGCTGCGGCGCGAACCGCCCCGCCGGCCCGACCCCGTCGCCCCGGCAGCGCCGCCGTCGTTCCGGTACGAGGCGTGGAAGTTCGGGTTCAACGCCGCCTCGTGCGCGCGGTGTGGCACGCGTCATCTCCCGCCGGCGCCGGTGTGCATGAACTGCGGCGCGGTCGAGGAGATGCAGGACGAGCGGCTGGCCGAGACGCCGGCGACGGTGGCGACGTTCACGGTCGACCGGTTGGCGTTCACGCCGAACCCGCCGCTCGTCGCCGCGGTGGTCGACTTCGACGGCGGCGGCCGCTACCGGTGCGAGGTGACCGATGTCGACCCGGCGGCGATCGCCATCGGCGACCGTGTGGAGATGACGTTCCGGCGCATCTCGATCGCCAACGGCATCCGCAACTACTTCTGGAAAGCCCGGCCGATCCGGGGGGAGGCATAGCCATGGCATCTCGAGGTATCCGCGACCGTGTGGCGATCGTCGGCATGGGCTGCACCGTGTTCGGCGAGCACTGGGACAAGGGCCCCGACGAGCTCCTCGTCGACGCCGCGACGCAGGCGTTCGCCTCGGCCGGCGTCACCAAGGACGACGTCGACGCGTACTGGCTCGGCACGATGGGGTCGGGCATCTCCGGGCTGACGCTGTCGCGCCCGTTGCGCCTCGACTACAAGCCCGTCACCCGTCTCGAGAACATGTGCGCCACCGGGTCGGAGGCGTTCCGCAACGCGTGCTACGCGGTCGCGTCGGGCGCGATCGACACCGCGATGGCGATCGGCGTCGAGAAGCTCAAGGACAGCGGCTTCTCCGGGCTCGTGATCTCCGGCGCGCCGAGCGACGGCACGAGTGCCGACCTCACCGCACCCGCGCTGTTCAGCCTCCTCGCGCCCGCGTACTGCAAGAAGTACGGCGTCGACCCGGCGGAGATGAAGGAAGTCCTGACGCGCATCGCGTGGAAGAACCACCACAACGGTGCGCGCAACCCGCGCGCGCAGTTCCGCCGCGAGGTCGACAAGGAGACGATCGCCTGCTCGCCGATCATGGCGGGCCAGCTCGGCATCTACGACTGCTCGGGTGTCTCCGACGGCTCGGCCGCGGCGATCATCGTGCGCGCCGAGGATGCTCACCGCTACACGGACAAGCCGATCTGGGTGAAGGGCCTGTCGTTCGTCGCCGGCCCGGCCCGCGGTTCGATCGATCCCGAGTACGACTACACCACGTTCCCCGAGATCGTCCGTGCAGGCGAGGACGCGTACGCGCAGGCGGGCGTCACCGACCCCCGCGCCGAGATCGCCATGGCCGAGGTGCACGACTGCTTCACGCCGACCGAGCTCGTGATCTACGAGGACCTCGGCTTCGCCGAGCGCGGGTTCGGCTGGAAGGAGGCGCTCGCCGGCACGTTCGACCTCGAGGGCGAGCTGCCCGTGAACCCCGACGGCGGTCTGAAGGCGTTCGGCCACCCGATCGGCGCGAGCGGCCTGCGCATGCTGTTCGAGTGCTGGCTGCAGCTGCGCGGCGAGGCCCCGCCCGAGCGCACGATCGCCTCGATCGCCGCCGGCAAGAAGCTGGCGATGACCCACAACCTCGGCGGCGCGCCGGGCGAGTGCGTCTCGTTCGTGTCCGTCGTCGGCAGCGAGCCGAGCGCGTAGGTCAACGGTTGGGGTCGATCGAGTACGCGGTCGACGGCGGCGTCGCGCGACTGGCGCTGAACCGGCCCGACGCCGGCAACGCCGTCGACCTCCAGCTCGCCCGCGAACTGAGCGACGCCACCCTCGCGCTGAGCGAGGACCGGTCCGTGCGCTCCGTGTTGCTGACGGGTGCCGGGCGCAACTTCTGCGTCGGCGGCGACCTGCGCAGCTTCTCGTCGCGCGGTGACGACCTGCCTGCGCACCTGCGTGAGATCACCATGTACCTGCACGCGGCCGTGTCGCGCCTCGGTCGCCTCGCCGCGCCGGTCGTCGTCGCCGTGCAGGGCAGCGCCGCGGGTGCCGGCATGAGCCTCGCGTGCGGCGGCGATCTCGTCGTGGTCGGTCCGTCGACGCGCTTCGTGCTCGCCTACACGCGCATCGGCCTCAGCCCGGACGGTGGGGCGTCGTGGCTGCTGCCGCGGCTCGTCGGGTTGCGCCGGTCGCTCGACCTCGCGCTGACCAACCGCACGCTGACCGGTGAGGAGGCGGTCGAGTGGGGAGTGGCGACGACGGTCGTGGCCGACGACCTCGTGTCGGCCCAGGCCGAGCACCTGGCGGGGGACCTGGCGAGCGGGCCCACGGCCGCGCTGGGCGCGGCGAAGCGACTGCTCCGCGACAGCGCCGACACGACGCTCGAGACGCAGCTCGAGCACGAGTCGATCGCCCTGTCGGCCAACGCCGGCACGGCCGACGGTCGCGAGGGCATCGCCGCGTTCCTGGAGAAGCGCCCGCCTCGATATACCGGGGACGGGAGCTAGCCGTTCTCGGTCTCCGTCAGCTGAGCCGGCGGACAGGCCGCGCCCGGCTACGGCCCGCCGGCTTCGGACGCGCGCCGGCGTACCTCGTCGACGTGGTCCTCGTGCTCGATGAGCACCCGCTGCGCCCTGACCGCGCCGCTGCGCCAACCGCACGAGCACATCGCCACGAACCACCGCTCCTGGTCGCGATCCTCGGTGCTCAACACGAGCGATCCGGTGAAACGGTGACGGTGTGGCATCAAAGCGACCGTACGACTCGACTGGTACGGCACGCCTCCACCGTCCGGCCGAGATCAGCTAGCGCGGGATGACCCCGCCCGTCGGCTCGCTGGACGCGCGCCGCCCTCGCGCACGTGGGGCCTCATTCGTGACGGTGGCGGCGGTGTTCGAGGAGCCGCCGTTCCTCGGCGGCCAGTGCGACGTACCGCTCGCGCTCGCCGTCGGTCAGCTGCCGGCAACGCCGCTGCGCCACGAGCACCTCGAGTTCGGCGCGCACTGCGTCGAGCCGTCCCGACGCCGTTCGATCCTCGATCAAGACGGGCTCCTCTCCGGTCGCGACCGTCGAGCCCTTCACCCTCCAACGGGAGCATCGGACTACCCCGCGCTCACGGCAACGATCCGCGGCCGGAGCCGGATGCCGGATCGGTCAGCGGCCGGTGAACGTGGGGTCGCGCTTCTCCAGGAACGCGGCGGCCGCTTCCTTGTGATCGGCGGTCGCGAACAACCGGGCCAGTCCGTTGCCGACGAACGTCGCCACGTCGGCGAGGTCGGCGTAGCCGCGACCGACGCCGCGGCGCAGGCCCTCCTTGACGTGGCGCACCGCGAGCGGCGCGTTCGCGGCGATGCGCGACGCCAGCTCCCGGGTCGCCGGCAAGAGGTCATCCGGCGCCACGACACGCGACACCAACCCGATCCGCTGCGCCTCGGCGGCGTCGATCATGTCGCCGGTCATCAGCAGCTCGGCCGCCTTCTCGTACCCGACGAGCTGCGGCAACCGCCAGTACGACGGCAGGTCGGCCATCAAGCCCATCTTCACGTACAGCAGCCCGAACCGGGCCCGTTCGGACGCGACACGCACGTCGCAGCTCACGGCGAGGTCCATGCCGATACCGACCGCGACGCCGTTGACGGCGGCGATCGTCGGCTTCGTCATCCCGAGCAACGCCGACGACTCCGGTGTCATCGGCGGGCGCACGCTGCCGAGGTCGCGCAGGATCGCCGCCATCCGCGGGTCACCCCACGCCGCTTCGACGTCGTCGCCCGCGCAGAAGCCCTTGCCCGCGCCGGTGAGAACGACGACTCGCACCTCGTCGTCGCTCTCGGCCTCGGCGAGCGCGGCGACGAGCTGCTCGCCGAGGTCGAACGTCGCCGCGTTCAGGCGGTCGGGGCGGTTCAGCGTGACGACCGCGACGTGCGCGTCGACCTCGTAGAGGACCTCTCGAGACTCCACGGCGGAAGTTAACCACGATTGACTAACGTGCCGGCATGGAGCTCTGGGAGCTGGACGCCGTCGAGGTCGCCGACAGCGTGCGGGCCGGACGCATCCGGGCGACGGACGCGCTCGACACCACGCTCGACCGCATCGACCGGCTGAACGCACCGCTCAACGCGTTCGTCCACGTCGACGCCGACCGCGCCCGCCGCGTCGCCGCCGAGATCGACCGCCGGGTGGCTGCCGGCGACGATCCCGGGCCACTCGCCGGCGTCCCGCTCGGCGTCAAGGAGCTCGAGGCGGTCGAGGGGTGGCCGGACACACGGGCGAGCACGGTGTTCCGCGACCGCATCGCCACCGCGACGTCCACGATGACGACGCGACTGCTCGGTGCGGGCGCCGTCCCGGTCGGGCTCACCGCCGCACCGGAGCTCGGACTGCTGTTCTTCACGAACTCGGTCCTGCATGGCCCGACCCGCAACCCGTGGGACCTCGAGCGGACGCCGGGCGGCTCCAGCGGCGGCGCCGGCGCCGCGCTCGCCGCCGGGCTCGTGCCGCTCGCCACCGGCAGCGACATGGGCGGGTCGATCCGGCTGCCCTCGGGCTGGTGCGGCGTCGTCGGCGTGAAGGGCACGTTCGGCCGCGTCCCGCGGGGGCCCGGCTACCTCGGCGGCGCCAACCTCGTGCACTACGGCCCGCTCAGCCGGTCCGTCCGCGACGCGGCGCGCTACCTCGACTGCGCGGTCGGCGTCGACCAGCGCGATCCGTCGTCGCTCCCGCCGCCGCCGGTGCCGTTCGAGCGCGCCATCGACGAGATCGACCTCACCGGGATGCGCGTCGCCGTCGTCGACGACACCGGGACGTGTCCCACCGATCCGCAGGTGCGCGAGGCGCTCCACGCCACCGCCGCCGCGCTCGTCGACGGCGCGCGCATGCTGCGCGTCGACGGCGTCGAGCTGCCCGTCCCGCCGATCGACGAGATCGGCGGCGCGCTGCTCTACGTCGACCTCGACCCCGGTCTCGGTGACGGCCTCGGCGAGATCATGGCGAACATGATGCGCACCGAGGGCGCCGCGCCGCTCTTCGAGATCGCGTTCGATCCCGCGGTGCTCTCGCTCGACGGCGTCGCCAGGGCCAACCAGTTCCGCTACCAGCTCAACGCCACGCTCGCCGGCGTGTTCGACCAGGTCGACCTGCTGCTCGTCCCGACGTCACCGGTGCCCGCGTTCGGCGCGACCGGCCCCGTACCGACGGTCGTCGACGGCAAGGACGTCGGGCCGACGGCCGCCGCGGTCTACACGGGTGTGTTCAACATGTCGGGCAATCCGTGCGTGTCCGTGCCGGCGGGCTTCGCCGACGGCTGCCCGGTGGGGATGCAGATCGTCGCCCGCCGTCACGAGGACGCGCTGGCGCTCGCCGCCGCCGCTGCCGTCGAGCGCATCACACCGTGGCCGAAGACGGCGCCGTACGCCGCCGGCGGCGGTCGCGCCACCGCAGGCTGAACGAGCCGACGAGCAGCACGCCGGTGGCGAACACCGTCAGCCAGCCGAGCCAGTTGCCGAACGACACCCACGGCGACGTGCCCGAGCCGAGCGGGATGTCGGCCACGAGCGTCGCCTGTGTGCGGCCGTCGGGGTCGACGGTGCGGGCCACGACGCGGCCCCACGGGTCGATGATGGCCGAGTCGAACCTGCTGTCGGCCTTGGCCATCGACACGCGGTTCTCGATCGCACGGAACACGAGGTGGGTGTAGTGCGTGCGGGCGATGGCGGGGACGTCGGACGACGGCGTGGCGATGAAGCGGGCGCCGCCGCGGGTCATGATGCGCGCGGTGTCGGTGTAGTCGAGGTCGTAACAGATGATCGTCGCGATCTGCCCGACCTCGGTGTCGTACACAGGAAACGTGCCCTGGAAGTCGTTGACGTCGCCGGCGAACGTCCCGGGGTGGTCCTTGCCGTAGATGCCGAGGAAACGACCGTCGGGCGCGAGCAGCGTCGTCGCGTTGCGGACCCTTCCGCCCGGCTCGTCGATGCGGTACCCGAGGACGAGGTATGCGTTCGTCTCCGCGGCCAGCGTGCGTAGCTCGTCGGTGTGGTCGCGTTGCGGGTCGAATCGCAGGCCCGCCTCGTTCCACACCACGATGCGCGCGCCGCGGGCTGCGGCGTCACGTGTCTGGGCGACGTACCGGTCGAGACGGGCGTCGGCGTTGCGCGCGTCGTTCACGAGACCGTTCTGGACCGTCGCGACGCGCAGCGTCGCCGGCGCCGAGTCGATCATCAGCGCGCCGGCGACCACCCACGCGACGGCGATCGCACCGACGATCGCGACGTTCCGTCGCCACGCATGCGTGCGCAGCACGGCGGCAGCGAGGGTCCAGTTCACGACGAAGATGAGCAGGTGCAGGCCGGTGATGCCGAACACGCTGATCGGCTGCAGCAGGAGTGGGTGCTGCCACAGCGCGTACGCCTGGAAGCCCCAGGTGCCGCCGAACGTCTCGGTACCCGACGAGCGCAGGAACTCGATGGCGGTGAACGCGACGGGGAACGAGACGGCGAGCCACCGGTGGCCGGTGCGTTCCTGGAACGTGCGGCTGCGCCACGCGATGCCCGCGGCGATCGCGGCGAGGTAGAGCGGCATCAGCTGGTAGACGATCGCCACGTCGCCGTCGGCGAGACCGGGGGAGAGGTGCACGGCGAACGCGCCGCCGATGCCGATGCCGATCGCGAGTGACGACCAGCGACGCGGCAGCACGCGGTGCTGGGCGACCACCATCGGCACGAAGGCCACGAACACGAGCGGCCAGAGGCCGAACGGCGGGTTGGCGAGCGCGACGAGGACCGGTGTCAGGAGCGCGAGCGCGAGTCCGCCGGCGACGCGGCGTCCGTTGCCGCGTGCCGCCGGAAGGTCCAGCGGCCGATCGAGGGCGACGCCTGCAGACGGTGGGGACTCGACGGCCACGACCTCTCCCGCTGGTGGACGACCCGACGGCCCAATGTTAGCGTCTGTTCACGTCCGGCCGCATGGGAGGGTCTGGGTGGACTTCGCGTTGTCCGAGGAGCAGGAGGAGCTGCGGCGGAGCGTGCGCGCCTTCCTCGAGCAGAAGTCGCCCGAGACCGAGGTCCGTCGCCTGATGGAGACGCAGGACGGCTACGACCCCGCCGTGTGGTCGCAGATGGCGACGCAGCTCGGGCTCCAGGGCCTGGCCGCGCCCGAGGACCTCGGCGGGTCGGGCTACACGTTCCGCGAGCTGGCGATCGTCCTCGAGGAGATGGGCCGCGCCCTCCTTCCGGCGCCGTTCCTCTCGACGGCCGTGCTCGCGACGGGTGCGTTGCTGCGCGCCGGCGACGACGCCGCGATGAAGGAGCTGCTGCCGCGGATGGCGAGCGGCGAGTCCATCGCCACACTCGCCGTGACCGAGGACGCCGGCGGGTGGGACGAGGACGCGATCGCGTGCGTCGCGACCCGCGACGGCGACGGGTACACGCTCTCGGGCGTCAAGAGCTTCGTGCTCGACGGCGCCGTCGCCGACGTGATCCTCGTCGCAGCGCGCACCGACGCCGGCATCGGTCTGTTCCTCGTCGCCGGGGACGCGCCCGGGCTGACGCGCACGCCGCTGTTCACGATGGACCAGACACGCAAGCTGGCCCGCATCGAGCTGGCGCAGACGCCGGCGCGCCTCGTCGGTGCCGAGGGCGAGGGCTGGCCGGCAGTCGAGCACGCGCTCCGGCTCGGTGCGATCGCGCTCGCCGCCGAGCAGGTCGGTGGCGCGCAACGGTGTCTCGAGATATCCGTCGACTACGCGAAGAACCGCATCCAGTTCGGCCGGCCGATCGGCTCGTTCCAGGCGGTCAAGCACAAGTGCGCCGACATGCTGTTGCACGTCGAGCTGGCGAAGTCGGCCGCGAGCTACGCGGCGTGGTGCGCGGCGACGGACGACGCGGACCTCCCCGTCGCCGCGGCGATGGCGAAGTCGTACTGCTCGGAGGCGTTCTTCGACGTCGCCGCCGAGACGATCCAGGTGCACGGCGGCATCGGCTTCACGTGGGAGCACCCCGCCCACCTGTACTTCAAGCGGGCGAAGTCG
>DASSOZ010000163.1:0-23851 GCA_035700105.1 Acidimicrobiales bacterium
TCATGGGGATGCTGCTCGTCGGCGGCGCCCGCCCCCGTCATCTCGTCGCGCTCACGCTCGTCGGCGTCGTCGCCGTCGTCGCCGTGATCAACCTCGGTGTCCTGAAGCAGTACCAGCTCGACCGACTCGGCGCGTTCATCAAGCCCGACGCCGACACGCAGCGGTCGGCCTACAACCTCAACCAGTCGAAGATCGCCATCGGGTCGGGCGGCATCACCGGCAAGGGGCTCGGCAAGGGCCCGCAGACGAACCTCTCGTACGTCCCGGAGCAGCACACCGACTTCATCTTCACCGTCGTGGGGGAGGAGCTCGGCTTCTTCGGGTCGTCGCTGCTGCTCGTGTTGTTCGGGATCGTCGTGTGGCGCACGTGGCGAGCGGCGGCACTTTCGAAGGACCTCTTCGGCACGCTCGTCTGCGTCGGCGTCCTGTCGATGCTGGTGTTCCAGGTGTTCGAGAACGCGGGCATGACGATGGGGATCATGCCGATCACCGGCATCCCGCTCCCGCTGTTCTCCTACGGAGGGTCGTCGGTGATCGCCACGTTCATCGGCGTCGGGCTCGTCCTGAACGTCCACATGCGCCGCTTCTCGTAGCGGCACGACCCGTTCTGGTACCTGGAGCGGGGCCCGAACGGCCCCGGTCCAGGTACCAAAACGGTCAGGCGGCCGGCTGGAGTACCCTGACGCGGACCACATGTCCGCATCCGCATCCCTCTGGCCCCGGATCGAACCGCTCCTGGCCAAGGTGCAGAAGCCCGCCCGCTACATCGGGTGCGAGGACGGGTCGCAGACCCCGGTCCACGGACCCGGGAAGGTGGCCTGGCTCCTCGTCTACCCCGACGCGTACGAGGTGGGACTGCCCAACCAGGGCCTCCAGATCCTCTACGAGATCCTCAACGAGCGCGACGACGCCGTCGCCGAGCGCGCGTACGCGCCCTGGCTCGACCTCGAGGAGCTCATGCGGGCCCGCGGCGTGCCGCTGTTCAGCGTCGACACGCATCGGGCGGCGAGCGACTTCGACGTGATCGGCTTCGGCCTCGCCGCCGAGCTCGTCTTCACGAACCTGCTCAACTGCCTCGACCTCGCCGGCATACCGATCCACGCCGAGCGCCGCGACGAGACGCACCCGATCGTCGTCGGCGGCGGGCACTGCACGTTCAACCCCGAGCCGCTCGCGGACTTCGTCGATGCGTTCGTCATCGGCGACGGCGAGGAGGCGGTCGGCGAGCTCACGGCGCGGGTGCGCGAGTGGAAGACGTCGGGTCGCACGCCGGGTTCGCGTCACAACCTGCTGCGCGAGCTCTCGCACGTCGACGGCGTGTACGTCCCGTCCATGTACGAGGTCGCGTACGACGGCCCCGACCTCGTCGCCGTCACGCCGCGCTACGCGGACGTCCCCGAGGTCGTCGAGAAGCGCACCATCGCCGATCTCGGTGAGTGGCCGTACCCGAAGTCGCAGCTCGTCCCGCTCACCGAGGTCGTGCACGACCGCCTCAACGTCGAGGTGTTCCGCGGCTGCACACGCGGCTGCCGGTTCTGCCAGGCAGGCATGATCACGCGCCCCGTGCGCGAGCGTCCGGCCGAGCAGGTCCGCACGATGGTCGCCGAGGGACTTCGCCGCACCGGCTACGACGAGGTCGCGCTCACGTCGTTGTCGAGTGCCGACTTCAGCGGCATCGACAACCTCATCGGCGACATCATCGACGCGCCGGAGAACTGCGGGCAGGTGTCGGTGTCGCTCCCGTCGCTGCGCGTCGACGCGTTCGGCGTGGGCGTCGCCAGCGAGATCCAGAAGGTCCGCCGCACCGGCCTGACCTTCGCGCCCGAGGGCGGGACGTGGCGCCTCCGCCAGGTCATCAACAAGCTGATCCGCGAGGAGGACCTGTACGGCGCGGTCGATGCGGCGTTCAGCCAGGGGTGGCGGCGGGTGAAGCTGTACTTCCTCACCGGGCTCCCCACCGAGCTCGACGAGGACACGCTCGGCATCGCCGAGCTCGCCCGCAACTGCGTGGCGATCGGCAAGCAGCACAACAAGAGCGCGTCGGTGACGGCCTCGGTCGGCGGCTTCGTGCCGAAGCCGCACACGCCGTTCCAGTGGTTCGGCCAGAACTCCGTCGAGGAGCTGTACCGGAAGATCGGCCTGCTGCGCGACGCGACCCGCCACGACCGCGGCGTCCAGCTCAAGTGGCACGACCCCAAGGCGAGCCTGGCCGAGGGCCTCGCCTCCCGCGGCGACCGGCGGATCGGCGCGGTCATCGAGGAGGTGTGGCGCCGGGGCGGCACGTTCCAGGAGTGGAGCGAGAAGTTCGACCTGGCACTGTGGCACGACGCGATGGCGGCCCACGGGCTCGACGTCGAGTGGTACGTCAACCGCCATCGTCACGAGGACGAGGTACTCCCGTGGGACCACGTCCGGGCCGGGCTGCACAAGGACTTCCTCTGGCAGGACTGGCAGGACGCGCTCGCCGAGCACGGCATCCCCGACTGCCGGTGGACGCCCTGTTACGACTGCGGGGTGTGCACCGGCTACGGCATCGAACACGTCGTGGCCTCGTCGACGCCGCCGGCCGGCGGCTCGCAGGGGACGGGTCAGGACCTTTCGACCGGCGGTGCCGTCCCGGTGACCCTCCTCCCGGTCGGTGGTCGGGCGTGAGAGTCCGGCTGCGGTTCTCGAAGCTCGGCAAGATCCGCTTCACCAGCCATCGCGACGTCGCCCGGATGTTCGAGCGGGCGTTCCGCCGCACCGGCCTGCCCGTCGCGTACAGCGGCGGGTTCGCGCCGCGCCCGAAGGTCAGCTTCGGGCTGGCGCTGCCCACCGGCGCCGAGTCGGTGGCCGAGTACCTCGACGTCGAGCTCAGCCGACACGTCGACCCTGCAGCACTCCCGGGCTCGCTGTCGCCGGCGCTGCCCGTCGGCGTGGACGTCACGGCCGCGGCGGCGGTCGACGGACGGGCCCCGTCACTCCAGCAGGAGGTCACCTCCTGCGTCTGGGTGGTCGAGCTCCCCGAGCTCGGCGAGGCCGCGGTAGCAAGCCTTGCCGGCGAGACGCTCGCCGCCCGCACGCTGGCCGCCACACGTGAGCGCAAGGGCAAGCCGGTCACCGACGACCTGCGCCCGGCGATCATCTCGCTCACCGCCGACGGCACGACCCTCACCTTCGAGCTCGCCACCCAACCGAGGGGTGTCCGACCGACGGAGGTGCTCGGGGTCGTGCGGCCCGACATCGAGATCGGAGCCGTCCGGCGCATCAACCAATGGATCGAGCGCGACGGCGCCCGGTGCGACCCGATGGAGGTCGACCCGGCGGCGACGGACGCGCCTGAAAGGAACGAACATGTCCGAGCCGGCTCCCCAACCGGAGGAGACCTCGACGCCCCCGTCGACCCCGACGGAGGGCTCCGCCTCACCCAACCCCGCGCGCAAGCGGCGGCGGGGTAGCCGCGGCGGCCGGGGCCGCAACCGCAACCGAGCGGGCAACGGCGTGGCGGGCACCGCCACGACCGACCACGCCGCGATCGACGACCGCACGCCCGACGACCTGCCCGACCGCCCCAACGAGGGTGTGCCGACGGGCGAGGCGGCGGCACGCGCGACCGTCCCGTACAAGCCGAAGATCGGCGACACCCGCCCGGCGCCCAACCCGGTCGCGTCGGGCGAGGCCGGCGACCCGGATGCACCGGCGAAGAAGAAGCGCCGCCGTCGGCGGGGGGGCAAGGGCCGCGGTGGCGCCGGCAACGGGAACGGCAACGGCAACCGGCCGGTGCAGCAGGTCGCGGGGGAGGCCGCCGAGGTCGACCCCGAGGTCCTCGCCCGCCGCCGGGGTCGCGAGCGCAAGGGCCGTCCTGTGGGGCGCTACCTCATGTGCGTCCACGTCCGCCCGCACGCCACCCAGATCGCCGTGCTCGAGGGCCGGGCGCTCATCGAGCACTACGTGTCGAAGCCGGCCGACGACGCCACCGAGATCTTCGGCAACATCTACCTCGGCCGCGTCCAGAACGTCCTGCCCGGCATGGAGGCGGCGTTCGTCGACATCGGCACGCCGAAGAACGCCGTCCTCTACAAGGGTGACGTCCAGTACGACCCCGAGGACGTCGAGGAGAAGGGCGACGTCCGCATCGAGCAGGTGCTCAAGGCGGGCCAGAACATCGTCTGCCAGGTCACGAAGAACCCGATCGGCACGAAGGGCGCCCGCCTGACGCAGGAGGTCTCGCTGCCCGGGCGCTTCGTCGTCCTCGTGCCGAACTCGAAGACCTACGGCATCTCGAAGCGCCTCGGCGACGACGAGCGCAAGCGCCTGCGCAAGGTGCTCGACGAGGTCAAGCCCGAACAGCACGGCATCATCGTCCGCACCGCCGCCGAAGGCGCCAACGCCGACGAGCTGCGCCGCGACGTGAAGCGCCTGCTCGACGTGTGGGAGCAGATCGACGCGCTGGCCAAGCGGTCGCAGGCCGCGTCGCTGCTGTACCGCGAACCGACGATGGCCGTCCGGGTGATCCGCGAGGAGTTCAACCGCGACTACCGCGGGGTCGTCATCGACGACCGCGACCTCTACGAGGAGGTCAAGGGCTACGTCGAGGCCGTGAACCCCGAGCTCGCCGACCGCGTCGAGTTCTACGACAACGACGTCGAGCCGCTCCCGATGTTCGAGCGCCACCACGTCCACGAGCAGCTGCACAAGGCGCTCGACCGCAAGGTGTGGCTCCCGTCGGGCGGCAGCCTCATCATCGAGCGGACCGAGGCGCTGACGGTGATCGACGTCAACACCGGCAAGAACGTCGGCAAGTCGAACCTCGAGGAGACCGTCTTCCGGAACAACCTCGAGGCCGCCGAGGAGGTCGCCCGCCAGCTGCGCCTGCGTGACATCGGCGGGATCATCGTCATCGACTTCATCGACATGGAGATCCGGGCCAACCGCGAGGAGGTCGTGCGCGTCTTCCGCGACGCGCTCGCCCGGGACAAGACGAAGACGCAGGTGTTCGACATCTCCGAGCTCGGGCTGGTGGAGATGACCCGCAAGCGCATCTCCGAGGGACTGGTCGAGTCGTTCACGTCCGTCTGCCCCATGTGCAACGGGCGCGGGATCGTGCTCGACGAGACTCTCCTGTAGTCTGGTCGCCCTATGTATGCGGTCATCCGGACGGGCGGCAAGCAGGAGAAGGTCACCGAGGGCCAGCGCGTCCGCGTCGAGCGTCTCGGCGTCGACGAGGGCGCCGACGTGACGTTCGAGCCGCTGCTGCTGGTCGACGGCGAGTCCGTCGTGGCCGGCGCCGACCTCGGCGGCGCGTCCGTCACCGGGCGGGTCGTCGGCCTCGAGAAGGGCCCGAAGATCCGCGGCTTCAAGTACAAGAACAAGTCGAACCAGCGCACGCGCTGGGGTCACCGCCAGAAGTACGACCTGGTCGAGATCACCGGGATCACGAAGGGCTGAGGGGCTAGCTCATGTCGAAGACCAAGGGTGGCGGGTCCACCAGGAACGGCCGCGATTCGAAGTCGAAGCGCCTCGGCGTGAAGGTGTTCGACGGCACGACGGTGACGGCGGGGTCGATCATCGTCCGCCAGCGGGGCACGAAGTTCCACCCCGGTGAGAACGTCGGTCGCGGCGGCGACGACACGCTGTTCGCGCTGGCGCCCGGCAAGGTGAAGTTCGGCGAGCGCAAGGGTCGCAAGCTCGTCGACATCCTCCCCGCCGAGTAGCGCCGGCTCTCGGGGGCGTTCGCCCTGGCGCAGTTCGTCGACGAGTGCGGCCTCCACGTCAAGGGGGGCGACGGCGGCGCGGGCGCGGTGTCGTTCCGCCGCGAGGCCCACGTCGCCAAGGGCGGTCCCGACGGCGGTGACGGCGGCTCGGGCGGCGACGTCTGGCTCGTCGCCGACCACAACGTCGCCTCGCTGCTGGCGTTCAAGGACCACCCGCACCGCGCCGCCGGCAACGGCACGCACGGGATGGGGAAGGGGCGACACGGCTCGTCGGGTGACGACAACGTCGTGTCCGTGCCGATCGGCACGGTGGTGCGGACCCAGGACGGCGACGTCCTCGCCGACCTGTCCGGCGGCGGCGACCGGTTCCTCGCCGCGCGCGGCGGGCAGGGCGGCCGCGGCAACGCCCGGTTCCTGTCGAACCGCCGGCGGGCGCCGTCGTTCGCCGAGCAGGGCGAGCACGGCGAGGAGCGCTGGCTCGTCCTCGAGCTCAAGCTCATGGCCGACGTGGCGCTCGTCGGGTTCCCGAACGCCGGCAAGTCGACGCTGATCTCGCGCATCTCGGCGGCCAAGCCGAAGATCGCCGACTACCCGTTCACGACGCTGGAGCCGCACCTCGGCGTCGTGCGGTTCGACGATCACGAGTTCGTCGTCGCCGACATCCCCGGGCTCATCGAGGGTGCGTCGGAGGGTCGCGGGCTCGGCCACCGGTTCCTGCGCCACATCGAGCGGGCGCGCGTGCTGCTCGTGCTGATCGACCTCGCGCCCGTCGACGGCCGGTCCGCGGCCGAGCAGGAGGCGGTCCTTCTCGGCGAGCTGGGCGCGTACCGGCCGGACCTGCTGGAGCGGCCGCGGCTGGTGATCGGATCCAAGGCCGACGTCGGCGCGCCCGACGTCGCGTTCGACGGTCCGCGCATCTCGGCGGTCACCGGCGACGGGCTGCGCGAGCTCGTCGGGCGGCTGGCGACGATGGTCGACACCGCCCGGGCCGAGGCACCCGCGCCGCGGGGTGAGGACTTCGTCGTCCTGCGCCCCGACGAGGAGGGGTTCCGCATCGAGCGCGAGCCGGACGGCGCGTTCCGGGTCGTCGGTCGATCCGCCGAGCGGGCGGTCGCGCTGAACGACGTGACGACCGCCGACGCGCTGGCGTTCATCTCCGGCCGGCTCTCGTCGCTCGGCGTGTACCGTGCGCTCGCCCGGGCGGGCGCGTCGTCGGGGGACACGGTGCACATCGGCCGGCTCACCTTCGACTACGAACCGGACTAGATCCCGTGCCCATGGTCGCCGCATGATCGTCGTCGCCAAGATCGGGACCTCGTCGCTCACCGACGAGCACGGCGAGGTGTCCCTGCCGTCGATCGAGAAGCTGTGCGCCGAGGTCGCCGGCCTGCGCGGCGGCGGGCACCGAGTCGTGATCGTCACGTCGGGCGCGATCTCCGCGGGGCTGCCGGCACTCGGCTTCGGCGGTGCCCGGCCGTCGGACGTCGAGACGCTGCAGGCCATCTCGGCGGTCGGGCAGTCACGCCTGATGCGGGCCTACGACGACGCGCTGGCCCGGCACGGGTTGGTCGGCGGTCAGGTGCTGCTGGCGCCGCTCGACTTCGTCCACCGGGCCCAGTACCTCCACGCCCGCGGGACGCTGCGCCGGCTGCTCGACCTCGGCGTGGTGCCGGTCGTCAACGAGAACGACGCGGTCGCCGACGACGAGATCCGCTTCGGCGACAACGACCGGCTCGCCGCGCTCGTCGCCCACCTGCTGCGCGCCGACCTTCTCGTGCTGCTCACCGACACGGCCGGGCTCTACACCGCCGACCCCCGGCTCGACGAGGACGCGTCGCTCATCGAGGAGGTCGTCGAGGTCGACCAGTCCCTCGAGGACGCAGCGGGCGGCGCCGGGACGCTGCGGGGCAGCGGGGGGATGGCGTCGAAGCTGGCGGCGGCGAAGATGGCGTCGTGGTCCGGCGTGCGCACCGTGATCGCCGCCGCCGACCGGGCCGGCGTGCTCGCCGGCGCGCTGGCGGGGGAGGCGGGCGTCGGGACCGTCGTCCGTCACCGAGACCGCCGGTTGCCCGCCCGCAAGCTGTGGATCGCGTTCGCCGTCGGCTCGTCCGGGGTCGTCGTGGTCGACGAGGGTGCCCGGCGGGCGCTGGTGTCCTCGGGCCGGTCGCTCCTGGCCGCCGGCGTGGTGAAGGTCGAAGGGGCGTTCTCGACCGACGACGCCGTCGAGATCGCCGGCCCCGACGGCCGGGTGTTCGCCAAGGGGCTCGTGCGCTACGGCGCCGAGCTGTTGGCGTCCGTGGCGGGCCGGCGCACGTCCGACCTGCCCGAGGGCGTGCCCCACGAGGTCGTCCACCGGGACGACTTGGTCGTTTTGCCGGGATGATCCTACGAAAATGGGCCGGGCGACCTATTAAGGATTTCTAGTTTTCCCGTACCGTGCTGGGAAGAGCACGGAGCGGAAGGGACCTGCGGCCCGACCACCTCCACGGGGGCTCTTCACAACAGAGAGCAACTGTGTGGGGAAGCGTCGATCCCCGGGCTGACATTGGTCGCTGGGCCCGGGAGGAGCTAGGCGAACCCGGCCCCACCACGTCCTAGGAGGCAGTGGTGGAACACCGGAAGATTCGTCAGCTCGGGCGTCGCGGCGGCGCGACGCTCCTCACGCTCGGACTGGCCCTCGGTGGGTTCAGCGTCTTCGCGGCCCCGGGTGCCGGTGCGGCCGGCAACGACCCGGGTGGCAACCAGGGCGTCGTCAAGATCGTCGACGGGACCAACCCGGCGATCGACGTCACCGATGTCAGCAACAACCCGCACGTGGACTGTCTCGGGATCGAGTGGTTCAACTTCGCGAAGGGTGCGGAGACGACGTACACCGTCACGCAGGTGGCGCCGACCGCCGGTGGCGTGGCCGCGTCGTGGTCGGGCTCGCTCGACGATCTCGGGCCGCTCAACAACGATGACGCCGATGGCTCACTCGACGCGTTCACGACGCCGACGCTCTCGCTGACCGGCGCCCCGAAGGCCCAGGGCTGGCACGTCGACGTGCACGTCGAGACGACGGCCGCGAACGGCAACGTCGACAAGAACAAGACCGTGTGGGTGTCCAACGACTGCGCGCCCGACGACGGTGGGAACGAGCCGACGTCTGGCACGCTCTCGATCTCGAAGTCGGTCGTCAACAACGACGGCGGGTCGCACACCGGCTTCGGGTTCTCCGTGTCGTGCCCCGGTGCCGAGGTCAGCGGGGGTAGCGCAACCTTCACCCTGGACGACGGCGGCGCGACGACCCGCACGGTGACCGGTCAACTGCCGCTCGATTGCACCGTGACGGAGACCGACGCCAAGGGTGCGGACGCGACGACGGTCGCCGTCGACGGGGGTGAAGCGGCTGCCGCGGCGAGCACCAGCGCAACGGTGAGCACCGGCCAGACCACCGAGGTCGCCTTCACCAACACGTTCGACGAGCAGGGCTGCGTCGAGGGCTGTGAGAATCCGCCGTCGCAGGCGGCGATCCGGGTGAACAAGGCGGTGACCGGCACGACCGCACCGCAGGGCGGGACGTTCCCCTTCACCGTGGCATGCACCACGGGCACCGTGACGAACGGCTCCTTCAACGTCGCGGCCGGTGCATCGGCGACCGCCACGGTCACGTGGGACGGCGCGACTGCCCCCTCGTGCACCGTGACCGAGACCGATGCCCGTGGCGCAGCGTCGACGACCTACACCGTCGACGGCGGGTCGGCGCAGTCGGGCACACAGGCGTCGACGGGCACGCTGGCCGACGGTGCGACATCGGTCGTCTCGTTCACCAACGCTTTCCGCTCGGGCGGTGACATCCCGGTCCCGCCGGTGATCGTCGTCGACCTCCCGACGACGACCATCCCGACGCCGCCGACCACCTTGGCGCCCGTGGTCCAGCCGGAAGTCATCGTCCCGACGACCCTCCCGACGAAGGTCGAGGGTGTCCAGGTCGTCGCCCCGGCGCCGCCGGCGCAGGTGCAGCCGGCGCAGCTGGCACGCACCGGTGCGATGACGGATCACCTCATCGTCGCCGCCGGGCTGTGCCTGCTCCTCGGTGGGGTCGTCCTCACCGCCAGCAAGGAGCGCACCGCAGTTCCCACCCGTCGGCGGTAGGTCACACATCTAGGGGAGGCTTCGACAGAGCCCGGGCGCCTGGAGGGCGCCCGGGCTCTGTCGCGCCCAGAGCTACGGCGCCGGCGTCTCCCCGGTCTCGACCTGGGGCGCCGGCTCGGACGTCCCCGCCGGGGCGGCCAGTCCCAGCGACGAGCGGATCTCGGCGAGCCGGGCCTGGGCCTCGGAGTTCATCGCCGCCTGCTCGACCTCGAGCATGCGCCGCTCGACGGACTGACCCTGGAGCTCGGACGTGCCGAGCGCCTTGGCGTACCTCGCCTCGATCTTGTCGCGCACCTCGTCGAGCGTCGGGACGTCCTGGCCGACGGTCTCGGACAGCGTCGCCATCGCCCGGTTCATCTGCTCCTGCATCTTCGCCTGGTCGAGCTGCGACAGCAGCTTCTGGCGCTCGGCGAGCTTGGCCTGCAGCGCCGACGAGTTCTGCGTCACCGCCGCCTTCGCCTGGTTGGCCGCCTCGACGGACTGCAGCTGCAGCGCCTTGAGGTTGTCGACCTCCTTCTCGACGGCGATCAACCGGTTGGCGAACGCCTCGGCCGCCGAGGTGTATTCGGTGGCCTTCGCCGTGTCACCGGCCCGGGTCGCCTCGTCGGCCATCAGCACCGCCTGCCGCGCCGAACCGTTGACCTTCTCGAGCTCCTCCATCGCCCGGTTCAGGCGCAACTCGGTCTGCTTCTGGTTGGCGATGACGTTGGCGGCCTGCTCGACCAGCCGCCGGTGCTGCTCCTGGGCCTCCATGATCGCCTGCTCGAGCTGCACCTTCGGATCGGCCCGCTCGTTGAACGACGTCCCCATCTTCGCGGTCAGGTACTTCCACCAGCGTCGCAGCACCTTGAACATGAGGGGAGGTTATGCCCGGCCCGCCTCGTCGAGAGCCAGTCGCAGTGACTCCAGTTCGCCGACGATGTTCTCGACGTCCGTGCCGAGCGGCGACACGCCCGCGCCCACGTCGCCGGCCGCGAGGACGGGCGACACGGACAGCTCGACGGCCCGGGCGACCGCCTCGTCCAGCTCGGCGTTGATGCGGGTGAGTTTGTCGGCCGTGTCCTGCGCGACCGACGACAGCCGCGACGCCGACTCGAGCTGTGCCCGCAGCGACTCGCAGGCGGCTGCGAGCTCGTCGCGCTCGGGTGCCCGGCGCGCCTGGGCCTCGACCTCGGCGAGCTCGCGACGGATGCCGGCGACGTCGAGCTCGCGCACGGCCCTCGCCAGCTGCTGGCCCTGGCGGGCGATCGTCCAGCACTCGTGGACGCCGTCGTCGACCCGCGCCGACACCTCGGCGAGGCGGTCGCGCAGCGGCCCCGCCGCCGTCGACGCCACCGCCTTGGCGAACTTGTCCCGGGCGTGGATCGCGTCGCGCACGAAGTGGCGCCACGGTTCACGCAACTCGTAGAGATCGATGCGTTCCTTGCCGCTGACCTTCGGCATCCGCTGCCAGACGCGCGCGCCCCACGCGGCCGCGCCGACGACGCCGGCGATGACGAGCGGTGCGCCGGCGAGGATCGCCACCGACGCGCCCGCGCCGGCGAGCAGCAGCGCCGACGGCGCCGTGATCGCCTCGGCCATCGCCATGCCCCGGGTGCGGTCGACCGGCATCAGGCCCGCGCTCCGGTTTTGCCAGCAGCAGAGCACCCGAAACGGGTGCTCTGCTGCTGGCAAAACGGTTGGGCCGGCATCAGAAGTTCGAGATGACGGCGGTGAAGACGCGGTCGATCGTCGCCGGGTCGGACGCGTCGTACGCGGCCGCGTTCGTCGCCTCGGCGATACGCCGCAGCACGGCCTGGTCGGCGTCGCCGCCGTAGGCAATGGTGAACACACGCACGGGGCGCGCCGACTGCCCCTCGGACCCGGCGCGTAGTGACGACAGCAGACCGTTGAGGTCGGAGTTGCGGTCGTCCTCGTTGCGTCCGTCGGTGAGAAGGACGACCGCGTTGATGCGGGCCGGGTCGAAGTCGGACCGCAGCTGCGTGTACGAGTCGCGCGTCACCGTGTACAGCGGCGTGCCCTGCGTGGGCACGAGCGAGCGGATGCGCTGCTGCATCTGCTCGCGCTGCTCGGCGATCGGTCCGATCGGTACCAGGTCGAGGTAGTCGGTCGGCTCCTTCGGTGCGATGCCCGTCGAGAAGATCCGCAGGCCGACGAGGTCGTCGCCCTTGAACTCGCCGAGCGCCTTGATCGCCGCGTCCTTCGCGAGGTCGAGCTTCGTATCGCCGCCGCCGTCACCGGACTCGCCCATCGACCCGGACACGTCCATGACCAGCAGGACGCGCGCGCCCTTGCGCTGCTGCGCCCACAGGTCGAGCAGCTTCACGAGCACCGGCGGGTCCGGGACCTGGAGCACCTTCTGTGGCTGATCGGGGTCGACGCCGTTCGACTTCGTGATCGGTGCGCCCACGCCGACCGCGGGGTTTCCGGGACGGAAGCCGAACTCCAGCACGCGCCGCTGGTTGTCGGGCTGCTGGATGAACCGCGAGAACGCCGACGCGCCCGCCTTCTGCTTCGCGTCCACCCACGGCGCGTCGAGCACGACGAACGGGTTGTCCGAGAAGAGCGTGCCCTCCTTCGGGTAGATCGCCACGAGCGGGACCCGCGGCTTGCGCGGCTTCTCGCCGGGGTCGAGCACGCCGTCGGGGTTGCCGCGGTTGTAGTCGATGACGGACTTCTCCTCGACGGCCACCGCGCTGACGTACGTGAGCGCAGTGCCGCGCGCGTCGTTGCGGAACCAGTTGTTGAGGAACGTCATGGTGATGTCGCCGTAGTGCACGACGCTCGACTCGACCCCGCGCGCGAACGCGTCGACGTCGGGGCGGGCGAGGTCCTCGAGCGACAGGCCGCGGTCCTTGCCGGTCGCCGCGTAGAACTGGGCGATCGTCGCCGACAGCGCGCTCGTCGAGAAGTTCGGGTTCGTCTTGCCGAGCTTGAACGCGCCCCACTCGGGATGGCCCTTCGCACCCCAGCCGTTGGCATCGCGAGCGAGCGCGAGGATGTCGGACCACCCGATCGGCGTCTGCGGGTAGCCGAGCGCGTCCGCCATCGGCTTCGGCATCGCGATCGTGAGCGGCGTGAGCATGAACGGCTTCGACGGCGGCGCCATCGCCGGCTCGCCCTTGTCGGCGAGGCGCTGGTTCAGGATCGCGGTCCACGACGTCGACGCCGGTGACCACGCTTCCGGCCTCGGCCCGTTCGCCGCCTCGTCGGGCCAACCGTTGGCGAGCAGGTCGGCCACCGCGCCCGACGCCTTGCTGCGGACGGTGACCTTCACGCACCCGTCGCCGGTCTTCGCCGCGTCGGAGTCGTTGAACCGCTTGGCGAGGTCGGTGAGCAGGTCGATCTTCTCCGACGACACGGCGACGTCGACCCCGGTGCAGTTCCCGTTGTCGCCGCCGAGCGCGTCGTTCAGCGAGCCACCGCTGTCGTCGGACGACGACGTGCACGCGGCCAGCACCAGCGTGGCCACGACGACGAGGAGCGCGACGAGGCGGCGCCTCACCCGACGACCTCGTGCCACCGGGCGAGCAACGCGTCGAGGAACCCGGCGTCCGGGATGCCCGTGGCCCGCCCGCCACGCGTCCACCCGACCGCGGCCAGCGCGTCGGCGGCCTGGGCCCGCACGCGCGACTCGACCTGCACGCCCCGCCTGGCGGCCACCACCGCCCCGGCCGTCGCCATGGGCGCAGGGTAGGACACCTCGACCCGCTGCTTGTCCGCGGCCGTGTCGACCACGTCGCGTACGTCGATCGCGGTCACGGCGACCGCGTCGAAGAGCGCGCCGCGCGAGCTGAACATGAGGTCGAGCGCGTCGCCGTTCGTCGTGCCCCGCTGCTCGAGCTGGGCGAACCAGGCATCGAACGCCGGATCCTCGAGGTCGGCCGTCGACAGGTCGGTGCGGCCGAAGAACGATGCCGCTGCGGCCCCGAGCGAGAGGAGGCCGATGCCATCGCGGGTCGGGTCGGCGTGGCCGGCTCGCGCGCCCTTCTCGCCTACGCACTTCCAGGTGACCGGTGGCGGGCAGTCCACGTCACCCTTCCACGTTGCGAGACCGAGGCGCGTGGTCGCGACGGTGACCGCGTCGCCGAACAGCGGGTCCTTCTGTTGCGCGCGGCGGCGCACGTCGACGAGTGCCGGCCACGGGTCGGGGACGATCCACGCGTCGATCGCCGGGTCGTCCTCGTGCACGAGCCGGTCGGCGGTGACGCCGGCGTCCTCCACCCGCGTCGGCCCCGCGAGGCCGTCGCACGCGGCGGCGAGCTCGGTCGAGCACACGATCCGCAGCGCGCTGGGCGCCGACGCCGTGCGATCGGTGCCGTCGTCGTCGATGCGCGACCGTACGTAGAGGGAGCCGGCGACCATGGCGGCAGCGACGACGAACGCGAGGAGGCGCTTCACGTCGACGCCGGGAGCGGGGGCACGTCGTCGCGCTCGAGCGCGACGAGCTGCTCGTCGGTCGGCGTGTCGATGGCGACGACGCGGCTCGCCTGCCGTGCGACCGCGTCCTCGAACAGGTTTCGCACGAGGCGGCCGTTCCCGAAGCCCTTGCCGCGCGGTTGGGCCTCGAACCACGCGCGTACCGACGCGACCGCGTCATCCGTGGGCGTGTAGTGCGACGTCTCGCACATCGAACAGAAGATGGCGACGAGCTCGTCGTCGGTGTAGTCGGGGAACTCGATCGTCTTCGGGAAGCGCGACCGCAGTCCGGGGTTCGAGTCGACGAAGTCCGCCATCTCGTCGAGGTAGCCGGCGGCGATGACGACGAGGTCGTCCCGATGGTCCTCCATCAGCTTGACGAGTGTGTCGATCGCTTCCTGCCCG
Organism: Acidimicrobiales bacterium; assembly: GCA_035700105.1. Classification (GTDB taxonomy): domain Bacteria; phylum Actinomycetota; class Acidimicrobiia; order Acidimicrobiales; family DASSOZ01; genus DASSOZ01. The sequence goes on from DASSOZ010000163.1 coordinate 14,652, forward strand.
AAGTCGCGCCCGTCACCGCGCGCGAGCGCGTACGCCTCGTCGATCAGCAGCACGCCGCCGATCGCCGACGTCACGACCTCGCGCACCTTGATCGCGGTCTGGCCGACGTAGCCGGCGACGAGGCCGCTGCGGTCGGTCTCGACGAGCTGGCCCTTCGGCACGACGTCGAGCGCGTGGTAGATGCGGGCGAGCAGGCGGGCGACGGTCGTCTTGCCGGTCCCGGGATTGCCGGTGAACACGAGATGGCGGCTGCCCTCGACCACCGGCAGGCCGCGCTGGCGCCGCAACCGCTGCACCTGGAGCAGGTTGGCGACGAGCTTCACCTCGCCCTTGACGCCGGCCAGCCCGACCAGCTCCTCGAGCTCGGCCAGCACCTCCTCGACTGGCTCCTTCTCCGGTGGTTCCGCTGCTTCTGGTACCTGCAGCGGGGCCGTTCCGGCCCCGCCGTCGGTACCAGAACGGGAGGGGCCCCGCGTGAAGGGCGGGGTGACGCCGACGTCGCGCATCGCGCCGAGCAGCAGCGAGCGGAACGCGTCGAGGTCGCGCAGCTCCTCGGCGGCGGGGTGGTCGTCGAGCGAGCACACGAGGTGGGCGAGGAGCATCGCCGCTTCGTAGTAGCGCCACGAGTCGCGCGTGCCGTTGCGGCGGTCGGCGGCGACGAGCACCTCGAACATCGACGGCAGCTGGTACTTCCACGCCCGCTTCCCGTCGAGCATCCCGCTGTCGCGCACCTGCGCCGGCGACGCGCCGACGAGGTGGTCGAGCCACGGCGCGAACGCCACGATGACCTCCGACAGCTCGTCGTCGGTGTGGCGCGAGTCGGCGTCGACGAACGACGCCACGATGTCGAACGCCTCCACGGCGACATCGCGCTCGGTGATGCGGGGCGACAGGCGCGCGAGCGCCGGCGTCAGGTCGTCGACGAAGCGGCGGACCGGCGGACCAAGTGTCTCGCCGAGCCTCACGCCCGCGGCTCCCGCCACATGAGCCACAGCCGCGGTCCGCCACCGGGGAGGTCGATCGTCTTCGTCACCTCGAACCCGTGCCGCGCGTAGAACGGCACGTTTCGCTCCTTGGACGACTCGAGGTAGGCCGGGAGTCCCTCGGCGTCGCAGCGCGACAGCACCGGCTCGAGCAGCGACGACCCGACGCCGCACCCCTGGCGCGGCGGATCCGTCCCGAGGACGGCGAGGTACCAGTGCGGCACGTGCGGGTGGTGGCGCTCGACCGCCTGCATCGTCGAGATCGCCTGCGGCAGCCGGCGCCCGAGCACCGGCACCAGTGGGGCGAAGCGCAGCAGGTCGCGCACCGACGGGCGCCGCTGCGACGGCGGTGTCCACATCGCGCCACCACACGCGTCGGCGTTCGTCCACACCTCGCCGGTCGGGAGGAACGCCGTGCGGAGCAGGATCGAGAAGTAGCGGGGGAGCGCCCGCTGCCGCCGCCGGGCATCGGGGAACAGGAACTCGCTGATCGGGTCGTCGTCGAACGCCCGGGCGAGCACGTGCGCCAGCGCGTCGACGTCGTCGGTGGTGGCGCGACGCACGTCTGGCACCCCGGAAGCATTACCGACGGCACCGGTAGCCTTGTCCACCGTGACGACGACCCCGATGACGGAGCTGGGCTCGCGGGCGAAGGCGGCGTCGAAGGCGCTCGCCCTGGCGTCGACCGCGGCCAAGGACGCGGCGCTGCTCGCCGCTGCCGACGTGCTCCTCGAGCGCACCGACGACGTCCTGCGCGCGAACGCCGAAGACGTCGAGCGGGCCGAGCAGCAGGGGACGACGGCGACGGTCGTCGACCGGCTGCGGCTCACGCCGGCGCGGGTCGAGTCGATGGCGAGCGGTCTGCGCCAGGTGGCGGCGCTGCCCGACCCGGTGGGCGAGGTCGTCGAGGGGTGGGTGCGGCCGAACGGCCTGCGCATCGAGAAGGTCCGCGTTCCGCTCGGCGTCGTCGCGATCATCTACGAGAACCGGCCCAACGTCACGAGCGACGCGTTCGGCCTGTGCCTCAAGTCCGGCAACGCCGCGTTCCTGCGCGGCAGCTCGGGCGCGATCAGCAGCAACGTCGCCATCGCCGCCGCCTTGCGCGAGGGCGTCGCGAAGGCCGGGCTGCCCGACGACAGCCTCGTCCTCGTCGACGACGTCAGCCACGAGGCGGCGCGCGAATTCATGCGCCTGCGCGAGTACATCGACGTGCTGATCCCGCGCGGCGGACCGTCGCTCATCACGTCGATCCTCGAGAACGCCACCGTCCCGTACGTCATCGACGGTGACGGCAACTGCCAGGTGTACGTCGACGCGTCGGCCGACCTCGACATGGCGCTCGCGATCGTCGTCAACGCGAAGACGCAGCGCCCCTCGGTGTGCAACGCCGCCGAGTCGCTCGTGGTGCACGAGGCCGTCGCCCGCGACTTCCTCCCGAAGGCGGCCGCGGCGCTCGACGGCGTCGAACTGGTCGGCGACGACGCCACCCGCGCCATCGTCGGCGCCGACCGCGTCGCCGCCGCGACCACGCACGACTTCGCCACCGAGTTCCTCGACCTCAAGATGAGCGTCGCCGTCGTGCCGTCGCTGGACGCCGCGATCGACCACGTGAACCGGTACAGCTCCGGCCACACGGAGGCGATCGTCACCCGCGACCTCGAGTCGGCCCAGCGCTTCACGCGCGAGGTCGATGCCGCCGCGGTCGTCGTCAACGCGTCGACGCGGTTCACCGACGGCGAGCAGTTCGGGTTCGGCGCCGAGATCGGCATCTCCACGCAGAAGCTGCACGCCCGCGGGCCGATGGGTCTGCGCGAGCTGACGACGACGAAGTACGTCGTGACCGGGGACGGCCAGATCCGGACGTGAACGGCGGCTAATGTTTGCGTCGTACGGCTGGCGGGCCGGCGGGGGATAGTCCGTCGAGCAGTACGCCGGGAGGGCGACCGTGCCGCACCGTCTCACCATTCGCCTCGACGAGGAAGCGTGGGCGACACTCACCCGCATCTGCGAGAAGACCGGCGTGAGCGCGACGGCGTTCGTGCAGGGCGTGATCCAGGAGGCCAACCCGATCTGGGAGGCCGAGGACTGGAAGCACCCGCTCGAGTGGCGGCACGGCCCGGTTCGCGACGCCATCGTCGCCGCGGTGGACAGCGCCCGCCGGATCGACATCGACCGCCGCCGGCGGGGGTAGCCGGGTCGACGTCCGGGAGCGCCGCCGCCACGACGCCCCCGGACGAGGTTGGGACCCGCCGCCGGTCGACACGGTGCCCGCGACGGCTGCGGCTGTCAACACCGCGGGAGGCCTCGCGCGCACGCCGCCGGGCCGCGGAACACAATTGACCGCCCGGTCAACTGCGCCGGTACGCTCCGCCGAATGAGTGTCCCCACCGTCGAGCCGAGGTTCGAGACCGTCGCCGCCGTCCGCCAGCGACTGCGCGACGTCGACTACCTCGCCGACGAGGGCATCGCCGGCGTCGTCTACCTCGCCGACCGGCTCGGCAAGCCGGTCCTCGTCGAGGGCCCCGCCGGCACCGGCAAGACGCAGCTCGCCAAGTCGGTGGCCGAGATGACCGGTGCCCGGCTCATCCGCCTGCAGTGCTACGAGGGCCTCGACGAGTCCAAGGCGCTGTACGAGTGGAACTACAAGAAGCAGCTCCTGCGCATCCAGGCGCAGAACGTCGTCGAGCAGGGCGGCACGACGAAGTGGTCCGAGATCGAGGAGGACATCTTCGGCGAGGACTTCCTGCTCACCCGGCCGCTGCTCGAGGCGATCCGGGCCGACGACCCCGTCGTCCTGCTGATCGACGAGGTCGACCGGGTCGAGGTCGAGACCGAGGCGCTGCTGCTCGAGATCCTGTCCGACTACCAGGTGTCGATCCCCGAGCTGGGCACGGTGACGGCCCGGCAGATACCGCTGGTGTTCCTGACGTCGAACAACACGCGCGAGCTGTCCGAGGCGCTGAAGCGCCGCTGCCTCTACCTCCACGTCGACTACCCGTCGATGGAGCGGGAGAAGGAGATCGTGCTCACGAAGGTGCCTGGCATCACCGAGCACCTCGCCGATCAGGTCGCCCGCATCGTGCGCTCGATCCGTCAGATCGAGCTGAAGAAGTCGCCCTCGGTCTCCGAGACGATCGACTGGGCCCGCACGCTCGTCCTCCTCGGCATCCAGACGGTCGACGTCGACCAGGCCAAGGAGACGCTCAACATCCTGCTCAAGTACCAGTCGGACATCGCGAAGGCGACCAAGGAGCTCACGCCCGAAGCCGTCGCCGGCTGAGGCGGACGCGATGCTCGACGTCCTCGGCGGCTTCATCCAGGAGCTGCGCAACGCCGGCCTCCCGGTGAGCCTCACCGAGAACCTCGACGCGATGGAGGCGGTGACGCACATCCCGATCGAGGACCGTGAGGCGTTCAAGTACGCGCTCGGCGCGACGCTCGTGAAGAACCACGCGCACTGGCGGGCGTTCGAGACCGTCTTCGAGGTGTACTTCTCGATGCGGGGTGCGCAGTACCGCATCGGCGAGGACGGCAAGGACCCGCTCGCCGACCTCGACCTCGAGGACCTCATCCCCGGGCAGGGCGACCAGAAGGGCCAGGGCGGTGGCGGCGGCGCCATGGACCAGCTCACGCCCGAGCAGCTCCAGGAGATGCTCCTCAAGGCCCTGATGAACGGCGACGAGGCGATGATGCGGGCGCTCGCCCGTCAGGCCGTCTCGCGCTTCGCCGGCATGGAGCCCGGTCGGCCCGTCGGCGGCACGTACTACCTCTACCGGACCCTGCGGAACCTCGACCTCGACGGGCTGCTCGAGCGCCTGATGGAACAGACGCGCGAGCAGGCCGGCGAGCTGACCGACCTCGAGGAGCGGCTCGAGCGCGACGAGTTCCGCGATCGGCTCGACCAGCTCCGCAAGGAGGTCGAGGCCGAGATCCGCCGACGGCTGGTCGCCGACCGCGGCGTCGAGGCGATGGCCAAGACGCTGCGCAAGCCGCTGCCCGAGGACATCGATTTCATGCACGCGACGCGTGAGGAGATGAACCTCCTGCGCAAGGCGATCGGTCCGCTCGCTCGCAAGCTCGCGGTGCGGCTGGCCCGCAAGCGGCGGCACGGGAAGAAGGGCCCGCTCGACTTCCGGTCGACGATGCGGCACTCGCTGTCGTACGGCGGCGTGCCCGCCGACCCGAAGTTCAAGAACCCGCGACCGAAGAAGCCGGAGATCGTCGTCGTCGCCGACATCTCCGGTTCGGTCGCCGCGTTCGCGCGTTTCACGCTGCAGTTCGTGTACGCGATCCAGAACCAGTTCTCGAAGGTGCGCTCGTTCGTGTTCATCGACGGGATCGACGAGGTCACGCGGTTCTTCGAGAACGCCGACGACGTCACCGTCGCCGTGCACCGTGTGAACACCGAGGCCGACGTCATCTGGGTCGACGGGCACTCCGACTACGGCCACGCCTTCGAGCAGTTCTGGAACCGCTGGGGCAAGGAGATCACGCCCAAGACGTCGGTCCTGCTGCTCGGCGACGCGCGCAACAACTACCACGCGTCGCAGGCGTGGGTCGTCAAGGAGCTCCAGCACCGGGCCCGTCACGTGTACTGGCTGAACCCCGAGCCCCGCTCGTACTGGGACACCGGTGACTCGATCGTGTCCGAGTACGGCATCCACGCCGACGGCGTCTACGAGTGCCGCAACCTCCGCCAGCTGGAGAAGTTCGTCGAGCAGATCGCCTAAGAGGCTGCTGGTCAGCGGCGCTTCACGTCGATCGACTCCTCGGCCGCCTCCCGCAGCGCTTCGGCCTTGGCCCGCCTGGTGGCGCGTCGGCCCACTCGGAGCGAGACGTAGGACGCGCCGCCGAGCGGGATGGGCAGCCAGAAGTTGACGAGGCGGTACGACAGCACGCCGAGGATGGCGACGCCGCGCACGGCGCCGAAGCCGACGAGCGACGACGTCAACGTCGCTTCGACGACGCCGAGCCCGCCGGGCGTGATGGGGATGGCGGCGAGGACGTAGGCCAGCCCGTACGCGACGAGCAGTCCGTCGAGGACGGTGAGGTGTCCGTACGCGGCGACGAACACCCACAACGACGCGGCGTCGAGCAACCAGTTGGCGGCGGCCCAGCCGATCGCCCTGACGAGGAGCGCCCGGTCGTCGGCAAGTGCCCGCAGCCGATCGGCCCAGCGGCGGAGCGCGCCGCTGACCGCCTCGCCGTCGAGGAGCGGCAGCCGGTCGGCGACGCGGCACACGGTCTTGGCGACGCGATCCTCGCCCTTGGTCAGCAGCAGGACGGCGGCGGCGAACGCGGCGAGCAGCAGCGTGCCGATGACGGCGGCCGTCCCGTACAGCGGGTTGAACCCGCGGGTCGGGATCGACACGACGAGGCCGATCCACAGCAGGAGGTTGAGGACGACGGCGCTGCCCACGCCCTGCGTGGCGAGCGCGAACGCGGCGTCGGTGCCGGTGACGTTGGCCTCGGTCAGCAGCCGGTAGCCGAGGCTGGCGCCGGCCGCCGTCCCGCCGGGGACGACATGGCTGATGCCCAGCGTCGACAGCGTGATCCGCAGCGTCGTCCAGAGGCCGACGCGGTCGTCGGGCGGGAGCATCGCCCGGGTCAGCTGCGCGTAGGCGACGATCGCTCCGGCCTCCAACAGGACACCGGCGGCGAGCCACGCCGGGTTGACGTCGCTGAGGAGATGGATGCTGCGGCGGGCGCCCGCGATCTGCGGGAGCACGAGGTACTCGACGACGACCGCCGCCGCGAGCACGAGCACGAGGCGCTTGAGCTGGCGTGACAACCCCGTAACTTTCCCTCATGTCCGACGCCGACGTGGACCAGCTGTACGGACTGCCGCTCGACGAGTTCGTCGCGGCGCGCAACGCGCTGGCGAAATCGCGCAAGGAACCGGCGCTGCGGAAGCTGCGAAAGCCGTCGGTCGCGGCATGGCACGTCGACCAGCTGGCCCGCTCGCATGCGTCGCTGGTGCGGGCGGTGGTGGACGCTGCTTCGGCGGTGCGCGGCGCGCAGCAGCGTGCGCTGGCGGGCGCTCGCGGTGCCGGTGACGAGCTGCGTTCCGCCTCGGCGGCGCACCGCTCGGCGGTGGACGCGCTCGTCGCCGCGTTGCCCGTCGACGTCTCGCCGTCGACGGCCGAGCGGGTGCGCTCGACGCTGAACGCGGCGTCGCTCGACGAGGCGACCGTCGACGACCTCGTCGCCGGCCGGTTGGTGGACGAGGTCGAGCCGTCGGGCTTCGGCGATCTCGCCGGGCTCGACGTCTTCGCCGGCGCGCTGGCCGACGAGGAGCCCGAGCCCGAGCCGGAGCCGGAGCCGGAGCCGGAGCCGGAGGAGGAGCCCGAGCCCGAACCCGAGCGGGACCCGCATGCCGAGGAGCGCGCCCGGCTCGAAGCGGAGCTCGCGGCGGCCCGCGCCCGCGTCGCCGAGCTCGAGGACCGGCTCGCCCAGCTCGAGATCGGGTGATCGGCCGGGTTCTGGGCGGCCAATCACCCACTCTCGGCGAGGGTCACTCCTCGGCGATCTCGACGAACAGGCCGAAGTGGTCGGACGCGAAGACGCCCGTCAGCGCGCGGTCGCACACGACGCGCGCCGACTCGACGCGGCCCGGGCCCTTGGGCGACGGACGCCAGCCGACGAACACGTAGTCGATGCGGCGGTCGGGCTCGCGGTCGGCGGCGGCGAACACGTTGCGGTTGTCCCACGTCCACCCCGGCCCCGCGCCCGTCCCCGCAGACGCCACGCGCCACGCGTCCTGGAAGTACGCGGACCGTCCGTCGATCGCCACGAGCCCGCACAGGTAGCGGATCTCCTCGGCGTCGGGGTCGGCGTTGAAGTCGCCGCCCACGATCGGCGGCAGCGCGCCCGCGGGGTCGGCGACGTCACGCACGAAGTCGGCGAGCGCGACGACCTGCCGCTCGCGCACGTACCCGTCGTCGAAGCGCCAGTTGAGGTGCGTGCAGAACACGTCGTGTCCGCCGGTGCGGGCGTGCACGACCACGCGCTGGATGTCGTCGTCACGCGGCTCGTACGGCAGATCGAGCACGGACGTGGCGTCGATCGGTGAACGCGACAGCACGGCGTTGCCGAAACGCCCGACGCCGATCTCGCCGGCGCCGCCGTACGCCATGGACCACTCACCCGCAGCGTGCTCGGCGATCCACGCCGCCTGGTTGCGCCCGTCGCCGTGCTCCATCACCTCCTGGAGCAGCACCACGTCGGGGTTCAGCCGGTCGATCCAGGCGACGATCTCGAGCCGCCGCTCGGCCCACGGGCCGTCGAGGTTCCAGATGTTGAGCGTGACGACGCGAAGCACGCCGCCATGATGACCGTGACTGCCGCGGCCGCGCTCAGCACCGGCAGCCCGGTGTGGCGCAAGCTGAGCTCGGCCCGCTCGGCGAGGTCGTGCACGGGGTGGGGCAGGATCGTCCCGCCCGTGCGCGGGTTGGGCAGGTACGCGAGCTCGAGCAGCGCGCCCTGCCCCACGAGCACCCACGTGAGGTGGTCTCGCCATCGCAGCGCCATGACGAACGCGCCCCACGCGACGTACCACGGCAGCACATACCCGCCGAGGAGCATGTACGCGAGCGCGGCGCCGCCGGCGACGAGCGCGGGCGACGTGTCGCGCCGCCGCCACACGACGAGCGCGACGCCGAGGGCGAGCACGGCGAGGTCGACGCCGAGCGCGACGCTGCGCCGGACCTCGAGACCGGCGACCCGCCCGCGCTCGCCCTCGTGGATCTCGTGGCGCGTCAGCAGGACCCGCACCTCGTCCCAAGGTGACGCGTCGGAGTAGTGCAGGCGTGCCTCGGACACCGGCTCGATCGCGGCGCGTCCTCCCGCGAGCGCGTAACCGGCGCCGACCGTGAGCAGCCCGGCGGCGACGACCGCCGCGGCGACGCGCATCGCGGCGCGCCGGTCGGGGCGGAACAGCAACCAGCCGGCGACGGCGGCCAGCGGGAGCAGGGCGACGATCTTCACCAACGCCGCCAGCCCGAGCACGACCCCTCCGATCCACGGCCGCCGGCGTACGACGAGCGCGACGCCGGCGAGGACGCCCAGACCGACGAGCGCGTCACTGTGCCCGCCGTTCACGACGGCCACGAGCACCAGCGGGTTCAGCCCTACGAGCGCCATCGCCGCGGCGTCGTGCGTCTCGCCCCACAGCACCCACATCGCGACACCGGCGGCGACGGCGGCGAGCACCTGGAA
>DASSOZ010000164.1:0-2186 GCA_035700105.1 Acidimicrobiales bacterium
AGCTCGGGACGGCAGATCACGACGTCGGGCACCCACGGGTCGGCGTTGTTGTACCGCAGCGGCGACCCGTCGACGCGAGACGCGTGGAGCCCGGCGGCGAGCGCGACGCCGGCGGGCGCGGCGTTGTCCCACTCGTACTGACCGCCGGCGTGGACGTAGACGTCGGCCTCCCCCTCGACGACCGCCATCGCCTTCGCCCCGGCCGACCCCATCGGGAACACGTCGGCACCGAGCGCGGCGCGCACCGACGCGACGAGCCACGTCGACCGGCTGCGGCTGACGACCATGCGCGGCGCGCGCCCGGGTGGCGTCACCGGCGGCACGACCGCGGGCGGGTCGGTGCCGTAGACGCGCCCGAACGACGGCAGCGCGACCGCCGCGGCGGCGACCGACCCGTCACCGTCGACGAGGGCGATGTGCACCGCCCAGTCCGGGCGCCCCTCGCCGAACTCGCGCGTCCCGTCGAGGGGGTCGACGATCCACGTGCGCGGCGACGTCAGCCGGCGCGGGTCGTCCCGCCCCTCCTCGGAAAGGACGGCGTCGTCGGGGAACCGCTCGGCGATGCGGTGGGTGATGAAGCGGTGGGCGAACAGGTCACCGGCGTCGCCGATGTCCCACGGGAGTGCGCCGTCGTCGAGCAGCCGCTCGCGCACCGGCACCAGCGCGGCACCGACCTCCTCTGCGAGCGCGGCGGCGAACGCGGCGTCGACGGCCGACGACGTCGTTACGCCCGGTACGTGATGATGGTGAGGGTGCCGTACGCGAACAGCGCGATCGACAGCGAGTAGACGACCGCCTTCGTGACCGCGCGGTTGGCCGGCTTCCGCACGTAGTCGTCGATGATGTAGCGCAGGCCGTTGAGGCCGTGGAACAGGGCGAGGAAGAGCAGCGCCCAGTCGAAGATGCGCCACATCGGGTTGTCCCACCGGCGGGCGACGAACCCGGCGTCGGTGTCGGTCACGTCGTTGAGGATGTGCGTGATCGAGAAGTGCAGCAGCGCGAGGAACAGCAGGATCAACCCGCTGACGCGCATGAAGAACCACGACCACGTCTCGAAGCCCTGCCGCGGCCGCAGCAGCGGCTTGCTCTGGTCGGCCGACGCCGGCCGCTCCGTCGCCTCCTCGCGCAGTGCCATCAGAAGATCTTCCCGTCGATGAAGGGCTTGAGGATGACGTACGAGCCGGGGATGCCGGCGGCGATCGTGATGAACACGACGCCGAGCCACAGCGCCCGCTCGTTGCGGACCGCGTCGTTCCAGAAGTCGACGAGGACGATGCGCAGCCCGTTGAGCGAGTGGTACAGCAGGGCGAACAGCAGACCGCACTCGAACAGGCGCAGCAGGATGTTGCCGTACAGCTCGTGCACCTCGTTGTAGAGGTGGGGCCGGTTGATCAGCGACACGTCGACGATGTGCAGCAGCAGGAAGAAGAAGACGAGGAAGCCGCTGATGCGGTGGAAGACGAACGCCCACTGCCCCGTGCGTCCGCGGTAGACGGTGCTCTTCGCCGGGCTCACTTCGACCGTCCCTTCCGGACCCAGCGGTCGCCCCACATCGTCGACCACACCATGTAGACCGCGAACCACGTGATGAGGATCGCCATCACACCGAGGGCGATGCTGAACAACGTCTGCGCGGTGGTGAGCGCCGTGACCACGGCGGGCGACGTTAGCGGCGACCGTTCGGGGCGGACCAAACCGCACCCGGGGGTGTCAGCCCAGGCCCTCGAGCCACAGCGGGAGGTCGTCGTGGTGGACGCCGAGGCTCACGCCGGTCGCGGCCAGGTCGGCGGGCGGGCCGTCGAACAGCACGCTGCGCTTCAGCACGATGACGCGGTCGAGGTGCTCGGCGACGGCGCCCAGCTCGTGGCTCACGAGCAGCACCGCTGCGTGGTGGTGCTCGACGAGATGGGTGAGTGACGTGGCGAAGCGCTCCTGCGACTCGCGGTCGACGCCGGCGACCGGCTCGTCGAGCACGAGCAGCTCGGGGTCGCCGGCGAGCGCCTTGGCGATGAACGCCCGCTGCTGCTGCCCGCCGCTCAGCTCGCCGACCTTCGTGCGCCGGAAGTCGCGCAGCCCGACGGCGTCGATCGCGTGCTCGACCTTCTCGCGGTCCGCCTTCGTCAACCGGCGACGCCAGCCGACCTTCGGCAGCCGGCCGGTGGCGACGACCTCCTCGACGGTCGCCG
>DASSOZ010000165.1:0-15143 GCA_035700105.1 Acidimicrobiales bacterium
TTCGTGTCCGTCTCGTCCCATGAACCGCGACTGAGCGGGAGGATGGTGAAGGCGAGCGAGTTCGGCACATCGCGAGCGGCGAGACTGTCGGGATAACGGTGTAAGCGGTCTTGGCGGTTGTCATTGATCGGTTGGGAAGAGCCGGCCTTCGAAGGTGATGGCGAAGGCGTTGAGGGCGGGCTTCCATCGGTTCATCCATCGCTCCGAGCCGCGGCCGGTTGGGTCGAGGGACCTGACGACAAGGTAGAGGCACTTCAGTGCCGCTTGTTCGTTGGGGAAGTGCCCTCGAGCGCGCGTCGCCCTGCGCATCCTTGCGTGGAGGCTCTCGATCGCGTTCGTGGAGTACACGACGCGACGGACTTCGAGGTCGTAGTCCAAGAAGGGCACGAAGTCGGCCCACGCGTTTTCCCACAGCTGGCGGGTCGCGGGGTAGCGCTCGGCCCACTTCTCGAAGAACGCGTGCAGGTGCTCTTTCGCGTCGGCTTCGTTGACCGCGGTGTAGATCGGTCGCATGTCGCGGGCCATGTGCTCCCAGTGCTGACGGCCGGCGAACTTGAACGTCCCGCGGATGAGGTGCAGCACACAGGTCTGCACGACCGCTCGCGGCCACACGGTGTTGATCGCGTCGGGCAGGCCTTTGAGTCCGTCGCACACGACGATGCACACATCGCCGACGCCGCGGTTCTTGATCTCGGTGAGCACACCGAGCCAGAACTTGGCGCCCTCGCTGCCGCTGCTGGGCCAGATGCCGAGGATGTCGCGCTTGCCTTCGGTCGTGACCGCGACGACGCAGTAGAAGGCCCGGTTGGCGACCTGGCCGTCGCGGACCTTCACATGGATCGCGTCGATGAACACGACGGGATACACGCGGTCGAGGGGCCGGTTCAGCCACGCGGTCATCTCCTCGATCACCGCGTCGGTGATCTTGCTGATCGTCTCGCGCGACACCTCGGTGCCGTACACCTCGGCGAGGTGCGCGGCGATCTCACCAGTCGTCATCGATCGCGCGAACAGCGACAGGACGATCGAGTCGACACCTTCGAGGCGGCGTTGCCGCTTGCGGATCGTCTGCGGCTCGAACGTCCCGTTGCGATCACGAGGCACCTCGATCTCGACCGGTCCGATGTCGGTCAACACCGTCTTCGATCGAGTCCCGTTGCGGGAGTTCCCCGAGCCGCGGCCCTCCACTGCGTGCTTGTCGTAGCCGAGGTGCTCGGTCATCTCGACCTCGACGCCCAACTCCAGGACTCGTTTGGTGACCTGGGCCAGCACACCGTCCGGGCCGACCAGCGGCAGCCCGTTGAGCTGCGCGTCCTCCAACAGCCGTCGCGCCAACGCGTCCCGGGCGTCACGCGTCGGGTCCCCCGGCGGCGCCAACGCCGTCGACGATCCCGACGTCGTCTCCATCGACGGATCTACCGTCGCGTCATCGAGCTCGGTCATCAGCCTGTCCTTCCGGCCAGACTCCGCTTGGAGCCAAGCCTGTCAGGCCAAGCCGCTTACACCGTTGATCTGACACTCCCGACGAGACGGACACGAAACCGCGACTGTGTTGGAGGATGGCGGTGCCGAAGTAGTGGCGGCCTGTCGCGGCGCGGCAGGGTCAGGGCGTGGGTCCGTCGAGTTTGCCGATTGTCGTGCGGTACACCTCGCGCCCGGCGTGGTCGAGCGCGACGACGGCGATGTTCGGCCAGTCGCGCGCGCTGAGTGGGACCTTGAGGGCCTGGTTGACGCCGAACACGAGGGTGGCGAACTGGGCTGGATATCCTCCGCCGAGGTCGAGCGGGTAGAGGTAGCCCGCGACCTTCGCTCCGTTTGGTAGCTCGAGGTGGACGTCGCGCACGGTGGATGACGCCGTGGCGAACAGGTAGCCCGCCATGGCGTCGGGGTCGGCTACCGCGATCGGGGCGTGGAAGTCGCTGCGCCCGATGCATGATGCCCGGCCGCCGGCGCCGGGCCACACGCTGCGCATGCACACACCGGACTCGCTTACCTCGGGTCGGGGCGTGTCGCCGACTGACAGTACCCACCAGACCCGGTCGGAGAAGGGACCGTCGTGGCCGTCACGCACGACCCGCCAACCCGCAGCGGACTCCGCTGCGTTGGCGCGAGCAATGTTGTCGGCGATGGGGCCGTCGCGGAGTTGTCGCTCGACGCCGGCTTCGAGCTCGGCCTGGTCGGCCGGTCGGAGGGACTGCGCTACGTCGACGAGTTCGGCGGGTGAGAGGAACCCGCCGTGCTCCTCGTCGTTGCCCGATGTCACTACCGCGACGCCCGGGTCGCCGGCAACGATGAGCATCCGCTGGAACGCGTTGACCGTGCCCACGATGCCGGCGCGGTCGCCGACATCGACCGTCGTCGGCGCGTCGAACGTGTCGGGCGCCAAACCCTGGGTGTTGCCGGGGAGGTCGCGACGGGGATCGTCGAGCAACAGAGCGCGAGCCACGACCTGCTCGCTCGCTGTCAACGCCACGATGCGGACGTCGTGGTCGTTCGGCCGGCCGTCAGTAGTCGCGCTGCGAAACGTTGCCGTCGCGACGGGTACCGGCGCGTCGTCAACGGCGGCAAGCACGTCCGGCCCGCCCCGCAGCCGCACCGGGCCCGACGTGGGCACGTCGACCGTGCGAGCGACACGCAACACATCGTCTCGACCGGCGCGGCGCCCCTCCACGATCACAATGCGTGCCTGCTCCCGCCAGGCCACCTGCGGCGCGCCGGCCAGACTGTCGATGCTGCCGATGAGTGCGTCGTGACCACCGACGTCGACGTGTTTGACGTCGGGCCGGTACGACACCAGCTCCTGGAAAGTCCCGTGCTGGCGCGTCCACTCCACCTCGTCGAGCGCGCGTATGAGGTAGAGGGGCGACCGCCACGGGTCATCGCGGTCACCGGCGACCGTGATGGGCAACGCCACGGGCGGCAGCCGTAGCTTGCTGCCCGGCCCGACCGCGCCCGCGACCGCGTCGCGCAGCTCCATCCCAGCAGGCGCACGCGACGGTGCGAGGAGCCGGGTCGTCGCTTCCACCGCGCCCTCGTCAGGGATTCCTACGGGCCCCGGAGTCGGCGTGCCGCACGCCACCTCCACCGAGGACAACGCGAGCGCGGCCACGACAACTCCCAGCATCCGCCGCACGCCGCCAGGCTACGGCGCGATCACCCGAGCGAGAGCGCGGCAGCGAGTCGGGTGAGCGGCGGCGCCTGGCTCGCCGTGGCGTCCGTGAGCCGTCGCTCGAGTCCGCGCGCGAACGCTCCGAACCCGGCGATGGCACCCATCGGAGTGAGCGGGGACGAGCCCGGCGCTCCGAGGGCCGCTACCCGCCACTCAACCCCTGCGCAACGGCTCCAGCACGTCGGCGGCGAAGGCGCGGATCGCGTCGATCGCCTCGCTCGAGCGGCGCCACGGACGGACGATGATCCGAGTGACGCCGGCGTCTGCGTAGCGAGCGACATCGTCGACGGATCGCACGTCCGAGGCGTTGAGCGTCACCTCGATCGGTGCCGTGCGGCCGGCGCGATCGCCCAGCTGACGCAACCGCGAGAGCGACGGGCCCAGGTCGTCGAGCGTGTGGTTCATCGGGATCCACCCCGCACCGACGGTCGCCGCCCGTCGCAGCGCGGCCGGCCCGTCCCCGCCGACGTGCAGCGGTGGGCCGCCCGCGTGCACCGGCTTCGGCTCGAACGCCGTCGGTCCGAACGAGAAGAAGCGGCCGTCGTGGGCCACCACCGGCTCGGTCCACAACCGCTGCAGCACCGCGATCGTCTCGTCGACCCGAGCGCCCCGCGTGTCGAAGTCGAGGCCGACTGCGTCCCACTCGGCGCGCAGCCACGACGCGCCCACGCCGAGCAGCAGCCGCCCACCCGA
This sequence comes from Acidimicrobiales bacterium, assembly GCA_035700105.1. Taxonomy (GTDB): domain Bacteria; phylum Actinomycetota; class Acidimicrobiia; order Acidimicrobiales; family DASSOZ01; genus DASSOZ01. Next base: position 3,863 of record DASSOZ010000165.1, read on the forward strand.
CAGCACGTCGACCGTCGTCGCCGCGCGAGCGGTGACGAACGGGTGGCGCAGGCCGACGTTGTAGACGTTCGTCCCGAGCCGTATCGACGACGTACGTGCCGCGAGCGCCGCCAGGTAGGCGAACACGTCGAACACCGGGACGTCCGACGGGATCGGGGGATGGTCGGCACCCTCGTGCGGGCTCCCGGCCGCGTCGAGCGGCACGACGAGGTGATCGGACATCCACACCGACTCGAAGCCGAGCCGGTCCGCCTCCTCCGTGACCTCCACCCACGCACGCGGGTTGAGCGCGCCGAGGGCGAGGCCGACGTCCACGGCGCTACGAGTCGACGACGCCGGGTGTGCGGGGCGCGAGCACGATCGTCGGCGTCGCCAGCGTCGGCCCGAGCCGCAGCACACCGTCGACTGCGGCGACGAGGTGCTCGACGTCGATCAGCGAACCGGCGATCATCCCCCGCGCCGTCCAGATCGGGTGGAGCTCGGCGGCGAGGTCCCAGTCCCACTCGTTGGCGAACCCCGTGGCGCCGTCACCCTGCCCGCCGGCGCAGTCGCCGACGACGCAGCGCGTGAACGCGACATCGGGGTGCTCCATCCGCCACGCCTCGACGAGCTTGTCGAGCGCCGCCTTCGACACGGCATACGCGCCGAGACCTGGCCACGGCGGCGTCTGTGACGCGCTCACCGACGACAGGTACACCGCGGTGCCCGCGCCCGACGCCCGCAGGTGCGGCAGCGCCGCGGCCGTCACCAGCGCGGCACCGATGACGTTCGTGTCGAACACCTGCCGCCACGTCTCGACGTCGACGTCGGCAAGTCGGGCGAGCGGACCGATCGCCGGCGTGTAGACGAGGGCGTCGATCCCGCCGAGCTCGGCGGCCGCCTTCGCGATCGCCGCCGAGACCGACGCCGTGTCGGTCACGTCGCACTCGACCGCGAACGAACCCGGTCCCGCTTCGGCGACGGCGGCCTCGAGCCGTTCGCGCCGCCGCGCCAGCATCGCGACTTGCGACCCGCGCTGTGCGAGCCCGACGGCGATGCACCGCCCCAGCCCGCTCGACGCACCGACGACGACCGTCCGCATCAACGAACCCTCCTGTGGATTGACACAGATGTTAGACGACGGCCCGCAGCGTCACCGGCCGAGGAACCCGCGCTCGACGACGAGCACCGCTGCGTCGAGTTCGTGCTGTGGGCGCTCGACGCGACCGAAGGTGTCGAGCACCGCCAGCAGCAGCAGGCCGTCGACGTCGGGGTCGGAGAACGGTCGCGATCGCAGCGCCTTCGCCATCCGGCGCCGGCCCCAGTCGAGCACGGCCGCCGAATCCGCCCGCAACCCGTCGCCCTGGAGCGCGGCCTCGATCCACACGCGGATCATCGCCGTCTCGCCGACCTGCGCCTCGTTGTACTGGCGCAACCAGCGCCGCAGCACCGACGCGTCCGCGTCGACCAGATCGGGGATGCCGGCGAGTGTCACGGACACGGTCCGCATGGCGCGCGCCGCCAGCAGGCCGGCGATCTCGTCCTTGTTGCGGAAGTACCGGTAGAAGGCGCCGTGCGACACACCGGCGGCCTCGACGATGTCGTCGACGCGCGTCCCGTGGAACCCACGGGCGACGAACACCTCCCGCGCGGCGTCAACGAGCGCGGCACGGGCCGGCGGGAACTCGCCGTCGCCGGCCTCGTCGATCGCCGTCTGCATGGCCATGCCGAACGCGAGGACCGGCATCTTGCGCACGCGGTGCCGGTGCTCGTTCACGGACGGCACCAGCCCGAACAGCGCACGGTGCACGACGTCGGTGTACGCGTCGAGGACGACGGCGGAGGCGAACGAGTCGGCGACGACGGCGTGGAACGTCGACAGGTCGTCGAGCGTGCGCGACAGGGACTCGCGCAGCAGCTGCAGCACCGGGTCGAGGTCGCGCGTCGCCAGCGTCGACGACTCGCTGACGCGTGCTCGCAACCCCGACAGGTACGGCGTGGCCGTGCGCACGGCGTCGACGTCGAGCGACGCGTCGCTCTCCGCCGCCGCCGGGAACGCATGGAACACCGGTTGGTACGCGGCATAGATCTCGGCGAAGCGATCGACCCACTGCCGCAGCGCGGCCCATCCGGCCGCGTCGCCGGTCACCGGCGCGAGCCGTTCGGTCGACGCGTTCAACTGGCGCGCCACCCGCCCGGCGAGGTGCCGGAAGACGTCCTCCTTGCTGGAGAAGTACTGGTAGAAGGACACACGGGAGCACCCGGCGAGCTTCGTGATCCCGTCGATGCTGCACTGGTGGTAGCCGACCTCGCCGAACGCGCGCAGGGCGGCGTCGAGTATGCGCTGCTGCGTGCGCTGGCCCCGCACGCCGACCGTCGGGTTGTCGGAGAACGGGGCGCGCCGAACGACCGCGCCGCTGTCTGCGTCGGGCGCCACGGGGTCGCTTCCGCGACCGCTTCCGCGACCGCTACCGCTCGGCGCGGACCGTGTCCTTCTCGGCGGTGACGATCGGCGGCGCCGTCTTCCAGTTCGGGATGCCGTCCTGCTCCTGCGCGACGGGGTAGCCGCCCTGGTGCACCCACGCCCAGTGCGAGTGGTTGAGCTCATGGAGCGTGAAGCACGCGTTGAGCGCGTTGTAGAAGCCCATGTTGTCGACGCTCTGGTTCACCGCTTCCTTTATCAGGAGCGACGACATCGTCGGCTGCTCGGCGATGCGGCGGGCGAACTCGATCGTGCGCTCCTCGAGCTGGTCGGGCGCGAACACCTTGCTGATCATCCCGAGTCGGTGCGCCTCGTCGGCGTCGATCGCATCACCCGTGAGCAGCAGTTCCTTCGCCTTCCGGGGCCCGAACTCCCAGGGGTGGGCGAAGTACTCGACGCCGCACATGCCGAGCCGTGCACCGACGACGTCTGCAAAGCGCGTGTTCGTGTCGCACACGATGAGGTCACACGCCCACAGCAGCATCAGCGCCGCCGCGTACACGTCGCCGTGCGCCTGGCCGATCGTGATCTTGCGAAGGTTGCGCCAGCGACGCGTGTTGTCGAAGAAGTAGTGCCACTCCTGCAGCATGAGCGACTCGGCGCCCTGGCGGGTGCCGCCGTTGATGCCGCGCGTCGGGTGCTGGTTCGGCCCGGGCGTGTACTCCTCGACCGACACCTTCGATCCGAGATCGTGTCCCGACGAGAACATCGGGCCCAAGCCGCCGAGGATGACCACGCGGACGTCGTCGTCGGCCTCGGCCCGCAACATCGCATCGTTGAGCTCGACGAGCATCCCGCGGTTCTGCGCGTTGCGCGCCTCGGGACGATTCAGCATGACCCGGACGATCCGCCCGTCGTCGACCGGCTCGTACACCACGAACTTGTACTCGGACATCAGCGCTCCTCGTCGGCGACGTGACCTCGGTGACTCTAGTGTTAGATCGTGGCCATCGACGCCGACCGCCTCGCCAGCTGGCTCGACGGGCAGCAGCACTTGCCCGGCAAGGGCGACCCGCTCTCCCTCGAGTTCATCTCGGGCGGCAGCCAGAACGAGATCTACGAGATCCGCCGCGGCGAGCTCCACTGCGCGATGCGCATCCCGCCGCCGCTCGCGCCGGCGACGCGCGACGACGGCATCGTGCGCGAGTGGCGCATCATCGAGGCGCTCGACGGCACCGACGTCCCCCACACCGGGGCCGTCGCCGTCTGCACCGACAGGGACGTGCTCGGCCGGACCTTCTACCTGATGGAGTTCGTCGACGGTTGGTCGCCGATGTCGATGGGCGCGTCGTGGCCGGCGCCGTTCGACACCGACCTCGACGCGCGGGCCGGCCTGGCGTACCAGCTCGCCGAGGGCATCGCCCTGCTGTCGAAGGTCGACTGGCGGGCGAAGGGCCTCGGCGACCTCGGCCGCCCCGACGGCTTCCACGAGCGGCAGGTCGACCGGTGGACGACGTTCCTCGACCGCATCAAGGGGCGCGAGCTGCCCGGGCTCGACGTGGCGTCGTCATGGCTGCGCGCCCACAAGCCGATCGACTTCGTCCCCGGGCTCATGCACGGCGACTACCAGTTCGCCAACGTCATGTACGGCCACGGCGCGCCTGCGCGTCTCGCGGCGATCGTCGACTGGGAGATGGGCACGGTCGGCGACCCGAAGCTCGACCTCGCGTGGATGGTGCAGGGATGGCCCGAGGACACGACGTCCGACGACGCCGACGGGGTCACGTACGTGCCGATGCACGGCATGCCCACCCGGGACCGGGTCGTCGCCCACTGGTCGAGCGTCGCCGGGCGCCAGGTCGACGACCTCGACTACTACCTCGTGCTCGCCAAGTGGAAGCTCGCCATCGTTCTGGAGCAGGGCTTCCAGCGTGCGGGCGACGACGAGAAGCTGCAGGCGTTCGGCCCGATCGTCCTCGACCTCATGCGGGGCGCGGCCGACCTCGCCGAGTCGAGCGACTACGGGGGCTAGCCGTCCACGTGCGCGCCGCAGTGTGCCGCGAGTACGGCCCGCCGAAGGTCGTCAGCGTCGAGGACGTCGCCGCGCCCGACGTCACCGCGGGGCAGGTGCGGGTGAACGTGCACGCCGCAGCCGTCAACTTCCCCGACGTCCTCCTCGTCGCCGACCGCTACCAGTTGCGCGCCCCGCTGCCGTTCGTGCCCGGTAGCGAGTTCGCCGGCGTCGTCGACCGCGCCGGCGACGGTGTGCGTTCGATGGCGCCCGGCGAGCGCGTGTTCGGGACGACGTTCGTCGGCGCGTTCGCCGAGCAGGTCACCGTCGCGGCCGAGTCGCTCGCGAGGATCCCCGAGGGCGTGGACGACGCGGCGGCGGCTGCGTTCGGCGTCGCCCATCGCACCGCCTACCACGTCCTCCGGTCCGTCGCCGCGGTCCAGCCGGGCGAGAACGTCGTCGTCCTCGGCGCCGGCGGGGGGGTCGGCCTGGCGACCGTGCAGCTCGCGTCGGTCCTCGGCGCAACGGTCACCGCGGTCGCGTCGTCACCGGCGAAGCTCGCCGCCGCGGCGGCGAACGGCGCGTCCCACCTGGTCGACCACCGAGCCACGAGCGACGTTCGCGCCGCGCTGAAGGCCGTGCTGCCCGACGGTGCGGACGTGGTCGTCGATCCCGTCGGCGGTGACCTGGCCGAGCCCGCCCTGCGAACGCTGCGTTACGGCGGCCGGTTCGTCACCGTCGGGTACGCGTCCGGCACCATCCCGAAGATCCCGCTGAACCTCGTGCTGCTGAAGGGCGCCCGGGTCCTCGGCTTCCAGTTCGCGACGTTCGCGCACCACGAGCCCGACGCGATGCGGCGCAACGAGGCCGACGTGCTGGAGCTGTTCCGCGCAGGCACGGCGCGACCGCACATCGGCGCCCGCTTCGACCTCGACGACGTCGTCGCCGCGCTCGAGCACGTCGCCGGCGGCGGCGCCGTCGGCAAGGTGGTACTGATGACATGACCCAGGGGGAACCCGCGATGCCCGACGTCCAGGCGCCGCAGCGGACCGACGACCTCGTCGAGCTGCACGCGCTCTGCGCCCGCTACATGGCGTACACCAGCAGGTTCGTCGAGGACCGCTGGCTCGACGTGTTCACCCCCGACGCCGAGTACAACGCGTTCGGCACGCCGTACACGCTCGAGCGGTTCCCGGCCCTGCTCGCCGCCGCGCCCCGCGGTCAGTTCATCGGCAACATGCCGGTCGTCGACTTCGCCGACGACGACGGCGACCGCGCCACCGGCACGCAGCACTTCGTGTTCGTCGACCAGTCGAACCACCACATGCGGCTCGGTTGGTACAACGACGAGTACGTGCGGACCGCCGACGGTTGGCGCATCCGGCGCCGGTCCACGACGTTCATGCGCAAGCACGGCGGCTTCGACTCCGGCCGCCAGCACGACCCGCTGTCCGGCGACGCGCCGTGACCGGCGCCAGCGGACCTTCCACGCCCGCCGTACCCGCACCCGCTCGCTGAACCACTCGGAGGACCCCTAGACATGGTGTTGGCAGCCTCGGTCGCCTCAGACCTGTTCCGCGGGTTGCTCCAGGGCGCGCCGCCGGGCGCGGTGTACGCCCTCGTCGCGCTCGGCTTCGTCCTGACCTACAAGACGTCGGGCGTGTTCAACCTGGCGTTCGGCGCGCAGGCGTACGTGTCGGCGGCGATGTACTTCAAGGCCCGCACGGTGTGGGGATGGGGCATCGTGCCGTCGGTCGTGGTTGCCGTCGTGATCCTCGCCCCGCTGCTGGGCCTCGTCCTCGAGCGCCTCGTGTTCCGGTACCTGCGAACCGCGGGCGCGCTGCCGAAGCTCGTCGTCGCCATCGGCCTGTCGGTCGCGCTCCCGAGCCTGTTCGACCTCGCCGCCGGGTTCACGGCCCTCGCCGGTGCGACGCCTGAGGGCGTCGTCCCCAACGGCGCCAACGTGTTCTACGACCCGTTCGGCGTCTACGCGTTCAGCCGGAACGAACTGGTCGCGATGGGCACCGCGGTTGCGGCGATGCTCGCGCTCGCCGCGCTGTTCCGCTTCACCGCCGTCGGACTGCGAATGCGCGCCGTCGTCGAGAGCCCGCGCATGACCGAGCTCAACGGCATCGCCGCCGACCGCGTCTCGGCGTTCGCGTGGGCGCTGTCGTCGCTGTTCGCCGGCGTGGCCGGCGTCCTCATCGCGCCCCGCTTCAACACGCTGGCCGCCGGCGACTTCTTCAACCTCATGGTCGTGGCCATCGCCGCGGCGGCGGTCGGCGGGCTGGTGAGCCTGCCGCGCGCGCTCGCCGGCGGGCTCGGGCTCGGCGTTTTCATCGCCCTGATGAACACCTTCCTGCCGCGTTGGTCGGACACGGTCTCGTGGCTCCGTCCGATCCAGGACAACCTCACGCCGGCCCTGCCGTTCATCGTGCTGTTCGGCGTGCTCGTGCTCGTGCCGTCGATCCGCCGGGCGCGCGACGCGGGCGACCCGCTGTCGGGCGTCGACCCGCCACCGCAGACGCTCGGCGCGACGGTCGGTGCCGAACGGGCGTGGCTGCCGCTCATCGGCGAGCTCGCGTTCGCCGTCGCGATCCTGGCTGTCGTGCTGTCCCGAGGCGACCAGGCATGGCTGTTCCTCGTCACCCAGGCCGTCGTGCTCGGCGTCGTGTTCCTGTCGATCACGGTGATCACGGGCATGGCCGGGCAGATCTCGCTCTGCCAGGGTGCGTTCGGCGCGATCGGTGCGTTCACCGTCTTCCAGATGGTCGACCGCTACGACATGCCGGTCCTCGTCGCCGCGGTCATCGGTGCCGGCGTCGCCGCGATCGTCGGCGCCGTGCTGTCACTGCCCGTGCGCCGGCTCGGCGGCGTGTGGACCGCGATCGCCACGCTGGCGTTCGCCTACTTCTTCGACTCGGTGATCGTGAAGCTGCCCGTCGTCGGCGGCGGCGACACGTCGCTGTTCTCCGGCACGGTCGTCCCCCGCCCGGTGATCGGGCCGTTCGACCTCGAGAGCGACAAGTCGTTCCTCGTGTTCGCCGTCATCGTGCTCGTGATCGCGTCGGTCGCCGTCGTCAACCTGCGATCGGGCACGTTCGGCAAGACGTCGCTCGCGCTGCGCGGCAGCGAGGTCGGCGCCGCGTCGATCGGCATCTCGTCCGGGCGGTCGCGCCTCGTCGCGTTCGCGATCTCGGGGTTCCTCGCCGGGATCGGGGGCGCGCTGCTCGCCATGCAGCAGCGCAACGTCAACTACGGCAACAACTTCGCCCCGTTCGCCGCGCTGTTCTGGGTCGTCATCGTCGTGACGCTCGGATCGCGGACGGTGCGGGGCGCGATCAACGCCGCCGGCGCGTTCGCGCTGTTCGACTCGGTCGTCCTCAAGGGCGCGCTGATCGGCTGGATCCTGCGCAGCCCCGACCGCATCCCGGGCATCTTCCCGATCTCCGGCAAGTGGGTGTTCATCCTGTTCGGACTGGGCGCCATCCAGTACGCCCACCACCCCGAGGGCATCGTCGAGTACCAGACGGCGCGCCGGGCGGCCCGGTCGGCGGCACGGCGTGCGAAGCGGCGGGAGCGGGCCGAGGCGTCGTCGCCACCGTCGCCGCCGGTCGAGGGCGCCCGCGCCGAGGAGCGGGTGGTGCACCAGTGACCGCGGTGCTGAAGGCGGAAGGGATCACCAAGCGCTTCGCCGGGATCGTGGCGCTGCACGACGTCAGCATCGAGATCGGCGAGGGCGAGCGCGTCGGGCTCATCGGCCCCAACGGCGCGGGCAAGACGACGTTCTTCAACTGCATCCTCGGCGTGCTCCGCGCCGACGGCGGACGCGTCGAGCTGTCGGGGCGCGACATCAGCGACCTGCCGGTCCACCGCCGGGCCCGGCTCGGCATCGGCCGGACGTTCCAGCGCATCGAGCTGTTCGCCGACTCGACCGTGCGCGACCACCTGCTCATCGCCGAGCGCACCCGCCGCGGCGACGGGCGGTTGTGGAAGGACCTGCTCGGGCTCGGCCGCCCGAGCGCCGAGGAGGTCGCGCGCGCCGACGAGATGCTCGAGCTGCTGGGCCTCGTCGAGCTGGCGGACGAGCCGATCGAGCGGCTGAGCCTCGGGCAGTGCCGGCTCGTGGAGGTCGGTCGGGCTCTGATGACCGACCCGAAGCTGCTGCTGCTCGACGAGCCGTCGTCCGGCCTCGACCGCGCCGAGACGGCGACGCTGGCGCAGACGCTGCGTGAGGTCCAGGCCGACAAGGGCTTCGCCATCCTGCTCGTCGAGCACGACGTCGAGCTCGTGGCGAGCTTCACGTCGCGTGCCTACGTCCTCGACTTCGGCCGTCTGCTGATCGACGGCCCGACGGGCGAGGTGCTCGGCAGCCGCGAGGTGCGGGCCGCGTACCTCGGCGACCTGGACGAGGCGGGGTGACGTGACGACGCCGGTGCTCCCCTCCGACTTCTTCGCGGATTCCGCCCCCTGAGGGCGGAATCCGCGAAAAGGTCGAGGTGGGGGACGCCTCAGACCGGCGTCGTCGCGCTGAACCGCATCTGCCGGTGCGACGTGTCGATCGACACGCCGGTGAACCCGGCCTGCACCAGTCGCGCCTCGAGCGCCGCCGGGTCGACCGGGTTGAAGACGTCGTCGACGTGGCCGGCGCGCAGCTCCTCGGAGTCGACCGAGTCGACGGCGATCAGCACACCGCCGGGCCGCAGCACGCGTGCCGCCTCCGCGAACAGGCGGTCCTGCTCCTCGGCCGTCGGCACGTGGTGCAGCATCGTGAAGCAGGCGACCGACGAGAACGACGCCGCGTCGAGGCCGGTGTCGGCGGCGCTGCGTGACAGGACGGTGACGTTCGTCCCGTCGAGGCGCTCGGCCAGCGCCGCCGCCAGTTCGGTGTCGAGCTCGACCGCGGTCACGGACGCGACGCGCTCGCGAAGCAGGTCCGTCGTGCGGCCGGGTCCCGGTCCGATCTCCATGAGCGCATCGCCGAGGTCGAACGTGTCGATCCACGGCGCCAGCTCGGTCGCGAGGTACCCGGCCCACTCGTCGCTCGCGAGGAACCGGAGGTGCAGCTCGTTCACGGCGTCACGACCGGCAGGCGCTCCCACCCGCGCACGGTCGACGTGCGGGCCTGCACGGCGTTCTCGGTGTCGACGTCCCACGTCGGGAAGCGCTGGAGGACCTCGTCGAGGGCGACGCGCCCCTCGAGCCGGGCGAGCGCGGCGCCGAGGCAGAAGTGGACCCCGTAGCCGAACGCGAGGTGGTGGTCGATCGGCCGGCCGATGTCGAACCGGTCGCCGTCGGCGAACTTCCGGTCGTCGCGGTTCGCCGACCCGTTCAGCAGCAGCATCGCGCTGCCCTTCCGCACCGTTTCGCCGCCGAGCGCAGCGAACGTCACGTCGGCCGTCACGAACCGCGCCTGCACCGGCGACGGTGACTCGTACCGCAGCACCTCCTCGATCGCCTTGGGCACGAGCGTCCGGTCGTCGACGATCCGGCGCCGCTGGTCGGGGTGCTCGGCGAGGACCTTGCCCGTCCACCCGATGAGGCGCGTCGTCGTTTCGTTGCCGGCGGCTGCCAGGAGGTTGACGAAGTTCAGCACCTCTTCGCGGGTGAGGCGCCGGCGCGTGCCCGACGTGTCCTCGAACTCCGCTTCGAGGAGCTCGGTCATGAGGTCGTCGGACGGGTGCGACGCCCGCCATGCGATGTACTCCTCGAACGCGTTCGCCTGCTCGCCCGCGTCGTACATGTGGGCATCCGGCATCGTGCCCTCGTCGAGGCGCAGGCCCTCGTCGATGCGATCGCGGATCGCCTCCTGGTCCTGCTCGGGGATGCCGAGGAGCATGCCGATGGTGCGCATCGGCATCTCGGCGCCGAGGTCGCGGATGAAGTCGAAGCCGCCGGTGCCGACGAGCGGGTCGAGCGTGCGGGCGCAGAACTCACGCACCTTCGGCTCGATGGCGGCCATCTTCTTCGGCGTGAAGACGCGCGAGAGGATGCCGCGGTGGACGTCGTGCTCCGGCGGGTCCTCGAAGATGATCGAGCCCGGCGGCATCTCGAGGTTCGCCTTGATGAGCTCGAGCACCGTGCCCTTCGCCGAGCTGTACGTGCGCCAGTCGACGAGCGCCCGCTCGACGTCGTCGAACCGGCTCAGGGCCCAGAAGTCGTACCGCTCGTTGTAGTAGAGGGGCCGCTCCTCCCGGAGGCGGCGCCACACCGGGTACGGGTCGGTGTCGATCTCGAAGTCGTAGGGGTCGTAGTAGAGGTCGACCTCGGCCACCGACATGTCAGTTCCCCCTCACGGCGACGCCCGGAACAGTCGTTATGCTAGACGAAGAACGCCATTCTCGGACGGCTTCTTCGGAGGGGCGGATGCGCATCGGTGTCATGGTCGGACCGGAGCGGGGCCGCTACCGCACGAAGGTCGACCGCATGCTGGCGGACGCCCGCTGGGCCGAGGAGGCGGGGCTCTCGACCGTGTGGGTGCCGCAGCTACCCGACGACTTCGACGCGCTCACCGCCGCGGCGCTGATCGGCGCGAACACCGAGCGCATCGAGATCGGGACCGCCGTCGTGCCGGTCCAGCCCCGCCACCCGATCGCGCTCGCCCACCAGGCGCTGTCGACGCAGGCGGCGTGCGCGGGACGGCTCGCGCTCGGGCTCGGCGTGTCGCACCACTGGATCATCGACGAGATGCTCGGGCTGCCGTACGAGCGGCCGGCGGCGACGATGCGCGCCTACCTCGACGTCCTCGACCAGGCGCTCGCCGGGCCCGGCACCGTCGACGTCGAGAACGATGCCTTCCGGGTCCACAACCCGATCGACATCACCGACATCACGCCGACGCCGGTGCTGATCGCCGCGCTCGGTCCGAT
>DASSOZ010000166.1:0-24680 GCA_035700105.1 Acidimicrobiales bacterium
GGCGGCCGACCTGCACGGGCGTGCGGCAGCGCGCAACGTCGTCCTCGCCGGGGTCACGAAGCACTCGTCGCTCATGCGCGGCGGCGCGCCGCTCGTCGGCGCGCTCGAGCTCGAGGCGGCGGCGGCGCTCGGTGATCGGGCGACGTGGTGGGCGCCGGTCGCCCGCACCCGGCCCGACCTCGCGCCCGGGTTGCTCGTCGTCGTCGCCCGGCTCGACCCCGACGCCCGCTACGCGTTCCGGATCGACCTCCCGGCCTGGGTCGACCCCGAACCCGCCCTCGCCGCGCTCGCCGCCGTCAGCGACGATGCCGCGTTCCCCGGCTACCCGTACGCGCTGTCGGTCGCCGACCGCATCGCCGCCTGCCCGGGCTGGCTGCGCGAAGAGGTGCAGTTCGAGCTCGACGACCTGCTCGACCGCCTTCGCGTGCCGTGGGCGGTCCGTGACCGCGCCTTCGCCGACCGCCACCGACTCATGGAGCGCGCATGACCCCCGCTCCCACCACCACTTGCGTTGCAAGAAACGAAAGTGGTGCCCCTGCCCACCACTTTCGTTGCGAATGTCGCGCCCGATGGGACCGTCGATGAGCCGCGGTCGGCTGTTCGGCAAGAACGTGCTCGAGGGCGTGTTCCGCGCCGCGCCCGACGAGGACCTGTTCCTCGGCGAGCTCCTCGTCGCCGTCGACGAGGGCACCGGTCGCCGCTACCTGTTCCGCATCGTCGACGTGACGTACGGATCCGAGCACCGCGAGCCGGGATGGGCCGAGCGCGTGGCCGGCACCCTCCTCGCCGACGACGCCCGCGGCGAGGAGGGCCTCCACCCGCTCCACGAGCAGGCCCGCCGCACCTACCGCGTCGCCGAATGCCGCTGCCTCGGCTACCTCACTCCTGACCGGAGCGAATTTCGCAAGCCGAAGTCGCTGCCGACGCAGTTCTCCAAGGTGATCGCGCCCGAGCCCGACGACTTCCGGTTCCTCGCCTCACGCATGGGCGACCTGCCCGTCGGCCAGCTGCGCAGCGGCGAGACCGTGGTCGACTTCGAGGTCGGCATCCCCGGCGACAGCCTCGCCACCCACGTCGGGATCTTCGCGACGACCGGCATGGGGAAGTCGAACCTGATGATGGTGCTCGCCGGCGACGTCATGCGCCGCAACGGGCGCTACGGGCTGCTCCTCGTCGATCCCCACGGCGAGTACCGCCGCCAGCTCGCCCGCCACCCGTGGGCGGGGGAACGGCTGCGCACGTGGGCGGCCCGGTCCCTGCCGGGGACGTCGTCGCTTCGGATCAGCCTCGCCGAGCTCGCCGTCGACGACCTCCGAACGGCGTACGACTGGTCGCGCCCCCAGGAGGAGGCGCTGTACGAGCTCGAGCGCCACTACGGCACCGGCGACCTGCGCTGGCTCCTCCCGTTCGCCCAGGTGGAGGACCTCGCCGGGTTCCGCGACGTCGAACTCGGCGGCAAGGTCGCGCTCAACACGCTCCAGGTCGTGCACCGCCGTGCCCGGCGCATCGTCGACCTGCCGTGCATCTCGCCCGACGCCGACGTGTCCGTCGGCGAAGCCGTGCTGCGCGACCTGCGCGACGGGCGCGTCGTGCTGGTCGACGTGACCGGGCTCGGCTCGACCGAGGAGGTCCTCGTCGCGTCGTTCCTCGCCCGCCAGGTCCTCGAGTCGTGGTCGGCTGCCTACCTCGACGACCCCGACCTCCACGATCGGCTGCCCGTCGTCGCCGTCGTGCTCGAGGAGGCGCAGCGGGTCCTGTCGAAGGCGGCCGACCGCGAGAGCAACGTCTTCCCCCGGGTGGCGCGCGAGGGCCGCAAGTTCAAGGTCGGCCTCGTCGCCGTGACGCAGCAGCCGAAGCTCCTCGACGACGAACTGCTCAGCCAGTTCAACACCTACTTCATCCTCGGACTGGCCGACGAGAAGGACCGGAACATCCTGCGGGGGTCGGCCAAGCAGGACATCAGCGCGCTCGGCCCCGAGATCCAGACGCTCATGCCGGGCGAGTGCCTCGTCGCCAACCTCGCCGCGCCCTTCGCCGTGCCGGCCAAGGTGCACCTGTGGGCCGATGTCGTGCGCGCCACCGAGCCGCCGCCGCCCCCGCCCGTGTCCGCCCCCGCCAACGTGTCGGCCCTGGTGGACTGATGGCCCTCACCCCCTCGGCCGCTTTCGGTGAGTTCGGCCCGCTGGACGGCACCCACGTCACCGAAAGGACGGGCGGCTGATGCGGATCGCGGCCTTCGGCGACGCCCACCTCGGGCGCAGCTACCTCCCGTACACCGAACACGGCGTCAACGTGCGCGAGCACGACTTCGAGCGCAGCTTCGAGGCGGCCGTCGACCTCGCGCTCGCGCAGCAGCCGGACCTCGTCATCTGGCTGGGCGACATCTTCGACCACCCCCGCCCGTCGTACCGCTCGTTCCGGCTCGCCCAACGGGCGCTCCGGACGATCCGCGATCACGGGGTCGAGGTCGTCGTCATCACCGGCAACCACGACACGCCGCGCCTGCCCGGGCAGGGGAGCCCCTACAGCGCCCTGGCCGACACGTTCGGCGGCGACCGCGGCGGCGTCCACTTCGCCCACCGGTTGCAGTACGAGCGGTTCGAGTTCGGCGGGCCGGGCGGGCTCGTCGTCCACGCCGTCCCGCAGATGCTGACCGTCGACGCCACGCTCGACGCCCTCGACCAGGCCGACAAGCAGCGCGACCTCGACCGCACGAACCTGCTCCTCGCCCACCCTCTCGTCCCGAGCGTCGAGCGGCGCTACGCCGACATCAACGAGATCGAGGTCGACACCGGCCGGCTCCGCAGCGACCTCGTCCTGCTCGGCCACTACCACTTCCACGTCAAGGTCGGCGACGGCATCTGGTACGCCGGCTCGACCGACACGTTCACGTTCGCCGACGACCCGGACAAGGCGAAGGGCGTCGTCGTCCTCGACACCGACACCGGCGCGTGCACGCACGTCGCGCTGCCCGACCAGCGCCCGCTCGTCACGCTCGAGACGATCGACGCCATCGGACTGTCGCCGGCCGAGGTCCAGCAGCGGGTGCTGGAGCGGGCGAGCGCCGTGCCCGACGGCGCGGTCGCGCGTCTCTTCGTCGACAACGTGGACCCCGAGGCGTACCGCCTGCTCGACCTCGACGCCGTGCGCGACGCCGCCCGCAACGCGCTGCACCTCAAGCTCGAGCCGACGTTCACCGGCGCCGCGTACCGGTGGGAGCCGACCGGGCTCGACACGATGCCGGCGCGCTGGGCCGGCTACGTCGAGCACCAGGACCTCACCGGCTTCGACCGCAACCGCATCAAGACCCTCGGCGACGACTACCTCCTGACCGCGGTCGAGGAGGCCGTCGAGTAGGGATGGCGGTCCCGTGCTGCTGACGCGCCTGTCGCTGCGGAACTACCGGGTCTACGAGGACGCGCTCGACCTCGAGCTGCCGCCCGGCCTCGTCGGGATCTACGGCCCGAACGGCGCCGGTAAGTCGGTGCTGCTCGAGGCGATCCTGTTCGCGCTCTACGGCAAGGCCCGCACGACCATCGACGAGGTCCGAACGTCGGGTGTCAACGGCGAGTGCCTGGCCGAGGTCGAGTTCGAGCACGAGGGTCACCTCTACGTCGTGCGCCGCACGATCAGCGGCATCAACTCGACGGTCAAGGCCGAGGCCCACGCCGACGGCCTGCTGATGACGAGCGGCGCGCGCGACACGTCGAAGTACCTGCGCTCGATCATCGGCATGGACGACGCCGCGTTCCGGGCGTCCGTGTTCGCCGAGCAGAAGCAGGTGGCGGCGTTCTCGACGAAGACGCCGGCGGAGCGGCGCAAGCTCGTGCTGCAGCTCCTCGGCATCACGCCCCTCGACAGCGCCAGCGCCGCCGCCCGCCGCGACGCCAAGCACCTGCGGGACAGCCACGACGCCGCCCGCCGCACGCTGCCCGACCTCGACGAGCGCAAGGCGCAGGTGGCGGCGACCGCGGCCGACGCCACGACTGCGGCCGATGCGGCGACCCGAGCAGCTTCGGCGGAGGACGCGGCGACCGTCGAGGCGACCGCGGCGCGCGCGGCGGTCGACGCGCTCGCCGAGCGCCAGCGCGAGTACGAGGCGCTCGTCGCCGACGGCAAGGCCGTGCGGGCCGAGCACGACGCCGCCGTCGACGCCATCGAGACGCTCACGAAGGAGCTCGGCGAGCTCACCGGGATCGACGCCGAGCTCGTCGCGCTGCGGCCGGACGCCGACGGGCTCCCCGCCGCCGAAGCGCGCCTCGCCGTCCTCGATCGCGTCGCCACCGCCGAGGCCCGCCTGGCGAAGCTGCCCGAGGTGCCGCAGCCCGACGTCGTGGTCGACGAGCGGCGGGTCGCGGCCGAACGCGCCACGAACGAGGCCGACCGGGCGACGGCCGCGCTGCACGAGGTGACGGCCCGCCGGAACGCGGCGAACGAGGACGTCCACCGCGCCAGGGACGCACTCGAGCGGTCCGGCACGCTGTCGGGCGAGGCCGACTGCCCGTTGTGCGGTCAGGCGCTCGGCGACGCGTTCGAGCAGGTGCAGCACCACCGTGCCGAGGAGCTCGAGGCAGCGACGACGCGACTCTCCGCGCTCGACACCGAGCTCGCCACCGCGACGTCGGCGGCGACGCGGGCGGCAAAGGTCGCCAAGGAGGCGGTGGCGGCGCTCGCCGCGGCCGAGAAGGCGTGGCACGAGTGGGAGCGGGTGTCAGCGGCGCGGACGAGCGCCGTCGACGAGCTCGCCCAGCTGCTCGCGGCGGTCGACCCCGCGCCGGCCCCGGGCGAGGGCGACCGGCTCACGGTCGAGGTCGCCCGCCGACGTGACGCCGCCGCGCGCTGTGCGAACCTCGAGGGCCGCCTCGCCCGCCGTCCCGACGCCGAGCGCGCGCTCGAAGCCGCCACCGCGAGAGCGGGCGACGCGCAGGGCCGGCTCGAGGCGCTCCGGGACAAGGTGAAGGCGCTCGGCCACGACCAGAAGGCGGTCGACGACGCCAGGGCGCGCCTGCGCAGCGCCGAGGCGGCCCTCGACGCGGCGCGACTCGCCCGCCGCAGCGCCGACACCACCGCGGCGACCGCGGTCGCCAGGGCGGACGCCGCCAGGATCGCGCTCGAACAGGCCGAGGCCCAGCACGCCGCGCTCGGGGAGATGGCCGAGGACGCCCGCCACACCGGACGGGTCGCCGAGCTGCTCCAGTCGTTCCGCAACGAGCTCGTCGGCGAGGTCGGACCGAAGCTCTCGCACGAGGCCGCCGACCTGTTCGCCGAGCTCACCGACCGCGAGTACGACGAGCTGCGCGTCGACCCCGACACGTACGAGGTCCGCATCTTCGACCACGGCACCGAGTACGGCATGGACCGCTTCAGTGGCAGCGAGACCGACCTCGCCAACCTCGCCCTGCGGGTGGCGATCAGCGAGCACGTCCGGTTCCAGTCCGGCGGGCAGGTCGGGCTGCTCGTGCTCGACGAGGTGTTCGGTCCGCTCGACGACGACCGCAAGGAGCGCATGTTGCTCGCCCTCGAGCGGCTACGGGCGCGGTTCCGCCAGGTCCTCGTCGTCACCCACGATCGCGAGATCAAAGAACAGCTGCCGACGGCGGTCGAAGTGCTCAAGCTGCCCGGTCGCCGCGCAACCGCGAAGCTGCTCGAACCCTGACGGGCCACCACTCGCGCGGAAAAAATCCACCACCCTCCTGACCTGCGACGACGCGCGAAAGCCCTTGTGGCACAAGGACTTCGTGAAGCGGCGATTTCTTGACACCCCCCTGCTGGTCTGGCAGAAAGAGTGCTCGTCCGCACGCCGGAGCGCCTGGTCGTGGGCCTCCGAGTTCTCACCACCGTGTGGGGGTTCGGGAGTGGCGGAACGGGCAACCGAGGGGGTCCAGGCGACCTAGTAGAGAACGTCGCGTCGTCCAGCGGTGTGACGGCACCAACGGTCCCTGGACTCCCTCGCACACATGTCACTGACACTCCTGTCAGGGAGGCGCTGCGCGGGCGCGTGACGAATACCATTGGGTAACCGTGACGGCTGTCACGGGGTAAGAGCCCTCCCGTAGTCGCGCGCGCCGAAGCCCAAGGGGGATCGTTGGACGACGCCATCATCAGCCTGCGAGGCGTCACGAAGTCGTTCGGGTCGCACACGGTCCTCCAGGACATCTCCTTCGACGTCCCCAAGGGCCGGATCACGGCGATCCTCGGACCGTCGGGCACCGGCAAGTCCGTCCTGCTCAAGAACATCATCGGCCTGCTGCGCCCCGAGGCCGGCGAGATCTGGGTCGACGGCGACCAGATCGTCGGCATGGGGGAGAAGGACCTCTACCGGGTCCGGCGCAAGTTCGGCGTCCTCTTCCAGGACGGCGCGCTGTTCGGCTCGATGAACCTGTTCGACAACATCGCCTTCCCGCTGCGCGAGCACACGAAGAAGGGCGATCGCGAGATCCGCGAGATCGTGACCGAGAAGGCCGGCCTCGTCGGTCTGCTCGATCACCTGAGGAAGTTCCCCGGCGAGGTGTCGGGCGGCATGAAGAAGCGCGCCGGCCTCGCCCGCGCCCTCGTCCTCGACCCCGAGATCGTGCTCTTCGACGAGCCCGACTCGGGCCTCGACCCCGTGCGGGTCGCCTACCTCGACGAGCTCGTCGTCAACGTCCAGAAGGAGACGGGGGCGACGTTCTTCATCATCACCCACAACATCCCGTCGGTGATGCGCACCGCGGAGTTCATGGGGATCCTCTTCCGGTCCGGGCTGGTGAAGTTCGACAGCAAGGACAACATGAAGACGTCGGACAACCCGATCATCCGCCAGTTCCTGTCGGGCCGTGCCAAGGGCCCGATCGGCATGGACGAGATGAGCGACGACGACGAGACGGGCATCGAGTCGATCCTCGAGGCGCAGGAGGCCGAGCGCGCCGAGTCGGGCGAGATCGACGTCGACAACGAGATCATGACGGTCTGACGCGGCGGACGCGGACGAGGACGAGCAGCAACAGAATCGCTGGGGACAGAGGGCGCAGAGAGGTACATGGCAGCCGCAGTCGGGAAGGTCGACTTCCTCGTCCGGGAGACCGGGAAGATGTTGCAGTGCGATTGCCCTCGAGGGGCTTCGCACGCGCCGGAGGTGCGCGCCTAGATGGCCGCCGCAGTCGGCAAGGTCGACTTCCTCGTCCGGGAGACCGGGAACATGTTCGCGATTGCCCTCGAGGGGCTTCGCAAGACGTTCCGCGTCCAGGACTGGTGGAAGGAGTACCTGGCGCAGTGCTGGTTCATCGCCAAGGTGACCAGCATCCCGGTGATGTTGGTGTCGATCCCGTTCGGCGCCGTCATCGCCCTGCAGGTCGGCTCGTTCAACCGGCAGTTGGGAGCGGAATCGGCCACCGGTGCGGCGATGGTGCTCGCCATCGTCCGGGAAGCGGCACCCATCGCGGCCGCGCTCATGATCGCGGGCGCGGGCGGCTCGGCGATGACCGCCGACCTCGGCAGCCGAAAGATCCGTGACGAGATCGCGGCGATGGAGGTCATGGCGGTCAACCCCGTCCATCGCCTCGTGACGCCGCGCCTGTGGGCGGCGACGACCGTCGCCATCTTCCTGGTGTCGCTGTGCTCGGTCGCCGGACTCGCAGGCGGCTACGTGTTCAACGTCGTCGTCCAGGGCGTGACGCCGGGCGCGTACTTCTCGGGCTTCACCGCCCTCGTGCAGCTCCCCGACCTGTGGTCGTCGCTGGCCAAGGCCGCGGTGTTCGGCTTCATCGCCGCCATGGTCGCCTGCTACAAGGGCCTGTACGCCAAGGGTGGACCGAAGGGCGTCGGCGACGCCGTCAACCAGGCTGTCGTCGTCACCTTCATCCTCATCTTCTTCGCCAACTTCGTCATGACCACGCTCTACTTCGCCCTGGTGCCGCAGAAGTTCTGATGAGGACGAACTGATGGCCCTCGGAAACCCCGTCGCCAAGGTCACCCGGCCCGTCGGCAACCTCCTCGAGGAGGTCGGGCGGCAGCTCGCGTTCTACCTGCGCTTCTTCAAGGAGCTGCCCCTGGTCCTCCGGGGACGCCGCCTCGGCACCGTCCTCGCGCTCGTCAGCGACATCACCATCGGCGCCGGTGCACTGATCGTGGGCGGCGGGATGGTCTTCGTCATCTTCTCGATGTCGTTCTTCACCGGCACCGAGGTCGGCCTCCAGGGGTTCAAGGGCCTCCAGCAGATCGGCGCCGAGAGCTTCACCGGCCTCGTCGGCAGCTTCGCCAACACCCGCGAGGTCACGCCGCTGATCGCCGGCGTGGCGTTCGCCGCCCAGGTCGGTGCCGGTTTCACCGCCGAGCTCGGTGCGATGCGGATCTCCGACGAGATCGACGCGCTCGAGGTCATGTCGGTCCCGGCGTTCGCGTACCTCGTCGCGACCCGTGTCGTCGCCGCCGTGCTCGCCCTGCTGCCGCTCTACCTGATCTCGCTGTACGCCAGCTTCTTCGCCACCAAGCTCGTCAGCACCCAGTTCTTCGGCCTGTCACCGGGCATCTACGACCACTACTTCCACCTGTACCTGCCGCCCATCGACGTGTTCTACAGCGTCGCCAAGGCGTGCACGTTCGCCGTCGTCGTCGCGCTCATCCACTGCTACTACGGCTTCAACGCCAGCGGCGGGCCGGAGGGCGTGGGCGTCGCCGTCGGCAAGGCGATCCGGATGTCGATCATCACCGTCGTCATCCTGAACCTGTTCATGTCCGTGCTGTTCTACGGCGGCGGCAACACCGTCCGCATCGCGGGGTAGCGGCCGTGGCACGCATCAGCGACCGCACGGTCCGCATCATGACGGGCCTCGTCACGATCGTGTTCCTCGCCGGGGGCGGCATCTTCGCCATCCGCGCCGCGACAGGTGGGCTGACGCCCGTGTACCACGTGCAGGGCCTGTTCAGCGCCGCCGGCCAGGGCCTCATCCGCGACTCGGACGTCAAGATCAACGGCGTCAACATCGGGCGCGTCACCAAGGTCAAGCTCGACGGCGGCCGCGCTCTCGTCACGATGGAGATCCACGACGGCGACAAGATCCCCGTCGAGGCGAAGGCGACGATCCGACCGAAGACGCTCTTCGGCGAGAAGTTCGTCGACATCGACCCGGGCGAGAACGAGACGACCGGCCCGTTCCTCGCCGACGGCGACCGGATCAGGCACACGCTCGGCGGGTTCGAGCTCGAGCGCGTTCTCGCCGAGACCTATCCGATCCTGAAGGCGGTCGACCCGGCCGAGCTCGCCGTCATCCTCGACACGCTCGCGGGCGGCGCCCGCGGTGAGGGCGACGCGATCAGCCGCCAGATCGCCAACTGGGCGAAGGTGAGCCGTGTCAACGCGGCGCACGACGCGGACACGCGCCAGTTCCTGACCGACCTCGCCGCACTGTCCGACGAGCTGGCGAAGCGGGCGCCCGACGTCGTCGCCGGCGCGAAGGACCTCAACGTCGCGCTGCCGCCGTTGAACGAGCGGGGCGACAAGCTCGCGGACGTCCTCGACCAGGCGTCGCGCCTGTCGGCAGACGTCGCCGACGTCCTCGAGGCGAACAAGCCGTTCCTCGACAAGAACATCACCGAGGGCGGCAAGACGCTGCAGCTCCTCGCCGACAACCTCGGCCAGATCCCGCCGACGCTCACCGGGCTGCGGCAGTTCTTCCAGGTGCTCTCCGAGGTCGGCGGGTTCCCGCAGTCCGACGGCACGATGCTCGCCCGCGTCAAGTTCATCGCCGGCGGCGGGAGCCCGTGCGGGCGGACGGCCGACGGCTGCCCGGTCGCGCCGCTCCTGACGAACCCGGTGCAGAGCGTGCCGCAGCGTCCCGGCACGGACACGATCCCGAACCTGCCGGCGCTCACGCTGCCCCAGATCCCGGGCCTGCCGCCCGTGCCGCTGGTCGGCCCGGCGTCGGGCAGCAACGGGATCCTCCAGCTGATCGGGGGACTGATCGGCTGATGGGCAAGACCGTCGTCAAGCTGATCGCGTTCTTCGGCGTCTGCCTGCTCTTCACCGGGTGGCTGGCGTTCACGATCGGGAACATCCACCTCTTCCAGCACGACTACGAGCTGTCGGCGACGTTCGACGACGTCACCGGGCTGCTGCCCAACGACAACGTGAAGGTCGCGGGCGTGCCCGTCGGCAAGGTCACCGGCATCTCCATCGACAAGGGCCGGGCCAGGGTCACCTTCACGGTCAAGGACAGCGTGAAGGTGCCCGCGAACTCGAGCGCCTCGGTACGGTGGCGCAACCTGCTCGGGCAGCGCTACCTGTACGTCTATCCCGGCGACGCGTCGACGACGCTGGCCGACGGTGGCCACATCGCCAAGACGCAGTCCGTGGTCGAGCTCGGTGAGCTGTTCAACCGGCTGGGCCCGATCGTGAAGGCGCTCGACCCCGGCAAGGTCAACCAGTTCCTCGACACGATCACCGCCGCGCTCGACGGCAACGAGCTGAAGCTGCAGCAGGCGATCGCCGACCTCGCCACGCTCACGAAGGGACTCGCCAGCCGCGACGCGGCGATCGGGCGACTCATCGAGAACTCCAACGTCGTCGCCGGCGCCATCGACGCGCGCGACGCGCAGATCCGCACGATCCTCGACAACCTCCTCCAGGTCACGACGACGTTCAGCGAGCACGCCGACGTCCTCGACGAGGCGACGGTCCAGCTGTCGTCGTTCTCCCGTGACTTCGGCACGCTGCTCGAGAACAACGAGTCGCACATCGACAGCACCGTCGCGAACCTGCGCACGATCACCGACCTCGTGCGCTCGAAGCTCCCGACGGTCGACGACGCGCTGGCGCACCTCGACACCGGTGTGCAGGCGATCTTCCGGTCGTCGATGTACGGCGAGTGGCTCAACCAGGTGATCCCGTGCGGCAGGATCGGCCCGCTCCCGATCGACACGTGCATCAAGGGCGGCCAGGACATCCCGCCGCCGGCGCCGTCGCTGCCCGTCGGGACGAACGGTGCTGCCGGCCTCGAGCAGCTGTTCGGCTCGGTGACGAAGGCGGGATCGTGAAGTCGTTCCGCGACCGGAACCCGATCGCCGTCGGCCTCGTGTCGATCGCGGTGATCGGCGCGCTCGTCGGCGCCGCGTTCATGGTCGGTGTGCTGCACCTGCTCGAGCACACGTACTCCGTCGACGCCGTGTTCGCCGACGCCGCCGGCATCCGCCCGGGCGACGACGTCAAGGTCGCCGGCGTGAAGGCCGGCCGCGTCACCGGCATCGAGGCCGACCGGCGCCATGGCAACGTCATCGTGACGATGGTGGTCAACCACGGCGTCGAGCTGGGCCCGCAGACGCGCGCGGAGATCGCACTCGAGACGCTGCTCGGCACGAAGTACGTCCGCCTGAGCGGACCGGTGGTCGCGCCGTACCTCGAGGACGTGCCGAAGGACCGCCGGACGATCCCCGTCAACCGGACGACGACGCCGTTCGACGTCTTCGAGCTGACGACACTCGGCACGCGGCGGGTCCAGGCGACCGACACCGAGAAGCTGAACCAGTTCATCAACCAGCTGGCCGAGGTCACGTCGGGCAACCCGGAGGACGTCAAGACGCTGCTCCACAGCGTCGCTGACGTCTCGCAGCAGATCACCACTCGTGACGACCAGCTCGCCCAGCTCATCGAGCGGTTCGACAGGCTGTCGAAGCTGCTGTCGGACAAGGACCAGACGCTCGTCGGGCTCATCGACCAGAGCCAGGCGGTGCTCGACGTCGTCCAGAAGCGCGAGCAGGAGCTGCGGCTGGGCCTGCGCGGCGGCGACCAGCTCGCCGGCGTGCTCGCCGACCTCGTCGGTCAGAACAAGACCAACATCGACGCGATCCTCTCGACGCTGCACCCCGCGCTCGGGGTGATCGACGAGAACAACGCCCAGATCAACCGCGGGCTCGCCGCCACGGGTCCCGCCGCGCTCGGCCTCGCCCGGGCGACCGCCCACGGGCCGTGGGAGGACATCTACGTCCGCACGGTCGGCCCGGACTTCATCCAGGTGCTCCGCGACTTCACGGCCCAGAAGGCGGCGCCGTGATGCGCGGTCGTCGTGTGCTCGCGTCGGTCACCGTCGCCGTGGTGGCGTCGCTCGGCCTCGGGTCGTGCAGCCTCGTCGGCGGCGACAGCGGTGGCACGACGCTCACCGCGTGGTTCCCGCGCGCCGTCGCGCTCTACAAGTCCTCGGACGTGCGCGTCCTGGGCCTCGTGTCCGGGAAGATCACCGACGTCGACGTCATCGGCGACCGCGTCAAGGTGACGATGAAGGTCGACAAGGACACGCCGATCCCCGCGGACGTCAACGCGATGATCGTCCCGCAGTCGTTGATCGGCGAGCGCTACGTCCAGCTGTTCCCGGCGTGGAAGGAGGGCGAGGCGAAGATCGCCGACGGCGCCACCATCCCCGAGTCGCGCACGTCGGTGCCCGTCGAGCCGGACGAGGCGCTCGCCGCGCTGAAGAAGTTCATCGACACGCTCGACCCGAAGGCCACGGGCAAGCTCGTCTCCAACCTCGCCGCGGACCTGAAGGGCACCGGCGGCGACCTGAACCGCGCCGTCTCGGGTCTCGCCGACCTCGCGTCGACGGTGGCGTCCAAGGACGCCGAGATCGCGCGGATCATCGACAACTTCGACGACTTCACGGCGACCCTGCGCACGCGCGAGGCGCAGCTGGGCACGGTCATGGACCAGTTCGCCAGGATGACGTCGATCATCGCCGACGAGCGCCGCTCGATCGAGGGCCTGGTGAAGGGGCTCGGTCAGGTGTCGGGCGACGCGCTCGACCTCGTCAGCGAGCACGGCGCCAAGCTCGACACCGACCTCCAGCAGCTGACTCGCGCGCTCGCCACCGTCGACGCGAACCTGGAATCGGTGTCGCAGCTCCTCGACGCCGGGCCCGTGCTCGCCACCGGTCTGATCGACGGGCACGACCCGCAGTACCACCGCATCGACCTCCGCCAGAACTTCTCGCCCACCGCCGCGCAGGCGTTCTCGACCGTGCTCGACGCGCTCGGCATCCCGGGCGGCGACTCGATCTGCCTGCCGGTCGACGTCGACTGCGTGCCGAACCCGTTCGGCGCGCAGCAGCCGGCGTCATCCGTGCCGACCGTGCCGCCGATCGCCCCGCCCGCGGGTGCGGCCGCCGCGCCGACGACGGTGCTCCCGCCGGTCACGGTGCCGCTGCCGACGACCACGGTGCCGGGGTCGACGACGACGACCGCGCCAAAGAGCCCGATCGACACGCTCCTCGACCTGCTCGGCCAGGCTGGCACGGGCGGGCGCGCCGCGATCGTGACGCCGTCGCCGTCGACGGCCGAGCGCGCCTCGAGCGGGATCACGTCCATCGGCCGCCTCTTCGGCCGTGCCGCCCGCACGCTCCTCGGGGTGGCGCGATGAGCCGGCACCCCTCGGCTTCTCGTCACCGCTGGCCACATATGTCGTGGTCGAGCGTGACAAGAACCGTGGCCCTGGCGGTCGTCGCCGTCACGTTCGCGGGGTTGCTGAGCGGGTGCGGCGGGTCGAAGTCGATCACCGTCACCGCCAACTTCGACGACGTCGGCGACCTCGTGAAGGGTCACTCGGTGCAGGTCGCCGACGTGCGCGTCGGGCGGGTCACGAGCATCAAGCTCACCGACGACTTCAAGGCCCACGTCACGATGTCGGTGCGCGAGTCGGCGCACATCCCGCGCGACTCGACGGCGTACCTGCGCACGACGTCGCTGCTCGGCGAGAAGTTCGTCGAGCTGCGCCCCAACGACACCGCCCACCCGGCCCAGCCGCCGTACCTGAAGAACGGCGACCGCATCGCCAAGACCGGCGAGGCGCCGGAGATCGAGTTCTTCGCCGAGCAGGCGATCACGGTGCTCGGCGCGGTCACGGGTGACGACATCGCCACGCTCGTCGACACCGGGGCGAAGGGCTTCGGCGGTCGCGGCGAGGAGCTCAAGTCGCTCATCGGTGACCTGTCGACGATCAGCGCCACGCTCGCCTCGCGGACGAGCGACATCACGTCGATCATCGACAACCTCGACCGCGCGACCACGACGCTGGCCGACGGCAAGGACGACGTCACCCAGCTCCTCACGAACCTGGCGACAACGACCAAGATCCTCTCCGACAACCGCAACCGCGCCGTGAGCGCGCTCCAGCAGCTGAGCCGGCTCGCCGCGGTCCAGAACGATCTGCTGGCGCGCTACTCGTCGGACATGGACCGCCAGATCAAGCAGATCGACGCGATCGTCGGCGTCGCCGCGTCGCAGACCGACGAGGTGAGCCGCCTCGTCGACTGGCTCGACAAGTTCCTCGTGTCGGCGCCGAAGGTCATCCCGAAGGACATGACCCAGGTGTACATGTGGCTCGTCCCGCAGGCGCAGGACGCGCGATCGGCGGGGGCAGGCTGATGCTCACCCGCCGCACGAAGATCAACCTCGTCTGGTTCGGACTCGTCTCGCTGCTGTTCATCAGCTGGGCGATCCGCAACATCGTCCCCCTCGACGTCGTCGAGCACCCCTACGACATCACGGGCGAGTTCGCGTCGTCGCTCGGCATGCAGTCGGGCAACGAGGTCGCGTACCTCGGCGTGCACTACGGCTCGGTGTCCAAGGTCGAGCGCATGCCCGGGGGAGTCAAGGTCACCATGAAGATCGACCGGGACAAGCACATCCCGGCCGACTCCACCGCCCACGTGTTCCGCAAGTCGGCCATCGGCGAGCAGTACATCGACTTCGCGCCGCCCGCGGGCTACGAGGGCCCCGGCGGGCCGTGGATCCCGGCGGGCGCCAACGTCCCGATGGCGCGCACCACGGTGCCGCTCGAGTTCAGCGAGCTGCTGCGCTCGGCGAGCCGCCTCGTGTCGCAGGTCGACCCGTCCGCGGTGAACACGCTCGTCCACGAGCTCGCCGTCGGACTGAACGGCCGGACGGACTCGCTGCGCGCGCTCACCGAGGCCGGTGACGAGCTGAGTCGGACGCTGGCGGCCAAGACGGACGCGCTGGACCGGCTGGCGGAGAACAACACGAGCCTGACGCACACGGTGACCGAGCACCGCGGGTCCCTCGGCGAGTCGCTGACCGACCTGCGCCAGGTCGCGGACTCGCTGAAGAACTCGCGGGGTGACCTCGCCAAGCTGCTCGACGAGGGCAGCCCGCTGCTGCGCCAGGCCGCCGACATCGTCGCCAACAACAAGGGCAATCTCGACTGTGACCTCAAGGTGCTCGAGCGCGTGCTCGACATGACGACGACACCGGAGAAGCTCGCGGGCCTGACGACGCTGCTCCAGAAGGGCCCGACCGGCTTCGCCAACCTCTGGGACACGCGCGACGTCGAGGCCGACGGGAGCATCTGGATCCGCGTCGGGCTGATCGCCAACCCCAACAACAAGGCGCCCCAGTACGTCCCGCCGAACCAGGTGCCGCCGGGGCCGGCGGTCAAGCCGTGCCAGTCGCCGCTGAAGCCCGTGTCGACCGGCGACTACACGCCGCTGTCGACGGCGTCGCCGGCGGCGTTCACCCGCCCCGTCGGCACCGTCGTCCTCGTCGGGACGCTGCTCCTCCTGGTGTCGGGCGTGCTGCTGCGCTGGCGGGTCGGCCGTCTACGCTCCGGCGCGTGACGGACGCGGACGCGACTTCCCAGGTCGACACCGCGGAGCCGGTACCGGACTCGGACGCCGAGGCCGAGCCCGAGGTCGAGCGCGAGGCGCGGCCACCCAACAGGACGCTGACGCGATCGCTGGCGGTCCTCGCGATCGTGTTCTTCGTCACGACGGTCGCGCTCGGCATCGTCGCTGCCAGCGTCTACAACTCGCTGCACCACGAGCGCGACGACCGCGACGACGTGCGGCGGGCGGCGTCGACCTTCGCCGGGCGGCTGTTGACGTTCGACTACCGCAAGCCCGACGAGCTGCAGAAGGCGGTTCGGGCGATGTCGACCGACCGCTTCGCCCGCGAGTACGACCGCGCGTTCCCCGGGCTCAAGGAGCTGATCACCGCCGGCCAGACACGGTCAGACGGCAGCGTCACCGACGTCTACCTCGGCGACGTCGACTCGAACAGCGCCACGGTGATCGCCGTCGTCAACACCAAGACCACCGGCAAGGCCGGGCCCCGCACCGGCGATTTCTACATGGAGCTCGACATGGCGAAGGCCTCGGGCCGGTGGAAAGTGGACGGTTTCACCAATCTCAACTTCTCGGGTGGTGGCACGCCGACCGGGTAGCCGCTTTCGCGCGCCGACCGGGTATGGTCGCGCCCCCGCAAGCCCCCCTTACGGAGTGAGGAACGCCGCATGGCCGACGATGTCGACGACGCCGAGGTCGACGAGGAGATCGAGGACGAGGAGCCCGAGGACCTCGACGAGGAGGACCTCGAGGGTCTCGAGGACGACGACGTCGTCGACGACGTCCTGGACGACGACGACGTCGTGCTGGTGGACGACGAGGAAGAGGAGGGCGACGTCGAGGCGCCGGCACCTGCCGCCGCCGACGACGACGAGGACGAGGACGACGACGAGCTCGAGGACGAGGACGTCGAGGCCAGCCTCGACGAGATCCTGAAGGAGCGCCTCGTCGCCGCGGACGAGGACGAGGAGGAGGACGAGGAGGAGGCGCCCGAGCCCGAGGACCGGGCCGAGGGCTCCACGAAGGTCCTCCCTCGCCGCCCGGACGAGTTCGTGTGCCAGTCGTGCTTCCTCGTCAAGCACCCGAGCCAGCTCGCCGACGCCGACAAGCTGCTCTGCCGCGACTGCGTCTGATGGGGGAGTGACCGTGGGCTACCGCAACATCCTCGTGGGGACGGACGGGTCGGAGTCTGCGGCGCGCGCCGTCGAGCACGCTGCTGCGCTGGCGAAGGCGTTCGACGCACGGCTGACGATCCTCACTGCGTTCTCGCCGCACTCGGGCGAGGACATCGCGAAGGCGCAGGCCGAGGCGCCCGACGACCTCAAGTGGATGCTCACCGACGCCGCGCAGGCCGAGGACCGCGCCGGCGCGGGGCGCGAGCTCGCCGATCGGCTCGGGCTGAAGAACGTCCGCACGCGGGTGTTCCGGGGCGACCCGGCCGAGGCGCTCGTCGAGACGGCCGACGACATCGGCGCCGACGCGATCGTCGTCGGGTCGAAGGGGATGACCGGTGCGGGCCGGTTCCTGCTGGGCTCGGTGCCCAACCGGGTGAGTCACCACGCCCCGTGCGACCTGCTGATCGTGCACACGGTCTGACCGGTCGACTTTCTTCGCGAACGGGCCGTGGGTAAGGCTCTCCGGGTGAGCGACGAGAAGACCCCGATCGAGCAGGCGCTCGACCTGTTCGTGTACGCCCCGCTGGGCTTCGCCCTCTCGTTCCGGGAGTTCTCGAAGCAGGCCGCCGAGAAGGGACGCCAGCAGGTCCAGGTCGCCAAGATGATGGGCCAGTTCGCGGCCCAGATGGCGGGCCAGCAGGCCGAGCAGAAGCTCGCCGGCGCCCGCAAGCAGGCCGAGGAGGTCGTCGGCGCGTTCCTCCCCGGCGGTGGCGGCGGTGCGAGCCGTCCGGCGGCGCAGGGTGGCCACGTGCAGACGTCGGCACCGGCCTCGAGCGCGCCGGTGACCGCACCGGCGGACCCGTCGATCCGGACGTCGACGCCGGACGTGCCCCGCACGCCGTCGCCGTCGTCGTCACCGTCGCCGTCGTCCGCCGGCAACGGTCCGGTCCCGTCGGCGTCGTCGCTCGCCATCCCCGCGTACGACACGCTCTCGGCGTCGCAGGTCGTGCAGCGCCTCGCCGGCCTGTCCGCCGACGAGCTCGAGGCGGTGCGCGCCTACGAGGCCGCCGGCCGCGGTCGCAAGACCATCCTCAACAAGGTCGACCAGCTCCAATAGGAGCCCGCCGGATGATGCTGGCACGCATCGCGGCGGCCTCCTCGTGACCGAAGCGGCGAGGGTCGCCGTCGCCGCGGACGTCCCCGCACTCACGCGGCTCCTCGCCGACGCGCTCGGCGAGCTGACGCCGATGCGGGGCGGCGCGCTGTGGCGCGCCGGGCGCGAGGCCGTCGAGTTCGCGACCGAGATCGACGACGACAGCCGCCTCGTGTGCGCGGGCACGCTCGACGACGTGGTCGTGGGCTACGCCCGTGTGCGGGTGGACGACCTCGTGGGCGGCGTACGCGTCGGCGTCATCGAGGACCTGTTCGTCGAGCTCGGCGGGCGCGAGGTCGGCGTCGGCGAGGCGATGATGGGCGTCGTGCTCGACTGGTGCCGCGCCCGCGAGTGTTCCGGTGTCGACGCGATCGCGCTGCCCGGCCATCGAGCAGCCAAGAACTTCTTCGAGGAGTCCGGGTTCACCGCCCGCCTGCTCGTGATGCACACCGCGCTCGACGATGCCTGAAATCTGCGTCGGCGCCGTGGCCGTCCACGACGACTGCCTGCTGCTCGTGCGGCGCGGCCGCGGCCCGGCGGCGGGGGAGTGGGCGGTGCCGGGCGGCCGGGTGGAGCGCGGTGAGCTGCTCGCCGAGGCCGTGGTGCGCGAGCTGCGCGAGGAGACGGGCCTCGAAGCGGTGTGCGGCGAGCTCGTGGGGTGGGTGGAGCGCCTCGGCGACGACCACCACTTCGTGATCCTCGACTTCGACGTCACCGTCCTCGACCCGACGGTCGAGCCGGCCGCCGGCGACGACGCCGCCGAGGTCGCGTGGGTGCCGCTCACCGACGTCGCCGACTACCGGCTCGTGGACGGCCTTGCCGAGTTCCTCCACGAGCACGGCATCCTCGGCACGATCGTCTAGGACGAACCGGCGGTCAGCGACCCTTCCACTGCGGTTCGCGCTTCTCGATGAACGCACGCGGGCCCTCGGCGAAGTCCTCGGTCGAGAACAGTGCCGCGAACTGGCGACCGGTCGCCGACCAGCCCGCCTCCTCGCCGCTCTTCAGTCCCTCCAGCACGACCTCGCGGCTGGCGTAGACGGCGAGCGGCGCGTTGGCGGTGACGCGCGCCGCCAGCTCGTGCGCCTTCGCCAGCGCCTCGCCGGGCTCGCACAGCACGTTCACGAGACCGAAGTGATGGGCGCGCTCGGCGTCGATCGGGTCGCCGGTGATCGCCAGCTCCATGGCGATGTTGCGGGGGAGCGCCTGCGGCAGGCGGAGCAGCCCGCCGGCGGCGGCGATGAGGCAGCGCTTCACCTCGGGGATCCCGAAGCGGGCGTTCGTCGACGCGACGACGAGGTCGCACGACAGCACGATCTCGGTGCCGCCGGCGAGCGCCGGTCCGTCGACCGCGGCGATGATCGGCTTGCGCCGCTCCCGGCGGGCGATGCCGGCGAACCCGCCCCGCTCGGTCTGCAGCGCGGCGGCGTTGCCGCTGGCGATCTCCTTGAGGTCGGCGCCGGCCGAGAAGACGGGTCCGTTGCCCGTCAGGATGGAGCACCAGATGTCGTCGTCGGCCTCGACATCGTCGATCGCCGCCTCCATGCCGCTGGCGACGGCGCCGTTCACCGCGTTGCGGGCGTCGGGGCGGTTGATGGTGAGGACGGCGACGCGTCCCTGCTTCTCGAGCTCGACCATGGCGGCGGAACCTACAGATTTGTGACGTCGGTGGGCTAATACGAGTCTCACTCCCGGCCGATATGGAGTTGTGACCATGCAGGCAGGGGGGAAGTCGACGGGGACCGGGACAGCGCACCTCGCGTGCCCGTTCTGCGCGTCCTACGACGTCGACCGCCTCTTCCTCGCCTCCACCCGCATCGACTGCTGCGAGTGCGAGTCGTGCGGTGCCCGCTGGGACGAGAACTCGGCGACCGGCGAATACCTCGGCCGTACCGACCGGGCGTCCGTCCTCGTCCGCCGCGGCTCCTGACCTGATCTGACTACGAGAGGGTAGGTCGATCGACCGCGGTCCGGTCCGTCCTTCGGCGTCCGGAAAGCGGCCGTTCGGCCGGTGCCCGGACGCCCGTTTTGCGTCGATGATGCTGCCAAGAGAGGGCCTGCGGAGGAGGCAGCGAGATGACAGCAACCGTGACCGCGCAGGCGAGTGGGACGGCCTACGTCGTGCTCGACGACACCGCGCGTGTCGTCGCGATGTTCTGGGGCGCGGACGCGCCCGACGAGGCGGTCGACTGGAGCGAGCGCGGTTACCGCGTCGAGTCGGTCGACGCGTCGCTGGTCGCCTGAGGCGTCTCGACCTGGGCTGACAGCGTCGGCTCCGGTGCGGGCGCCGGAGCCGCGTCCGGCTCGGGCTGGACGCGCTGCTCGTCGTGGCCCTCGTCGTGCTGTTCCGGCGCCGGGGGAGTGGGGGCCGGGATCGAGGCCCCGATCGTGGGCTTGGCCGGTGCGCCGGGCGGGACGAACTTCGTCGGCGGGACGGGCGGCGGTGCAGGGCGCGTGCGAGCGGGCGGTCGCGGCGGGCGTGGCGGCTTGGGCGGCTCGATGCCGAGGAGCTCGGCGATGCCGGGGACACGGCCGGCGGCGTTCTTTGCCGCGGCGAGCAGGTCGTCGCCGGGCTCGGGCGGCAGGCCGGCGGGCTTGACGGTGCGGCGCACGGGTGACGACGCGACGGCGTCGAGGACCGTGGCCCATCGTTCGGGCGGGGTGTCGGGCGCGAGCGCCTGACCGGCGGCCTCCGTGAGTCGCTGGGACAGTTCGGTGGGGAACTTGGTCCCGGGCTCCGGAGGTCGTCCGCTGATCCGCAGCGCGCGCACGACGCGCCCGTCGTCGAGGCTGTGCGTGACCTCGTCGATCCAGCTCTGACGCTGCTGCTCGAGTCGGCGGTCGAGCGCGTCACGCAGCTGGGCGGCGAGGGCGCGCGTCTCGTCGTCGCGCACGGCGTTCTCGGCAGACGTCACGACGGCGCGCAGGTCGCGCACGGCGATCTCGTCGACGTCGGCGATCGCGGCGTCGGCCCTGTCGCGCCACTCGGCCTCTCGGAGCCGGGGGAGCAGCTCCTCGGCGAGCGCGACGAGCGCGTCGGCCTTGATCTCGGGGCGGCCCTCGGCCTTCGCCTTCTCGTTCTCGGCGTCGACGGCGCGGCGCACTGCCGGGATGCCGGCGCGCAAGACCTGCTCGGCGATCGGTCGATGCTCGGGCGGCAGCTCGGCGAGCACCGCGTCGCGGTGCGTCCGGCCGGGAGACAGCTTCTTCGCCTTCGGCTTGGGCGCGGGCGGCGCCGGCGCCGGGCGGCGCTCGCCGCGGGGACGCCGCTCGCCGCGCTCGGTGCGCTCGGGTCGGGGTCCGCGCCCGTCGCGTCGCTCGCCGCGCTCGGCGCCGCGGTCGGGTCGCTCGCCGCGCTCGCGCCGGTCACGACGATCGCCACGTTCGCCACGTTCCCCGTCGCGGCGGGGCGGGCGCCGTCCGCCCTCGCGGCGCGGCGGACCGGCGGCGAACAGCTGCACGCCGGGCTCGGCGGCGCGCGGCGGCCCGAGGTACTCGATGCGTGCCTCGTCGCTCTGCCTCGAGCGCGGCGGCGTCACCGACAGGATGGTGATGCCCTCGACCTCGAAGTCCGCCTCGGCCCGCACGACGTCGCCGACCTGCGCGTCGGGGTAGAGGATGTCGGCGTCGAGCGTCCCCTTCGGCTGCTTGGCGCCCGCGGCGCGCCACGTCCAGGTCCCGTCGTCGCGCGACGAAGTCAGTTCGATGTCGATGCGCCGGGCCATGGGCGCTCCAACCTACCGTCCGGCTGCGGCGGCCGTCGTATCTGCTTTCTCCACTCGGCCGCCGCGGTCGACGTCCGGTGTGGCGTCGTGCGAGACCCCCGCGGGGATGCGCGTCGTGGCCGTTTCCGTGCCCG
The DNA here is from genome assembly GCA_035700105.1 of Acidimicrobiales bacterium. Taxonomy (GTDB): domain Bacteria; phylum Actinomycetota; class Acidimicrobiia; order Acidimicrobiales; family DASSOZ01; genus DASSOZ01. The sequence goes on from DASSOZ010000166.1 coordinate 21,724, forward strand.
CCCGGCGCTCGTGGAGCACCACGTTGAGGACCGCGGAGTAGATGACGAGCCGGCTGAAGACGAGCAGCCAGGCGAGGATCGCGAAGACGATCCCGATCGAGCCGTAGAGCTGGCTGCTCGAACTGACGAGCCGGGGCACGTAGAACGCGCCGACGAACTTCAGGATCTCCAACCCGACGGCGCCGAGGATCGCACCGGGCAGCACCATCCTGATCGTCGCATCGCGGTTGGGGAGGACCTTCGACGTCCAGATCCACAGCACCAGCGACACGCCCACCCCGGCGAGGAAGCCGACGAAGCTCAGCCACCCCGGCAGCCAGTGCAGCACCGTCGTCGTCGCGGCGCTGAGTGCGAACAGCACCGCTGCGCCGGCGAGCCACAGCAGACCGACGAGCTTGTCCTTCATGCCTCGCGGTTCGACCTGCCACACGCTGTCGTAGCCGTACTGGAGGGCGGAGATGAGCCCGAGTCCCGACCACAGCAGGCCGGCGAGACCGATGATGCTCGCCGCCTTCCGGCTGTGCTCGGCTGCGGCGACCGCGTCGCGGACCGCCTTCGCGGCGTCGCCGGTGAGCCCCAGGTTCTTCACGACGCTGCCGGCCACGTTCGTCCCGCCGCCGGCGACGAACCCGATCACCGCTACCGCGACGAGCAGGAGGGGGAAGAGGCTGAGGAACGCCTGCAGCGTGACGCTGGCGGCGAGGTTGTTCCCCTGCAGCTCGCCGTAGCGCTTCTGCACGGCGATCGGCGTCCGCAACCAGGGCACCCGGTCGCCGATCTTGTCGAGCAACGACGGTGCGTCGCGCTCGTCGTCGTCGTGTTGCTCGGATCGCTCGTGCGATCGCTCGTGCGCGCCGAACGAAGCGTCGCCATCGGACCGACGGCGGTCGACGACGGCGCGCCCGACGCCGGCCACGATCGCGGCCCCGGCGAGCGCGGGCGCCACGACGTTCTCGGCGGCTGACCCCTTCCTCTTGCCGCGGGTTCGTTTTCGCCCGAACACAGGCGGGTGGGTACCCAACGCGACGCGGCCTGATGACCGTTCGTGTCATCCGTCGGGCGGTGGGCGTTGGTACTCCGTGGTCCCGTCGGGGAGATGCCATTCCCAGCCGCGTCGGCCGTGTCGGTAGCGGTGACCCTCCAGCGTCTTGAGCCTGTGGTCGTGGCGGCAAAGTCCGGCGAGCTCGTCGAGAGTGGTGTGCTTGGTCCAGCGGTAGTCGTCGGTGTGGTCGATCTCCGCCATCGGACGACGGCATGTCGGGCGCACGCACGCGCCGCCGTCACGCACGAAGATCGCGGTTCGCTGCGCGGCATTGGGGTGCCGGCCGGCATGGACGACAGTGCGGATGTCGACGCCGTCACGGATCACGATCTTCAGCAGCGATTCACCGAACAGCTCGCGGGCGACGTCGACCGGTACCGGACCGACGCCGGCGATCTCGCACGTCTCACCCAGGCCGGCGTCGACGGACCCGCGGTGCAGCGACTCGAGGTTGACGACCGCGATCATCTCGCCCCTGGGCCACCCCGGCTTTGTCGGCGGCGTGACGTCGCCGGCGCGCACCGCGGACGCCATCGCGACCAATCCATCGGCGGCGTAGGCCTCCGACGTCTCCGCGCGCCCTTCGTCGCGTGCCTGTCGGAACGCGGCCTCGACGAACGGCTCCGCGGCGGCCTCCAACACGGCGGCGCGTTCGGGTGTCATGCGGTACTGCCCGCAACGTGCGCCATCGCGGTCGGTCCACCGGCGCCAGTAGCGAGCCTCGTGGACGCGACGATGCCGCTCCGCGAGATCAGGCGTCGCCGCGGCGCGCACGCGGTCACACTCGTTGCGCAGCTTCGTCAGCGGGGTCCGCTCGGCCATGACCAGCAGCCGCGACTCGGCGGACGGATCGGCGGCCGCCGCCGATGCGATCGCGGCGGCCTGCGGAGCGCTCAATGTCCCCCGTCGGAGCGCGACCGACACGGCCGGCAGCTCGTCGATCACCGCCGCCGTCTCCAAGACCGCGCGCGCCGATCCGACGCTGTCGCCAGTCGTGCGGGCCAGCCACTCGGCCTCGGTGCGATCACCGGACCGTCGCCAGAGCCCGGACTCCGCGACTCTGCGGGCGGCCAGCGCCTTCCCGGCTGCCGCAACGTGCTCGATCGTGGCGAACTCGCGGACCAGTGTCTCGGCGACCGCAGGATCGATCACGGCCGCGTCCACCCCGGCGACGAGCCGCTGCAATTGGCGCCGAAGCTCGACCAGATCGAACACGCGTTCGATTGAAGCAGATGCCGCGAATGGGCGTCAACAGGAAGATCAAGAAATTTCGTGCGCGGAGCGGGGTCATCTCGTTGCGGGCGCCGTCGTAGATTCTCCACAGTGACGAAACCGACTGGTACACAACGGTGCCGGTGGTGCGGTCGTGGCTTCGAGGTCGCGGCCGGTCCCGGCCGTCCGCCGGAGTTCTGCCGTCGCTCGTGCCGCCAGCGCGCCTACGAATCCCGCCGTCGGTCGGCCGAAGTCGGACTGAGCGAGGACGAGCTCGTCGTCACCCGCCGCGAGCTCGACGAGCTGCGTGACGCGCTCTACGTCGTCGAGGCGGCCGTTGAGGACGTCGACCGGGATCTCGCCGACGCCGGTGACGATCCGGAGGAGGTCAGGCGAGCTCTGGCCTGGCTGCTCGACGCCGTGCGCCCGCTGCTGGCGTTGCGCCCATAATCCTCGTTATGTAAACACGAAAGTTATGTCGCCCCAGGGCGAGACGCCGAGCGGCGATCGCCCGGAGGGTGCTCGACAGGTGTCGCAGGGTGAGATACCGTCCGAGGTCCGGGCCAGTCCCGCCCGTGAGCCTGTACGCGCATCTGCAAGGCACGAGGACCGTGCTGCCTGGGCGTCGTCGAGGAACTTCGGCAACGGATCATCCACCGTGGGCAGGTCGGTGGCGAAGATCGGTGTGCGGGCCGGCGCGTCG
>DASSOZ010000167.1:0-12900 GCA_035700105.1 Acidimicrobiales bacterium
CGCGTCGACGACCTCGTCGTAGCGACTGCGCGGGGCGAGGATGCGCGTCTGGGCGACGCACGCCTGGCCGTTGTTCATGATGGCGCTGGGGAGCAGCGCGGGGATGGTGGCAGCGAGGTCGGCGTCGTCCAGGATCACGGCGGCCGACTTGCCGCCGAGCTCGAGCGTGCAGCGCTTCAGCTGCTCGCCGCAGATCGCGCCGACCGTGCGGCCGGCGGCAGTGCTGCCGGTGAACGAGACCTTGTCGACCCCGGGGTGGCGCACGAGGTACTCGCCGACCTCGCGGCCCGCGGCGACGATGTTGACGACACCCTTGGGCAGGCCGACGGACTCGAGCACCTCGGCGAGCAGGTACGCGTCGAGCGGCGTCTCGGGCGCGGGCTTGAGCACCATCGTCGACCCCGACGCGAGGCACGCGCCGAGCTTCATCGACGTGATGAACAGTGGGACGTTCCAGGGGATGATGCCGGCGGCGACGCCGACGGGCGCCTTGCGGACGAGGCACGGGCCGAGCGCGCCCGGCCGTTCCTCCTCGAACGCGTAGTTCTCGGTGAGGTCGGCGAAGCCGTCGAGGACCATCGTCGAGGCGAGGACCTGACCCATGAGGCTGAAGCTCGCCGGCGCGCCGTTCTCGGCGGTGATGAGGTCGGCGAACTCCTGCATGCGGGCCTGGATCGCCTGGCTGATGGCGCGGATCGTGTCGGCGCGCTCCTTCGGCGACGTCTGCGGCCACGCGCCGTTGCCGTCGTCGAACGCGGCGCGGGCGGCGTCGACGGCGCGGTCGACGTCGGCCTCGCGCGCCTCGGGCACCACGCCGATCGCCTCTTCGGTGTACGGCGAGATCACCTCGATCTGCGTGCTGGTGGACGGCGCCACCCACTCGCCACCGATGTACAGCGTGTCCCGCTTCTCCATGCCGCGCTCCCTAGAACGTGTTCCAACTCGGTGCGGCGGAGCGTAACGTCACGCCCCGATGACTGTCGCCCGTGACGAACTGATCGCGACCGCGAAGACGTACCTCGACGGCATCCTCGCCGCCGACGGGTCGGGCGCGCGGCTGGCCGACGACTGCTGGCGCGTCGAGCAGGGCCGCAACACCGGCACGAACGCGGAAGAGGTGCGTGCCGCGCTCGAGACGATGTCGTACGTCAAGGCGATGCGGAACATCCGCTGGTTCGTCGCCGACGACGGCGAGAACGTCTTCGCCTGGTACCTGCTCGACGTCGAGGGCGGCGTGACGTCGTTCATCGCCGAGCGCTTCCGCGTCGTCGGTGGCCTGATCCGCGAGATCGAGGTGGTGTTCGCGTTCGCGATGGGCGCCGAGCTGCAGCAGTGGCCCGACGATCCGTCGATGGTGTGGCCGCGGAACCCCGACGGCAGCTACGCGATGAGCTGACGGCGCCCGGTCAGAGCTCGTCGAACGGGCGGTAGTAGTTCTCGGCGCCGAGGCGGCGGACGTCGTCGAGCCAGTTGCCGTCGTAGAGGTCGGTCGGGCCCTGGAGCATGTCGCTCAGCTCGCCCGGCGGTGTCGTGGCGAACGACCACGCCTGGCGCTTGTACGTCCAGTTCTCCGGCTGCAGCTCGTGGGCGCGGCGGAACCAGCGCACAGCGGCGTCGCGGTTGCCGGCCCGCCACAGGTGCTGGCCGAGGTCGAAGGCGGCGGCGGCCTCGGCGTGGTCGCGCGGGCGCGGTCGTGACGCGGCGACGACCTCGTCGGGACGCATCGCCCATCGGCTGGCGGCGCCGTTCGCGATCCAGTCGTCGACGGCAGCGCGGTACTGCGTCGCATCGGTCACGCGGAACTTCTTCACCTCGGCGAGGGTGTCGGCGATGCGCGGCGGCAGCCCGTCGGGGATCTGCATGTCCCGCAGCTGGCTGCGTCGGACGTGGGCGGCGTGCGCGGGGCGGACGAGCGTGCCCGTCTCGTCGATCCACACCGCGTTCGGCACGTTGACGAACCCGAACACCTCGTCGGTGCGGTGGCACTCGTCGATCAGCGACGGATGGGTCGGTTGCGCTGCGTTCCCGCTCTGAGCCGCTGTGGCACGGTCGACGAACGGGCGAGCCGCTGCGGGACCGCCGGCGTCGAGCGCCACGGTCACGACGTCGCAGCCTCTCGGGCTCAGCTCCTCGTGCAGTGCCTGCCACCCGGGCAGGTCGTCACGGCAGCCTCACCACGACGCCCACGCGACGAGCAGCACCTTCCTGCCGTGCAGGCTCGAGAGCGAGAACGGGTTGCCGTCGAGGTCGGGGAGCGCGAAGTCGACCGGGACCTTCGCCGTCTCGAGCGCCCTGCCCGTGACCGACGCCGGCCCGAGGGACCACAGGCCGCTGTCCTCGTCGTGCAGGAGCGGCATGCCGAGGGACGCGGCGAGCGTGGCGACGTCGAGGTCGCGGTCGCCCGGCAGGGGGACGCAGACGTCGCCCTTGCACGCGCCCTCGGACTCGAGCGTCCACCCGGCGGACGCGGCGACGGTCGCGGGGTCGACGTCGAGCGTCTCGAGGATCATCGGGCTCGAACCGTAACCCGTGCCGGGCGGGGAGCTGTATAGACAAGTTCCGCTGGCGATAGTACCGTGCGAGCGGTGACCGACTTCGAACGGCAGGTGGCGGGTGTCGCCACGCTCAACGATCCCGTGCGGCGTTCGCTGTACGAGTTCGTCGTCCACCGCGGCGAGCCGGTGAGCCGCGAGGAGGCGGCGGCCGCAGTCGGTGTGCAGAAGTCGCTGGCGGCCTTCCACCTCGACAAGCTCGCCGACGAGGGCCTGCTCGAGATCGAGTTCCGCCGCCTGACGGGACGCACCGGCCCCGGCGCCGGGCGTCCGGCGAAGCTCTACCGGCGGTCGAACCGGCAGATCGACGTGACGCTGCCGCCTCGCGAGTACGACCTCGCCGGGCGCCTGCTGGCCGAGGCCATCGCCCGTGCCGAGTCGTCGGGCCGGCCCGTGCGCGACGAGCTCGAGCGGGTGTCGTTCGACTTCGGCCGGTCGCTCGGCGCGAAGGCGGTCGACGCCGCCGGTGGGGCGCGCGCGTCGAAGGCGAAGCTGCGGGCTGCATTGGTCGAGGTGCTCGCCGCGCACGGGTTCGAACCGCGCACGGTGGGCCACGACGTGACGCTGGCCAACTGCCCGTTCCACGCGCTCTCCGAGCAGTTCACCGACCTCGTCTGCGGCATGAACCTCCACCTGATGCAGGGTGTTCGCAGCGTGCTCGACCTCGGTCCGTCGGAGCTCGAGCCGCGATTGGCCCCCGAGCCCGGGCAGTGCTGCGTGAAGTTCTGCTCGTCGGCGGCGTGAGTGCGGTGACGCCGTGACGACCGCGTTCGTCCTGTCGGGCGGCGGCAGCCTCGGGGCCGTGCAGGTCGGGATGTTGCAGGCACTGTGCGAGCGCGGCGTCACGCCCGACCTGTTGGTCGGCGCGTCGGCGGGCGCACTGAACGCCGCGTACATCGCGGGGCGCGGGTTCTCGCCCGAGGTGCTCGACGACCTCGCGACCGTGTGGGGCTCGCTGCGGCGCAACGACGTGTTCCCGCTGTCGCCGGCGCGCCAGCTCCTCGCGCTGGCGGGCGCGCGGCCGTCGCTGTGCTCGTCCGACGGCCTGCGCCGCCTGATCGCGTCGAACCTGCCCTACGAGCGGGTGGAGGACGCGGCCTTGCCGGTGCACGTCGTGACCACCGACGTGCTGTCGGGCGTGGAGGTGACGCTGTCGTCGGGTGACGCCGTGTCTGCGGTCCTCGCGTCGGCCGCGATCCCGGCGGTGTTCGAGCCGGTGTCGATCGACGGCCGCTGGCTGTTCGACGGCGGGGTCGCCGACAACACGCCCATCAGCCAGGCGGTCGCGCTCGGCGCCTCTCGCATCTACGTCCTGCCGGCCGGCGTCTCGTGCGCGCTGCCGTCACCGCCGCGTTCGGCGCTCGGTGTCGCCATCCACGCATTGACGCTGCTGATCGAGCAGCGGTTGCTCGTAGAGGTGACCGCACTGCACCAGCGGGTGGAGCTCGTCGTGCTTCCACCGCTGTGCCCGCTGTCGGTCTCGTCGGCGGACTTCCGCCACTCCGTCTCGCTGATCGCCCGGGCGCGCGCCGCGTCCGGTCGCTGGTTGGACTCCGGCGGCGCCGCCGTCGCCCATCCGGAGCAGTTCCTGTCCCTGCACTCACACACGCATCCGCCGACACATGCGGCGGCGCACTCGGAGGTCGGATGACCGTCGTCGACCGCTCGCTGTCCGTTGTCCAAGGTGGCGCCCAGATCGACCGCCGCGCCGCAGAGCGCGCCGTGCGCGACCTGCTCGTCGCCCTCGGGAAGGACCCGACCGACGAGCACACCCACGACACACCCCGACGCGTCGTGTCCGCCTTCACCGAGATGTTGACGCCGCGGTCGTTCAACCTCACGACGTTCCCGAACGACGAGGGCTACGACGAGCTCGTGCTGGCCCGGGACATCCCGTTCCACTCGCTGTGCCAGCACCACATGCTCCCGTTCAAGGGCGTGGCCCACGTCGGCTACCTCCCGGGCGACCGGATCCTCGGCCTGTCGAAGCTCGCCCGGGTCGTCGAGCTGTTCGCCCGCGACCTGCAGGTGCAGGAGCGCCTGACGAAGCAGGTCGCCGACTGGCTGCAGTCGGCGCTGGCGCCCAAGGGCGTCGGCGTCGTGTTGGAAGCCGAGCACCTGTGCATGTCGCTGCGGGGCGTGCAGGCGTCGGGGTCGCGCACCATCACGTCCGCGCTCCACGGGATCCTGCGCTCCGACCAGCGCTCCCGGGCCGAGTTCTTCTCCCTGGCGGGCGTGCGGCCGGGGTCGTAGTCCCGCGCTCGGCGTCTATGCTGGCGGACCGCCCATGGTGGCCGTAGCTCAGGTGGTTAGAGCGCCAGGTTGTGGCCCTGGAGGTCGGGGGTTCAAGTCCCCTCGGTCACCCTCGTAGCCGGCGGCGCATCGGCGGTCGTTTGCCCCGTCGGTGCGCCGACCCGGTTCCGGTACAGTGATCGGCCGCTGTCTTCCTCGCGCCTCTAGCTCAATGGCAGAGCAACGGACTCTTAATCCGCAGGTTCAGGGTTCGAATCCCTGGGGGCGCACCAAGTGTGATTCGAGCGAGAGGCGGCGGAGCCGGTCGCCGTCGAAGCCCGCCTCACGCTTCTTGTCGCGCACGGCCACGACATGTGTGGTCAGCCGTGACGAGAACCCGTGAGATCGAGATCGATCGTTCGCCCGTGCGGGCGACCGTGCTCGCCGCGCGTCAGCTGGGCGGCTGACGCGGACGGCGCTCCCGATCGAGGACCGACCCGACCGGCAGCTCGGCATCGACCGACGCACGGTCGAGGTCGAAGCTCAGCATCCCGGCGATGACGGTGCTCTCCGGCAGGGGGTCGGCGTACGTCCACGCGACGTCGTCGACGACGGTGTCACCGACGACGGCCGACCAGTACGTGGCGACACCCTTGTAGTTGCACCACGTCGTCGTCGCGCTCGAGCGCAGGAGGTCCATGCGCACGTATGACGGACTGACGTACAAGCGGGGGGCGAGCGCGGTCTCGAACAGGATGACCGTGTCGTCGGTGTCGACGAGGCTCGCGCCGAGCACCGAGACGCGTAGGCGGCGACGCGTCGGGTGGCAGTCGACGCGGTGGTACGGGTTCGGCGGGTACGTGACGAGCCGGCGGCCCTCCTCGTACCACGTGTCGACCGCGTCCCACGGCACGTGCACGAAGCCCGGTGCGAGGGGCTCGTCCGTACACGGGAGGTCGCCGACGTCGGCACGCGGGAACGCGTACGCCAGCCGCTGACCCGGCCGGTGCACGAGGAGCGCGCGCTCGCTGTCGAGGACGACGCGGCCGTCGCGCTCGGCGACGATGCGGCGGGGGTGCGGCTCGACGAACGCGACGCCACCGGCGGGCAGCGGTGGCGACGTCACGCCGGCGGGATCGGTGCCCAGCGGACCTCGTGCGGCGGTCAAGCTCATCGTTGTTACCGTACCGATCGGTCCACACCTGGAGGTCGGTGCAGATGCGATTCGGGCTCGACGTCGCCCAGCAGCGGGTGTCGTGGGACGAACTGGTGAGCCGGGTCCGCTTCGCCGAGGACCTCGGGTTCGACGGCGCGTGGGGCTTCGACCACCTGCAGCCGATGTACGGCGACGGACCGGGCGAGACGTTCGAGGGGATGACGACGCTCGCCGCGCTCGCCACCGCCACGACGCGCATCCGCCTCGGGCTGCTCGTCACCGGCATGACGTACCGGCACCCGTCGGTGTTCGCCGCCGAGGCGGTGACCGTCGACCACGCGTCGCACGGCCGGCTCGAGCTGTCGTTCGGCGCCGCGTGGTTCGACAAGGAGCACGAGGAGCTCGGCATCCCGTTCCCGCCGACGGGCGAGCGCTTCGACCTGCTCGAGGACGCGCTCGAGATCGCGACGCGCCTGTTCACCGGCGAGGTCGTGTCGTACGACGGAAAGGTCGTCTCGCTCGAGAACGCGCGTGTGCGACCGGTGCCGGTGCAGCAACCGCACCCGCCGATCTGGATCGGTGGCAGCGGGCCGACGCGCACGCTGCCGCTCGTCGCGCGGTACGCCGACGTGTGGCACACGTGGGGAACGCCGAAGTCGCTCGCCGACGCCAACGTCCGGCTCGACGAGCTCGCCACGAAGGCCGGCCGCGATCCGAAGGACATCCGGCGGGCGACGTCGCTGTCGCTCGACGACCTCGGCACCGCCCGCAAGCACGCGGGCAAGTGGGTCGACGCCGGCTACGACTACCTCGTGTGCGGCTGGCCCGACGCGGGACGCGGCCAGATCGAACGCTTCGTGAAGGACGTGATGCCGGAGTTCGCGGGATGACGCAGCAGCAGGAGCTCGCCGGGAAGGTGGCGATCGTCACCGGCGGCGCCGGCGGCATCGGCCGGGCGACGGCGCGCATGCTCGTCGACGAGGGCGCGAAGGTCGTGATCGGCGACGTCGACGCCGACGCCGGCAACGAACTGGTCGCCGAGCTCAACGGTGCCGGCGACGAGCACGCGACATTCACGCAGACCGACGTCAGCGACGTCGACCAGGTGCAGGCGCTCGTCGACTCGTCCGTCGAGCGCTTCGGCGGTCTTGACATCATGTTCAACAACGCCGGCATCGGCAGCGTGATGAAGCGGTTCCTGCCCGACGACCTCGAGGACTTCGACCGCATCCTGCGCGTCGACCTCTTCGGTGTCATCGCCGGCAGCCAGCGGGCGGCGCGCTACATGAAGGACCACGGCGGCGGCGTCATCATCAACAACGCGTCGATCGCCGCGATCAACGCCGGTGCCGGGATGATCTCCTACCGCGCCGCGAAGGCGGCCGTCGCCCATGTCACCAAGTGCATGGCCATCGACCTCGCGCCGTACAAGATCCGCGTGAACTGCCTCACGCCGGCGCACATCCAGACCGGCATCACGACGTACGAAATGGCACCCGTTGTCCGTTACATGCAGCCGCTCGAACGGCAGGCGCAGCCCGAGGACGTCGCCAACGCGGTCGTGTTCCTCGCGAGCGACCGCGCCGCGCAGGTGACGGGCATCGTCATGCCCATCGACGGCGGCACGACCGCCGGCCCGCCGCTCGCGCAGACGAAGCTCATCATGTCGTCGGTGACACCGAGCGCCGTGAACGTCACCCCGACGTCGACGGCGTGAACTCGAGGTGCAGGCGCTGTAGGCCGCGCAGGAAGAACGTCGGCAGGTAGTCGTAGCGCCGCGCATCGGTCGGCCCGTGGTGCGCCTCGGAGATGGCGATGTCCGCGGTCCGGTCGAGGAAGCGGTTGATCGTCACCCGACCCTCGGCGCGAGCCAGTGGCGCGCCCGCGCAGGTGTGGATGCCGTGGCCGAACGCGATGTGGTGGCGCGCGTTCGGACGGTCGATGTCGAACTCGTAGGGGTCGGCGAACACGCGCGGGTCGCGGTTGCACGCGCCCGGCACGAGCATGATCGAGCCCCCCGCCGGGACGTCGACGCCGGCGAGGTTCGTGTGCACGCGCGCCATGCGGAACTGCGTCCGCAGCGGGCTCTCGACGCGGAGCGTCTCCTCGATGAAGTTCGGGATCCGGTCGCGGTCGTCGCGCACGAGCTTCTGCAGGTCGGGCCGCTCGCCGAGCATCCGCAGCGCGAACGACAGCAGTCGCACCGTGGTCTCCTGCCCGCCGGCGAACAGGTTGGCGGCGATGAGCGCGGCGTCCTTCACCTCGGGCGTCGAGCCGTCGGGGAACGTCGCCGTCGCCAGCCCGGTGAGGATGTCGCTTCGGGGTTCGCGCCGGCGCGCCTCGATGTACTCGGTGAAGCGCTCGTAGAGGAACTCGAGCGGCTTGTGCTCCATGTGCTCGTGCACGGTCGACAACCGGTCGCGGAACAGCGGGTGGTCGGACTCGGGCACGCCCTCGAGGTCGGCGATGACGGTGAGGGTGAACGGCTCGGCGTAGTCGCCGACGAGCTCGCACGCGCCGTCGCTCGCGAACGTGTCGATGAGCCGGTCCGCGTAGCCCCACATGAAGTCCTCGTTCTCCTTGAGGCGCTTCGGCGTGATGAGCCGCATGAGGAGGTGACGGTGGGCGGTGTGGTTCGGCGGGTCGAACGACGGGAGCTGGTCGCTGAACGGCAGCTCGTGCCGGCACCGCACGATGACGTCGCTGACGTCGTCGCCCTCGACCGGTTCGCTGAACTCGACGAACGGCCCGCTCACCGCGTTGCACGACGACCACGTCCCGGACGCGGCATCGCCCGACGCCGGCGGCGGGAACGTCGCCGGGTCGGCGTAGACCTCCATCGCCTCGGCGTGCCCGGTGACGAAGAAGACGCCGTAGCGCGGCTCCTGCCACACGGGGCCCTGGTCGCGGACCCAGTCGAAGTAGGCGTACGGGTCGTCCTGCACCGCGCGGTCGCGGAAGAAGTTGACCTCGCCGAAGTCGGTCACGCGCCCGCTCCGGTGGCGTGGCGGGCGGCGAGGTACCCGAACACCATGCTGTTGGCGATGCTCGCTCCCGGGCCGAGGTAGTGACGGCCCATGACGGTGGCGGTGATGTTGCCGGTCGCGTACAGACCGGGGATCGGCCGGTCGTCGGCGCCGACGACGCGAGCGTGCTCGTCGGTCAACAGACCGCCGCACGTGCCGATGTCGCCCGGCAGCACCTCGCACGCGTAGTACGGCGGCTCGTCGATCGGCCCGAGGCAGGGGTGCACCCTGTGGTTGGGATCGCCGAGCGCCCGGTTGTACGCCGATTCGCCACGGCCGTAGTCGGGGTCGAGCCCCTGCGCGGCGAAGCCGTTGAACCGTTCCACCGTCGCCGTGAGGCCCGACGGGTCGATGCCGCACATGCGAGCGAGGTCGTCGAGCGTCCACGCCTGCTTCAGCCGGCCGCTCTTCAGCAGGTCCCGGGGGAAGCGGCCGGGACGCGACCGCAGGTGGGCGTACCGCTTGCGATAGCGGTCGTCGAAGATGAGCCAGCACGGCACCGCACGCGCCGTCTTGTTCCGCGCGTACATCGCCTTGCCGACCTCCATGTAGGAGTTCGACTCGTTGACGAACCGGTTGCCGGCGACGTCGACGTAGATCGTGCGCGGGCGCTGGCGGGCCTGGTCGAGCGTCGACTGCCCGAACCGGCCGGTGCGGGGCGACGGCAGCCACCACGCCTCGTCCATCAGGTCGGTCCTCGCACCGAGGCGCATCGCCGTCTGCATCGCCTCGCCGGTGTCGCCGGGGTTGGCGATCGACCACTTCGCCTGGTTCGGCTGGTCGCCGCCGTACTCGGTGCGCATGTCGCGGTTGTGGGCGAAGCCGCCGGCGGCGAGCAGGACGCCCTTGCGCGCCTCGACGAGCACGGTCGCGCCCTCGCGCACGGTCCGCACGCCGGTCACGCGCCCGTCCTCGACGACGAGGTCGTCGAGCGGCGCCTCGGTCCACACCGGGATGTTCCGGCGGAGGGCGATCTGCAGCAACTGCGCGATGAGCGACGCGCCGTTCGTCAGCAGCGCCTGGCCCCGCGCGCGCGACGCGTACGTGCGCACCGCGACGCGCGCCGACGTCGCGAACGCGCCGACGCTGCGGTTGTAGTGCGACAGCGACCGGGCCTCGTTCGTCATCACTGCGAGACCGAGGCTCTGCGCCAGCCCCGGTTGGAGCTTCCCGAGCCAGTCGCCGAGCACCTTGCCGTCGAACGGCACCGGCTCGATGCCGCGGCCCTCGTCGGACCCGCCCTTGGCGTTCGAGTAGTAGTCGCTGTAACCGGGGCAGTGGACGAAGCGCACACCGCGATCGGTCAGGAACGACACCATCTCCGGTCCCGCGGTCAGGAACGCGTGCCGCCGCTCGAACGACGACGCCGGACCGACGTCGCCGACGACCGCCTCGAAGTGCGCCATCGCGTCCTCGTACGAGTCGGGCACGCCGGCGGCGCGCATCACCGGGTTGTTCGGCACCCACGCGATGCCGCCGGACATGCATGTCGACCCGCCGACCAGCGGCTGCTTCTCGAGTACGAGCACGGTCGCACCGGCGTCGTCGGCGGCGAGCGCGGCGACCATGCCGCCGCCGCCCGATCCCACGATCACGAAGTCGACGCTGGTGTCCCACGTCGTCATGCGTCCCCCTTTGATCCCGCGGGAAGGTAGCAGCGATCCGTTGACCATTGCTACGACGTCGAAGTAATCTCCGGCGGTGACGCTGACGTATCCGCCCGACGGTCTCGGGGCGCCGAAGGACCGCCACCCCGGCCCGCTCGTCGACGTCGGGCTCCCGGCCGGCACCGAGGTCTTCTCGGCCGACGACCACATCTCGCTGGCGTCGGACATCTTCTTCGAGCGCTTCCCCGAGAGCATGAAGGACCGGGCCCCGCGCGTGATCAACGTCGACGGCGGCTGGGTCGTCGTCGCCGGCGAGAAGGCGTTCCTGCCGCCCGGGTTCGTCGACGTGCTCACGCAGTACGACCCGCTCGCCGGGTCGCACACCGGCGACGTCGACGCCCGCCTCGCCGCGCTCGACGCCGAGGGCGTCACGCGCGAGCTGGCGTTCCCGAACGCGGTGCTCGCTCTGCTCAGCTGGCCCGACCGCGAGGTCCGCGAGCTGTGCTTCCGGATCTACAACGAGCACATCGCCGAGGTGCAGGAGCGCTCGAACGGCCGCATCTTCGGCGTGGGGTTGATCAACTGGTGGGACGCCGACGGCGCTCGGCGCACACTCGCGGAGCTGAAGGCGCTCGGCCTGAAGACGTTCCTCATGCCGCTCGTGCCCGGGCGCCACGAGGACAAGCGGCCGATCGACTACGCCAGCATGGAGCTCGACGGCGTGTGGGCGGCGATCGAGGAGTCGGGCGTGCCGGTCTCGCACCACATCGGCGAGAGCGCGCCGGCCACGCCCAACGAGTTCAACGCCGTCGCCGCCGGGATGCTGCAGAACGTGGCGCCGTTCCGCGACGTCTTCGGCAAGTACGTGTTCGGGGGCGTGCTCGATCGTCACCCCGGCCTGCGCATCGGGTGGTTCGAGGGGGGCATCAACTGGGTGCCGTCGACGCTGCAGGACGCCGAGCACATCGCCGCGTCGTTCCGGCACATGGCGAACCTCGTGCCCGAGCACGACCCGCGGCACTACTGGGAGCAGCACATGTGCGCGTCGTTCATGCTCGACCCGCTCGGACTCGAGCTCATCGACCGCATCGGCGTCGAGCGGGTGATGTGGTCGACGGACTTCCCCCACAACGAGAGCACGTACGGCTACAGCAGCGACTCGCTGCGCGCCGTCGTCGACGCGGTCGGCCCGGAGGACGCGGCGGCGGTCGTGAGCGGCAACATCACGCGTTTCCTCGGTCTCGACGGGTGATCACCGTCGACGTCGCCGACCGCGCCCGCATGCACCGCGAGCGGGTGGACCGGGTGCGAGGGATCATGCGGGAGCAGGGGCTGGACGCGCTCGTCCTGCTCGGCAACACGAACGTCGTGTACACAACCGGCGCGGTGTGGCCGCTCGCCGACTCCGGGCGGGCGAACGTCGAGCAACCCGTCGCGGTCGTGCTCGCCGGCGACGAGTCGCCGCACCTCTTCTCCGGCGTCCGCCACGACGACGCCCTGCGGACCGAGCTGCCCGCCGACCACCTGCACGGGGCCGTGTACCTCGACTTCGACGAGGGCGTGGAGCTGTTCGCCAGGGAGCTGGGCGCGCTCGTGCCCGTCGGTGCGTCGATCGCGCTCGACGAGTGGACGAACGCGCTTCGCCGCGAGCGGTCGCTCCTGTTCCCGCCGGACGGCGCGCCGCCGGTCGACGGCGGCCGGGTGATCAGCCGGGCCAAGGCGGTGAAGACGCCCGACGAGCTGGCGTGCATGCGCGAGGGCCTGCGCATCACCGAGCAGGCCGTCGCCGACGTGCAGGCGCGCGTCGCGCCCGGCGTCCGCCAGACCGACCTCACGGCCACGTTCCTGCGCACGGTGTTCGAGGCCGGCGCCGACGCCAACGTGCTCGACCCGATCTGGCAGATCATGCCGGCACGCAAGGCCGACGGGCCGTGGACGACGACCGGCGACCTGGCGTGCCCGTTGCTGTCCACCGAGCGCGAGCTCGTCGAGGGCGACGTGCTGTGGGTCGACACCGGCATCAGCTACGCCGGCTTCCACTCGGACTTCGGCCGGACGTGGATCGTCGGCCGCGAGCCCGACGCCCGGCAGCGGGCGCAGTTCGAACAGTGGCGGGCGATCATGGACGCGGTGCTCGCGGTGACGAAGGCGGGCGCGACCGCGGCCGACCTCACCGCCGCGGCGACCGACGCCGCCGGTGGCGTCAAGCCGTGGATGCCGCACTTCTACCTCGGGCACGGGCTCGGCATCGACAGCGCCGAGATGCCCTACGTCGGCAGCGACATCGGCGAGGCGTTCGACGCGTCACTGGTCCTCGCCGCCGGCAT
>DASSOZ010000168.1:0-3349 GCA_035700105.1 Acidimicrobiales bacterium
TGCGGTCGGCCTGGCGCTCGTCGGACTCGGCGAGGATCGCCTCGGCCTGGGCCTCGGGGTCGTCGCTGCCGACGCTCGTCTCCTCGGGCAGCAGCTCGGCGGCCCGCTCCTCGACGCGGCGGTCGTCGTCGGTCGTCATGACGCCGTCGTACCCGGCCCGCACGCGTCCGACAACGCGTCGAGCACGAGGCGGGCGTACCCGGCCCGGTGCTCGGCCTTGAGGTGGACGAAGTCGCGGGTCCAGTCGGCGCGGGCGTTGTAGGCGGCGAACCAGTCGAAGACGTGCATGTTGCGGTGGGGGCGGACGGCGGCGACGAGGTGGGCGTTGAGCGCCAGCGCCGCCTCGAGCCCGGGCGCGTAGTCGTCCCACGGCGGCTGCCGCAGGACGTCGTGGTTGCGGGGCTCGAGCAGACCGGCGTTGACGAACAGCACGCAGCCGACGCGGTCGAGCGCGGTGACGGCGCGGTCGATGTCGGCCGCCTCGGCCGCGGTGAAGTCACCGTCGTGCAGCGCGTCGTTCGTCCCGAGCTCGACGACCACCGCGCTGGCGAACCGCGCGTGGAGCGCGGCGATGTCGGCGCGGCGGTCGGCGAACGTCGTGCCCGGCACCGCGGTGATCGACAGTGTCCAGCCCCGCTCCCCCGCCAGCCGCTCGAAGTCGGCCGCCGCCTCGAACGCCATCGAGTCGCCGACGAGCGCGACCGTACCGTCGTGCCACCCGCCCTCCGTCTTGGGGCTCGACCCGCCGCCACACCCCGCTGGGAGCAGCACCAGGGCAACGGCGACCAGCAGCGCGACGACGACGCGCCGCGTCACCCCAGCACGGCGTCGGCGACCCGGCGACGGTGGAAGTCGGCGTCGCCCCACGCGACCGCGAGTGCCCACGCCTTCTTCATCCAGAGCTGGAGGTCGTACTCCCACGTGTAGCCGATCGCGCCGTGCACCTGGAGCGCCTTCTTCGACGCCAGCACGGCGGCGTCCGACGCGTACGCCTTCGCCATCGACACGTACGTCGACCGCTCGGGCGTGTGCTCGGCGACGTGCCACGCGGCGGCGTGCACGAGCGGCCGCGCGTACGACAGCGCGATGCGGACGTCGGCGAGGTGGTGCTTGATCGCCTGGTAGGTACCGATGGCGACGCCGAACTGCTTCCGGTGCGTGGCGTACTCGACGGCGGCCGCCAGCAGGTGCTCGCCCAGCCCGCACAGCTCGGCCGCCGCAGCCAGCGCGCCGCGGTCGTAGGCGTCGGCGATCGCATCTGCGGCCTCCGGCCCCTCGGCGACGACCTGGCCGGCGGCGGCGTCCGTGTCGAGCGCGGCCAGCAACCACGCGTGGTCGACCGACGGCACGACCTCGCGTACACGGAAGTCACCGGCGCCGAGGAGCCGGACGGTGTCGTCGGTGCACACGATCACCGCGTCGGCGCTTGCCCCGTACGCCACGCGGTCGACGTTGTCCGCCATCGTGATGGCGACGATCCCGTCGCCACTTGCCGCCCGCTCGACGCACGCGGACTCGCCCAGCGACGCCAGCAGCGGGATCGCCACCGCCGTCGTCTCGACGAGCGGCGCCGGGAGCGCGACCCGCCCCGCCTCCTCGAACAGCAGGACCCAGTCGAGCGGTCCCATCCCCAACCCACCCGCCGACGCCGGCGCCGTCAGGCCCACGACCCCCATCCCGGCGAGCTTCTCCCACACGTCGCGCACATACGGCTCGTCGCCGTCCCACACCGCCCGCACGCGGTCGGGCGTGCACTGGTCACGCAACAGCCCCCGCACGGCGTCGGCGAACGCGACCTGGTCCTCGGTGAACGCGAACCTCATCGGCGCGGCAGTCCCAGCAGCCGTTCTGCGATCACGTTGCGCTGGATCTCGTTCGTGCCCGCGTAGATCGGGCCGGCGAGCGCGAACTCGAAGCCCTTCATCCACGGTGTGTCGTCGAAGATGGCCTCGGGACCGAGCAGCGACAGCGCCGCCTCGTTGAGCCGCACGTCCATCTCCGACCAGAACACCTTGTTCACCGACGACTCCGGTCCCATGCGGGCCCCGCCCGCCAGCCGGGTCACGGTCTCGAACGTCGCCAGCCGGTACGCCTCGGCGTCGATCCACGCCCGGACGACGGCGTCGCGCGCAAGCGGGTCGGGGTCGGGCGTCGACCGGTAGAGCTCGACGAGGCGGTCGACCGACGCGGTGAACCGCCCGGGCGAACGCAGCGTCAGCCCGCGCTCCGAGCCGGTTGTCGCCATCGCCACCGACCAGCCCTCGTTCACGGCGCCGAGCACGTCGTCGTCGGCGACGAACGCGCCGTCGAAGAACACCTCGGCGAAGGCGGCGCCGTCGCCGTCGAGGCGGGCGAGGGGACGGACCGTCACCCCGTCCTGTTCGAGGTCGACGAGCAGGTACGTCATGCCGCGGTGCCGCTCGGCTGACGGGTCGGTGCGGAACAGGCCGAACAGCCGGTTGCAGAGGCCTCCGCGGGTGGTCCACGTCTTCTGCCCGTACAGGCGCCAGCCGCCGGCGGACTCGTCGCGCTCGGCGCGGGACTTGATGCCGGCGAGGTCGCTGCCGGCATCGGGCTCGGACCAGCCCTGGCACCACAGGTCCTCGACGCCCGCCATCCGTGGCAGGTAGCGGTCCTGCTGCGCGCTCGTGCCGAACTCGAACAGCGTCGGCGCCAGCAGGAAGATGCCGTTCTGCGCGACCCGCTGCGGCAGGCCGGCGGCGTAGTACTCCTCCTCGAAGATCAACCACTCCCAGAGCGACGCGTCGCGGCCGCCGTACTCGCGGGGCCACGACACGACCGCCCACCCGCCGTCGAACAGCCTGCGCTCCCAGTCGCGGTTCGCCTGGAACCCCTCGAACGTGTCGCCCGACGGGAGCGGCTCGGACGGCTTGTTGCGCGCCAGCCACTCGCGAGCCTCGGCCCGGAACGCCTCTTCCTCGTCGGTCCAGGTGAGGTCCATTTCTGACGGAACGTTAGATTGGCGCGATGGTGGCGCAGAAACCCGCGATCGACGGGTGGTTCACGACCGACGCGGGCGACGGCGAGCCCCACCTCCTCGGCAGCCGGTGCACGACGTGCGGCACGTACTTCTTCCCCCGGGCGGACTTCTTCTGCCGGAACCCGGCGTGCGACGGCACCGCGTTCGACGAGGTGCCGCTGTCGAACCGTGGGCGGGTGTGGTCGTGGACGGTGAACCGGTACCAGCCGCCGGCACCGTACGTGTCGCCTGCGGGCGCCGGCGGCGAGTTCGAGCCGTTCGGCATCGCCGCGGTCGAGCTGGCCGAGGAGAAGATGGTGGTGCTCGGACAGGTCGTCCCCGGCGCCGACGTCGCCGTCGGCGACGAGG
>DASSOZ010000169.1:0-23174 GCA_035700105.1 Acidimicrobiales bacterium
CCTGCTGCTGCGCAAGGCGTACGGCGGTGCGTACATCGTCATGGACTGCAAGTCGATGGGCAACGACGTGTGCCTGGCGTGGCCGTCGGCCGAGGTCGCGGTGATGGGGGCGAAGGGCGCGGTGCAGATCCTCCACCGCACCATCGACGACGCGCAGCGGGCCGCGCTCGAGGCCGACTACGAGCGCGAGCACCTCACGCCGTACACCGCGGCGGAGCGCGGCTTCGTCGACGCCGTGATCGACCCCGCCGACACACGGGCGGTGCTGTCACGCGCCCTCGACATGCTCACCACGAAGCGCG
Organism: Acidimicrobiales bacterium; assembly: GCA_035700105.1. Taxonomy (GTDB): domain Bacteria; phylum Actinomycetota; class Acidimicrobiia; order Acidimicrobiales; family DASSOZ01; genus DASSOZ01. The sequence continues at coordinate 303 of DASSOZ010000169.1, forward strand.
AGCGGTTGATCCCGCGCGTCCACTCGAACACACCGCTCTGACGAACCCCCCTCACGAACTCGGCGTAGATCTGTACCTCTGCGGTACAGATCTACGCCGAGTTCGTGCCCTTCAGCCGAGCTTCGGCCATGCGGCGCATGCCGTCCTTCCACGGGACCGTGCACGGGCCGGTGATCGCCATCCTGCGGTCCGTCGACATGACCGATCCGGTGACGGCACCCGGGAACACGACCTTCTCGATCGTCGGCTGGCGGCCGGCGACCTCACCCAGGTAGGCGCACCAGTCCTCGGCGGTGACGACCTCGTCGCCGCCCCAGTTGACGATCGTCGCCGGCACCGACGCCGCGGACAGCAGCGGGCCGGCCTGGGCGTTCAGGTCGTGCTGGTGGATGGGGGAGTACGGCGTCGGACCAGGGGCGCGCAGGACCACGGTCTCGCCTCGCGCGATCTGGCCGAGGTGGATCGCGGGGAGCCCGCCGTTCGGGCCGTACGACGCGTTGATGCGGGCGATCGTGACGGGCAGGTCGAGCACGCGGCACATCGTCCGGGCGACGGCCTCCTCGGTGATCTTCGAGATCGAGTACGTCGGCGAGTGGGGCGCGTGCGTGTCACCCAGCGGGTCGGTCTCGGCGAACACGTGCCAGCGGTCGGGGTTCGGCTCGTACACCGACGCCGTCGACGTGACGAGCACGCCCTTCGCGCTGCGGCAGTGGTGCAGCAGGAGCCCCGTCCCCTCGGCGTTCACGCGCAGCGCGTGGTCGTAGTCGAGCCCGCCGGCCTGGAAGGTGGCCAGGTGCAGCACGTAGTCGACGTCGGCGGGCACCGCCGAGAGGTCGCCGCCACCGAGGTCGGCGACGACCGGCACGATGCCGGCGGCCTCGACCCGCGAGCGGTCGCCCTCGCCGCCGAAGCGGGCGAGCCCGAACACCTCGTTGTCGAGCTCGGGCGCGGCGAGGAACGACGCCATCGGGAACGCGATCTGCCCGGTGACGCCGGTGACGAGGATCCGCTGCCCGGTCAGGGGGGTGACCATCACCCACTCAGTCTGGTCCCCGTCGTATCGTGCGCGCATGAACAAGTCCGAGCTCGTCAGTGCCATCGCCGACAAGACGGGGCAGAGCCAGGGTGCAGTCAACGAGGTCCTCGGGGCCTTCGAGGACGCCGTGACGTCCGCGGTCGCACGCGGCGACAAGGTCACGCTCCCCGGCTTCCTGACGTTCGACCGATCGGAGCGTGCGGCCCGCCAGGGGCGCAACCCGGCCACCGGGGAAACGATCCAGATCGCGGCGGCGACCGTTCCCCGTGTGAAGGCAGGCAAGTCGTTCAAGGACGCGGTCGCCCGCTAGCTGCATTCGGCGGCGACACTCGTCATCCAGTCGGCCCCGGCCCGGGTTCCGGGCTGGGTCGGCCGGTGCCTGGCGTCCGTCGAGACGTGGGCGTCAGCGCGCCGGTGCGGCTATTCGCTCGTCGGTGACGACGAGCTGTTCGGCGTCGGCGGACGCCGGTCGCTGCCGGCCACCGACCTCGGACGGCTGCGGTTGCTGCGCGCCGCGCTCGACGACGGACACGAGCGCGCCGTGTGGGTCGACGCCGACGTGCTCGTATTCGACCCCGCGGTCGTGTCACTCGACGTCCCGGCCGGGTTCGGTGCCGTCGGCGAGGCGTGGGTCACGGCAGGGCGCACGCTCTCGCTCGTGTGCAACGCCGTGCTCTCGGTGACCGACGGCGCCTGGCTCGACGACGTGCTCGCCGAGACCGAGCGGCGGCACGCAGAGGGCCTGCACGAGCGCGCGCTCGGGCCCGACCTGTTCACGGCACTGCACCGGTCGCGCCCGTTCGACCTCCTCGACGGGTGGGGCGTGCTCAGCCCGATCGTCGTGGCGGACGTCGCCGCGGGCGGCGGCCCCGCGTGCGACGCGCAGGCGCGCGCCCAGCCGGTGCTCGGCGCGGTGAACCTGTGTGCGTCGATGGCGGACGACGACGCGGTGTGGGACCGGGCGGTCGGTCAGCTCACGTCGTCGGGGTCGTGGCCCCTCGCCCGCAACGCCTCCTTGCACGCCTCGCACACGGGCAGCTTCTTCGGGTCGCGCGTCGGCACGAACACCGCGCCGCAGAGCGCTTCCAACGGCGTCCCCAGGACGTAGGCCTCGGCGACGCTGCCCTTGGCGACGATGTGCGCGACGCGCGGCGGCTCGTCGTCGAGCGCGGGGTCGCCGAGGTTCGGCCGGACGTCGACATCGGAGGACGTGCTCATCGTCATCGCGCCCGTACGGTCGCCAGGTCGACGGGGCGGGACACGTCGGCGAAGAAGTCGTTGCCCTTGTCGTCGACGACGACGAACGCGGGGAAGTCCTCGACCTCGATGCGCCACACCGCTTCCATGCCCAGCTCGGGGTACTCGAGGACCTCGACCTTGCGGATGCACTCCTTGGCGAGACGGGCCGCGGGGCCGCCGATCGAGCCGAGGTAGAAGCCGCCGTGCTTGTGGCACGCGTCGGTGACGGCTTTCGAGCGGTTGCCCTTGGCGATCATCACGAACGACCCGCCGGCGGCCTGGAACGCGTCGACGTACGAGTCCATGCGCCCGGCCGTCGTCGGCCCGAACGAACCGGACGCGTAGCCCTCCGGCGTCTTCGCCGGGCCGGCGTAGTACACGGGGTGCTCTGCCATGTAGGAGGGCATGCCCTCGCCGGCGTCGAGCCGTTCCTTGATCTTGGCGTGGGCGATGTCGCGAGCGACGACCATCGTGCCGGTCAGCGACAGCCGCGTCTTCACCGGGTACTTCGACAGCTCGGCGCGGATGTCGGCCATCGGCTGGTCGAGCGAGATGCGCACGACGTCGTCGCTGAGCTGGTCGGGCATGACGTCGGGCAGGAAGCGGGCGGGGTCGGTCTCGAGCTGCTCGAGGAAGACGCCGTCGCGGGTGATCTTGCCGAGCGCCTGGCGGTCGGCGCTGCACGACTCCGCGATCGCGACGGGGCACGACGCGCCGTGGCGCGGGAGGCGGATGACGCGCACGTCGTGGCAGAAGTACTTGCCGCCGAACTGGGCGCCGATGCCGGTGCCTCTCGAGATGTCGAGGACGGCGGCCTCCAGTTCGGGGTCACGCAGGCCGTGCCCGAGCGGCGTGCCGGTCGTCGGCAGCGTGTCGAGGTACCGCGCCGACGCCAGCTTCGCCGTCTCGAGCGCGAGCTCGGCCGAGGTCCCGCCGATCACGACGGCGAGGTGGTACGGCGGGCACGCGGCGGTTCCGAGCAGGCGGATCTTCTCGTCGATCCACGTGGCGAACGTCGCCGGGTTGAGGAGCGCCTTCGTCTCCTGGAACAGCAGCGACTTGTTGGCCGAGCCGCCGCCCTTGGCCATGAACAGGAACTTGTACGCGTCGCCGTCGACCGCGCTGATCTTGATCTCGGCGGGGAGGTTCGTGCCGGTGTTGGTCTCGTCCCACACCGACAGCGGCGCCATCTGGCTGTAGCGCAGGTTGTCGTGCTGGTACGTCTCGAACACGCCGCGGGCGATCGCCGCCTCGTCGCCGCCACCGGTGTAGACGAGCTGGCCCTTCTTGCCCTTGACGATCGCGGTGCCGGTGTCCTGGCAGCCGGGGAGGACGCCCCCGCTCGCGATCACCGCGTTGCGCAGCAGGTCGAGGGCGACGAAGCGGTCGTTCGCCGACGCCTCGGGGTCGTCGAGGATGGTGCGCAGCTGCTGGAGGTGGCCGGGTCGCAGCAGGTGGGCGATGTCGTGCATCGCCGTGCGTGTGAGCAGCGTGAGGACCGACGGATCGACGCGCAGGAACGTCTCGCCGGCGGCCTCGAACGTCGAGACGCCGTCGGTGGTGAGCAGGCGGTACGGCGTGTCGTCGCCGCCCAGTGGCAGCAGTTCGGTGTAGGTGAAATCGGCAGCCATCTCGGCTCGGAGAGTACGGCCGCGGCGCGCCGGACATGGCATTGTGGGGGCGTGAAGGCGGTGGTGATCTACGAGAGCCTGACGGGCAACACGCGCAAGGCCGCCGGGCTCGTCGCCGGCGCGCTCGAGTCGGCCGGGTGGGCGGCGACGGTGTGCAACGTGACGCACGTCGACATGCAGTCGCTGGCCGCCGCCGACCTCGTCGTCGTCGGTTCCTGGACGGACGGGTTCATCTTCGTCGGCCAGCGGCCGGGCCGGGCCGGGCGCCTCAAGTCGCTGCCGGTGATGTACGGCAAGAAGTGCGTCGTGTTCTGCACGTACGCCATCGACCCGGGCCAGACGCTCGAGAAGCTGTCCGGCATCCTGCGCGCCCGCGGCGCCGACGTGCTGGGCGGCTACGCCATCCGGCGCGATCGGATGACCCGCGACGTGCGGGAGTTCGTCAACCGCACCCTCGACGTCGTCACCCCGGCCTGAACCCACCGGCTTCTTGTCACGCCTGACCACAACTGCTGTGGTCAGGCGTGACAAGAAGCGGGGGTGGCGGGGTACACCCGGGGCATGCCGCGTTCGATCTGGAACGGTTCGCTCAGCTTCGGTCTCGTCAACGTGCCGGTGCAGCTGTTCTCCGCCACGGACGAGAAGGACATCCACTTCAACCAGTTCGAGAAGGGGACCGGCAAGCGCATCCACTACAAGCGCGTCGCCGAGGACTCGGACGAGGAAGTGGCCTACAAGAACATCGTGAAGGGCTACGAGGTCTCCGACGGCAAGTTCGTGATCGTCACGCCCGAGGAGCTCGAGTCGGTCGAGCCGGGGAAGTCGCGCACGATCGACATCGAGGACTTCATCGATCTCGCCGAGATCGACCCGGTGTACTTCGAGAAGTCGTACTACCTCGCCCCGCAGGAGGGCGCCGGCGCCGACCGCGCCTACGCGCTGCTGCGCGACGCGATGGCGAAGGCCGGCAAGGTGGCGATCGGCCGGTTCGTGATGCGCACGAAGCAGTACCTCGCGTGCGTCCGAACGGGCGCCGACGACGTCCTCGTGCTCGAGACGATGTTCTTCCCCGACGAGGTCCGTGCCGCCGGCGATCTCCCGAGCGTGCCGACCAAGCGGACGAAGCCGTCCGAGCGCGAGCTGAAGGTCGCCGACCAGCTGATCCGATCGCTGAGCTCGGAGTGGGACCCGTCGAAGTACCACGACACGTACCGCCAGCGAGTGCTCGACCTCATCAAGCGCAAGGCCGAGGGTGAGGAGATCGTCGTCGAGGAGCGCGAGCCGGAGGAGACGAACGTCGTCGACCTCATGGCGGCGCTCGAGGCGTCGCTCGCCGCGGCGAAGGGCGAGAAGCCGAAGAAGGTCGAGGGCAGGGCCACGGACAAGTGGTCGAAGATGACGAAGTCCGAGCTCGAGAAGGCGGCGGCGAAGAAGGACATCAGCGGCCGGTCCAAGATGACGAAGGACGAGCTCGTCGACGCGCTGCGCGACGCGTCGTAGCCAGGCGTCCTCAGGCGAGCGAGTCGAGCACCCGGCGGCGGGCGGCGGCGTCACCGGGTCCGTTGCGCTGCGCCAACCGGTCGGCGACGGCGCGGCGGTGGGCGTCGTCGACGTTGCCGCCGTACTTGAACTTCGCCCGCACGTCGTCGACCGCGATGCGGATGCCGCGGATCAGCGCGAGGCGCGTCGTGTGCGCGTCACGCGGGTCGGCCCAGTCGCCCCCCGGCTCGTACGTCGACAGCTGCGTGCGAAGGATGGCGGCGACCCCGTCCGGGTCGTCGACCACGGTCGCGCGGCCGGTCAGCTGGACGGCGGCGTAGTACGTCGTCGGGATCCCGCGCCGGGGGTCTTCGTCGCCGACGGCCTTCCACGCCGACGGGATGTACGTCCAGTCACCGGCGACGCTGAGCACGACGTGCGGGTTCTCGGCGAGCGCGGCCCACACCGGGTTCGGGCGAGCGAGGTGGAGGACGACCTCCACCGGCGCGCGGGAGGTGACGACGAACTGCGTCGGCACCACGACCGGCACGTCGCGGCCCCGGCCGCCGGCGACGAGGTGGCCGAAGCCCTGCGCGTCGACGAACGCCAGCGCGGCGTCCTCCGACGGCGCGGCATCGTGCGCGTGGATCAACATGCGCCCCAGCATGCCGGTCGGCAATGCTCCGGGCCCGATGACCACCGCAACCGACGCCCGCCCGCTCCTTCGCGCCGCGGGCGACGCGCTGCTCGACGAGCGGCGCCAGCTGACCACCGACGAGCTGGCGGCGCTGGCGGCGCTGCCCGACGAGTCCGTCCCGTCGCTCGCCGCGCTCGCCCACGAGGTCCGGCTGGCGTGGTGCGGTCCGACCGTCGAGGTCGAGGGGATCCTCTCCGTCAAGACCGGCGGTTGTCCGGAGGACTGCCACTTCTGCAGCCAGTCGGCGAAGTTCGACACGCCGGTCGCAGCGACGCCGTTCCTCGACACCGACGAGGTGCTCGCCGCCGCCGACGAGACGGCGAAGGTCGGCGCCAGCGAGTTCTGCATCGTCCTCGCGGTGCGCGGGCCGGACGAGCGCACCCTCCAGCGCATCCTCGACGTCGTGCCGCTCGTGCGCGAGCGCACCGGGCTGCAGGTCGCGGTGTCGGCCGGGATCCTCACGGAGGCGCAGGCGGCACGCCTCGCCGCCGGCGGCGTGCACCGCTACAACCACAACCTCGAGACGGCGCGCTCGCACTTCGGTCGCATCGTCACGACGCACACGTGGGACGAGCGGCGCGAGACGTGCGAGCTGGTCAAGCGGTTCGGGATGGAGCTGTGCTGCGGCGTCCTCCTCGGGATGGGCGAGTCGCACGATCAGCGGCTCGAACTCCTCGACCAGCTGCGCGAGCTCGACCCCGACGAGGTGCCGGTCAACTTCTTGAACCCGCGGCCCGGCACGCCGCTCGCGTCGGCCGCGCTCGTCGACCCGATCGACGCGATCCGCTGGATCGCGCTGTTCCGCCTCGGACTGCCGCGCACGATCCTGCGGTACGCCGGCGGGCGCGAGGTGACGCTGCGCGAGTTGCAGACGATGGGCATGACGTCCGGCATCAACGCGCTCATCGTCGGCAACTACCTGACGACGCTCGGACGCTCGCCCGACGAGGACCTGACGATGCTCGCCGATCTGCGCATGCCGATCGGCGCGCTGTCGAAGGTGATGTGACCGCGCACTGCACCGGCTGCGGACGCCCGGCGAGCGAGTGCGCCGGGTGCGGGCGCCCCTACGACCCACCCCGTCACTGCCCGGCGTGCGGGCGGCGCCTCGTGGTCACCGTGACGCCGGCGTCGTGGCGGGCCCGGTGTCGTACGCACGGCGTCGTGGGAAGAACGGACGGGGGCGACCCGTTGGAAGGAACCTCATGGCCACCACCACGTTGACCGCCGCGAACTTCGAGCAGACCGTCCAGGACAACGACATCGTCGTCGTCGACTTCTGGGCGTCGTGGTGCGGCCCGTGCCGCATGTTCGCCCCCGTGTTCGAGCAGGCGTCGGAGACGTACGACGACATCGTCTTCGGCAAGGTCGACACCGAGGCCGAGCGGGCACTGGCCGCCGAGTTCCAGATCATGTCCATCCCGACGCTGATGGTGTTCCGGGAGCAGATCCTCGTGTTCGCCCAGCCGGGCGCGCTGCCCGCGCCGGTGCTCGACGACCTGCTGACGAAGGTACGTGAGCTCGACATGGACGACGTGCGCCGCCAGATCGGCGAAGAGAAGGCGAGCTAGCGCCGGTTCAGTTCGTGCGCGTCGCGTCCGTCGTGACGCACGGCTGCCCGTTGCACACGTCGTCCGATCGCTCCTGTGACGGGCGAATTCGCCAGGTTGATGCCGTGGACCCACCTCAGCGGTGGTCCACGGCATCGACCTGCGGACGGGGGCTAGGCAGCGAGGTGCGGCTGTCACCGTCCGAGTGGCGTCGAAATCGGGCCGGGTGGGCCATGTGCGGCGCAACGTGCGGTCGGTACGGTACGCAACGTGAGGGCATCACTCCGGATCGCGCGCAGTGGGCCGGCGGCGGCCACGGTTGCGCTGATCGTGGTGCTGCGGGTCGCGGCCGTCCTGCCGCTGGCGTCGGCGGTCCTCGTCGCCGCCGTCGCCCTCGTCGCCGTCGTGTCCGGGCCGGTCGTCCACGGCCGCCACCACGTCGCGTCGTGGCGGCGGGCCTGGGAGCTGCTCGGCGCCGGGCTGGCGGTCATCGCGGTCGGAACCGTCGTGCGCGCCGCTGCTGCAACGCCTGTCGGCGCCCCGTCGGCGCTCGACCTCTTCGCGCTCGCCGGCGACGTGCTCGCCGGCGCCGGGCTCCTCCTTCTCCTGCGCGACCGGCTGCCGGGGCGAGCGGTCGACGCGGTCTTCGAGGGCGTCCTCGTTGCCGCCGTCGCGTTGTTCGTCCCCTGGTCCGCCGGCGTCGCCTCGGGTGTGCCGGCGCGAGAGCTCGCCGTTCTCGTGTTGCCCGGCGCGCAGATCGTCGTGCTGTGGCTGCTGGTGCGCCTCGTCGCGCTGTCGAGTGACCACCCCGTGGGCTACCGCTACCTCGGCGCCGCGTTCGTGGCGCTGCTGACGGTGCAGGCCGTCGTCGCCGGCGGCGTGATCGGCGCGACCGATGTCGACCGGTCGACCGTCACCGCGCTCGAGCTGTGGGCGCTGTGCCTGTGGGGCGCGTCCGCGCTGCACCCGTCGCTGCGACGGCGGTTCGACCCGGTCGCCGGCCGCTCGCCCCGCCTGCGCACGGGTGAGCTGCTCGCGCTGATGATCACGTCGCTGCTGCCCGCCGCGGTCTTCGGCGTGCAGGCGATGCGCGGCTACGCGCCGTCACTCACGACCGCGCTCATCGGCGCCACCGGCATGCCGCTGCTCGTCGCCGGCTACCTCGTGCGTCAGGTACACGAGCGGGCGACCGGCGAGTACCGCGCCCAGCACGACGCGCTCACCGGCCTGCCGAACGCGGTCGTGTTCGCCGACCGTGTCGACGTCGCGCTCACGGCGGCGCGGCGCAACGGTCGCCGGGCGGCCGTGATGTTCCTCGACCTCGACCGCTTCAAGTCCATCAACGACAGCCTCGGTCACGCCGTCGGCGACCAGTTGCTGCGCGCGGTCGCGGCGCGGCTGCAGGGCGCGCTGCGGGACTCCGACACCGTCGCGCGCAAGGGCGGCGACGAGTTCACGATCCTGTTGTCCTCCGTCGACGACGAGCTGGACTGCGCCCGCGTCGCCGAGAAGTTGCTCGGCGTCTTCGCGAGGCCGATCGTCGCTGGCGCGCGTGAGCTGGTGACGTCGACGTCGATCGGCGTGGCGATGTTCCCCGACGACGGCGAGGACGTCGAGACGCTGCTCAAGCACGCCGACACGGCGATGTACCGGGCGAAGGCCAACGGCCGCAACGGGTTCCAGCTGTACACGTCGGACATGTCGGCCCGGGCGCGTGTGCGGCTCTCGCTCGAGAGCAACCTGCGGAACGCGATCGAACGCCAGGAGCTGCAGCTGCACTACCAGCCGAAGGTGGACCTGGCGTCGCGCGAGGTCGTCGGGCTGGAGGCGCTGGTGCGGTGGCCCCACCGCGAGCTCGGCTTCGTCGGGCCGGATGCGTTCATCCCGCTGGCCGAGGAGACGGGATTGATCGTCCCGCTCGGCGAGTGGGTGCTCGAGACCGCGTGCCGGCAGGCGAAGGAGTGGTCCGACAGCGGGCTGTCCGCGGTGCCGGTCGCCGTCAACCTCTCGGCGCGCCAGTTCGCCGACAACCGGTTCGAGGGCGTCGTCGAGCGGATCCTCGACCGCACCGGGCTCGACCCCTCGCTGCTCGAGCTCGAGATCACCGAGTCGGTGTTCCTCCACGACGTCGCCGCGGCATCGGCGACGCTCCGGCGGCTCCGGACGCTCGGCGTCGGATGCTCGATCGACGACTTCGGCACCGGCTACAGCGGCCTGACCTACCTCGCGACGATGCCGATCGACTCGCTGAAGATCGACCGCTCGTTCATCGGGTCGATCCGCGGCGAGCGCGACGAGTCGCCGATCGTCGAGGCCGTGATCGCGCTGGCGCACTCGCTGCGCATGACGGTCATCGCCGAGGGCGTCGAGACCGATCCGCAGGCCCGGTTCCTGCGGGCGCACGGGTGCGAGCAGATGCAGGGCTACCTGTTCTCGCCGCCGCTTCCCGCGCACGAGATCGAGCACCTGTTGCTGCTGCGCGAGGACGCGGCGGTGCCTGCGCCGGCGTCCGCGGTTGCGTCGCGCGGCATCGTCACGCCCCGCCCCGAGGTGGCACGCCTGCTGCGGGCCGTGGCCGAGAACGAGGATTTCGTCGATGTCGACGAGCGACTCGTCGCCGACGTGCTCGCCGCGCTCGCCGCCGGCGAGCCGATGGTCGGTGCCGGCTCGTCGTCGCTGCGCTCGGCCTCGGTGCGACTCGCGGCAGGGACGTTCGTCGGCCTGATGCCGATCGGCGGCGGGATGGCGGCTGCCGGCGCCCTGCCCATGCCGGCCCAGCAGGTCGCCGCCCGCGTGTTCGACCAGGTCGGTGTCGAGGTCCCCGCGCCCCAGGAGCTCGTGGCGCCGGCGCCTGCGCCGGTGGCCGTGCGCCCGGACCCGCACGGCGATCGACGGGTCGTGGTCGTCGCCCCGCCCTCCGGTGCACCGCCCACCCCCGCACTGCCTCCGGCAGTTGCCGGTGCCGGGCACGGCGGAACCGCCGGAAACGCCGAGGGGGGTCGACCCGACGGCGTGGCCGCCGAGCCGCCGCCCGACGTCGCTCCGGCGGAGAGCTCGGCGCCGGGCGTCGAGCACGCGTCGCCGAACGCCGGTGCGAACGCCAACGGTCAGGGTCCGGCGTCGAACAACGCCGGCGGCAACGAGACCCCGGCCGGCCCGTCGGCGACGCCCGCGGGTCTGCCGGTGACCATGCCACCCACGAGCAACGCCGGCGGCAACGGCAACGGGCAGGGCGCCGACCACGCGGCCGAGCAGGCCAACGCGGGTGGCAGCGGCGCCGCCACGGCGCCCGGCCGCGCCGGTCGCTGACCTGGTTCCGCGTCCTCCCACACAGTCGCGTTCTTGCGTCCTACTTGGGCAAAAAACTGCGAGTAGGTGGGCGGATGCGCGACGCGGCTACCCCCGCAGCTGGCGCAGGACGTACTGGAGGATGCCGCCGTGGCGGTAGTAGTCCGCCTCCTTCGGCGTGTCGATGCGCACGCGGGCGGTGAACGTCGTGTCGTCGGCGCTGACCGTGACCTCGCGCGGTGTCGTCCCCGAGTTGAGCGGGTCGAGGCCCGACACCGAGAACACCTCCGTGCCCGTCAGCCCGAGTGACGCGGCCGACTCGCCGTCGCGGAACTGCAGTGGCAGCACCCCCATCCCGATGAGGTTCGACCGGTGGATGCGCTCGAACGACTCGGCGATGACCGCCCGCACGCCGAGCAGGAACGTGCCCTTCGCCGCCCAGTCGCGCGACGAGCCCGACCCGTACTCCTTGCCGGCCAACACGACGAGCGGGACGCCGTCGCGCTGGTACGCCATCGCCGCGTCGTAGATCGACATCTGCTCGCCGTCGGGCAGGTGCACGGTGTAGCCGCCCTCGACACCGGGGACCATCCGGTTGCGGATGCGGATGTTGGCGAACGTGCCGCGGATCATCACCTCGTGGTTGCCGCGGCGTGACCCGTACGAGTTGAAGTCGCGCTGGTCGACGGAGTGGTCGAGGAGCCACGACCCCGCCGGTCCGTCCTTGCGGATGTTGCCGGCGGGCGAGATGTGGTCGGTCGTCACCGAGTCGCCGAGCACGGCGAGGACCCGCGCGCCGGAGATGTCCTCGACGGGCGCGGGCGACGCCGGCATGTCGTCGAAGTACGGCGCCCGGCGGATGTACGTCGACGCGTCGGACCACTCGTAGCGATCGCCGGTCGGCACGTCGAGCGCGGCCCAGCGCTCGTCACCCTTGAACACGTCGGCATACGACGTGCGGAACATGTCGGACTGCAGCGCCGTGCCGATGACCGACGAGACCTCGGACGACGACGGCCAGATGTCGCGGAGGTACACCGGCGCGCCCGACGGATCGGTGCCGAGCGGCTGTGTGGCCAGGTCGATGTCCATCGTCCCCGCCAGCGCGTACGCGACGACGAGCGGCGGCGACATCAGGTAGTTCATGCGCACGTCGGGGTTGATGCGGCCCTCGAAGTTGCGGTTGCCCGACAGCACGGACACGACGGCGAGCCCGGCCTCGTTCACCGCCTCGGAGATCGCCGGGTCGAGCGGGCCGGAGTTGCCGATGCACGTCGTGCACCCGTAGCCGACGACGTTGAACCGCAGCTTCTCGAGGTACGGCAGCAGCCCCGACGACTCGTAGTAGTCGGCGACGACCTTCGACCCGGGCGCCAGCGACGTCTTCACCCAGGGCTTGACCTGCAACCCGCGCTCGACGGCGTTCTTTGCCAGCAGGCCGGCGGCCATCATCACCGACGGGTTCGACGTGTTCGTGCACGACGTGATCGCGGCGATCACGACGTGGCCGTGGTCGAGGTCGAACGTCGTGCCGTCGTCGAGCTTCACCGGCACGCTCGCGCGCGGGCGCGACATCGACGGCGGCGGGACCTCGCAGTTCGCCGCCGGCTGCGGCTTGCCCTCACCGGTGACGCCCTCGGCGGCGGCGATCGGGTCGGACGCCGGGAACGACTCGGCCGACGCCTCGTCCTGCCCGTTGTACTGCGCACGGATGTCCTCGGGGAGGCAGGTGAGCAGCGCGGCGGCGAACATCGGCTTCGAGTTCGACAGCGGCACCCGGTCCTGCGGGCGCGACGGACCGGCCAGCGACGGTTCGACGGTCGACAGGTCGAGCTCGAGGTGCTCGGAGAACAGCGGCTCGGGCGACGACGCGTCGTGCCACAGACCCTGCTCCTTGGCGTACGCCTCGACGAGCTGCACGAGGTCGTCGGGGCGGCCGGTGAAGCGCAGGTAGCGCAGCGTCTCGGCGTCGATCGGGAAGATGGCGCACGTCGAGCCGTATTCGGGCGACATGTTGCCGATCGTGGCCCGGTCGGCCAGCGCGACCGACGCGACGCCGTCGCCGTAGAACTCCACGAACTTGCCGACGACGCCGTGCTGGCGCAGCAGCTCGGTGACGGTGAGCACGAGGTCGGTCGCGGTCGCACCCTCGGGCAGGGCGCCCGAGAGCTTGAAGCCGACGACGCGCGGCACGAGCATCGAGATCGGCTGGCCGAGCATCGCCGCCTCGGCCTCGATGCCGCCGACGCCCCACCCGAGCACGCCGAGACCGTTGACCATCGTCGTGTGGCTGTCGGTGCCGACGAGCGTGTCGGGGTACGCCTGCCCGGTCGACTCGTTCACGAACACGCCGCGTGCGAGGTACTCGAGGTTCACCTGGTGGCAGATGCCGGTGCCCGGCGGGACGACGCGCAGCGTGTCGAACGCGCCCTGGCCCCAGCGCAGGAAGCGGTAGCGCTCCTCGTTGCGCTCGTACTCGACCTCGACGTTGCGGGCGAACGCGGAGGCGGTGCCGAAGTAGTCGACGACGACCGAGTGGTCGATGACGAGCTCGGCCGGGACCAGCGGGCTCACCTTCGCCGGGTCGCCGCCCATGTTCGCCATCGCGTCGCGCATCACCGCGAGGTCGACGACGGCGGGGACGCCGGTGAAGTCCTGCATGAGGATGCGGGCGGGCGCGAAGGCGATCTCGCGGTCGGGCTCGGCGTCGGGGTCCCATCCGGCGAGCGCCTCGACGTCGCCGCTGTCCACCGAGACGCCGTCCTCGTTGCGTAGGAGGTTCTCGAGCAGGACCTTCAGCGAGTACGGCAGCCGGGCGACGTCGAAGCCGGCCAGCGCGTCGAGCCGGAAGATCTCGTGCGTGCGCCCGCCGACCTGCAGGTCCGCTCGCGCGCCGAAGCTGTTCTGGGCCATTCAGAGCCTCCTTGCCGGAGGCCCTTCCTACCCGATGCGGGACGCCTGTTCGAACCGGCGGGCGGCGCGGTGCAGCACCCGGATCTGCTCGTCGACCGACGACGGGAACGGCAGGACGGTGCAGCCGTCGACGTCCGCCGGTGGCGCGTCGTCGCGGCGGACCTCGACGACCACCGGTACGGACGGGTGCTGTGCCCGGTGGGCGGCGAGGATGTCGCCGGGCACGCCGAGGCCGAACAGCACCACGTCGGCCTGGCCTGCCGGCGCGCACCCACCGCCCTCGACGAGCGGGCACCGCTCGTCACCCACCGGACCGCCGCACACCGTGACGTCGAGACCGGCGTCGCGGTAGCGACGGAAGTCGGATAACGCGAGCGCCTCGTCCGTCGTCTCGACGACGACCCTGACCTGGTCGTGCCCGTGGTCACCGACGTTCCGTCGCTGCACGGTGGTGATCGTCCGCCGCATCGCTGTCCGGCCACCAGGGGCGAAGGTCCCAACCGGTCATCCGCCATCCCGCGACCAGGAGGGCGGCGGACGCCACGGCCACGGCCACGGACGCGACGAGCACCTCCCACTCGGGCAACGACAGCGCGAAGAACGTGCGCAGTTGCGGAAGGACGAGGACGGCGACGAACGCGCCGGCCATCGATGTGACGAGCAGGCGACGGAGGCGGGTGAGCGGGCGGGCGAGGAACACGAGCACCTCGAGCCCGACGGCGAGGAGGACGATCGTGGCCGTCGTGCGGTCGACAGCGAGGCTCGTCCGAACGTGGCGCGACGCGACGGCGTACGCGCCGAACGTCGCGCTGGCGGCGACGAAGCCGGCCGGGCCGGCGAAGCGCAACACCCGGGCGACGAAGTCCTCGTGGGCGCGCTCCTCGTTCGGCGCCAGCGCCAGGAAGAACGCCGGGATGCCGATCGTGAGGCTGCTCACGATCGTGAGGTGCCGGGGGAAGAACGGGAACGGGAGGCCGGCGACGCCGATGGCGAGTGCGAGCAGGAAGGCGTACACGGTCTTGGTCAGGAACAGGTTCGCGACGCGCTCGACGTTGGCGATGACGCGCCGGCCCTCGCCGATCACCGCCGGCACCGACGCGAACCGGTCGTCGAGCAGGACGAGCTGCGCGACCGCCCGCGTCGCGCCGCTGCCCGCGCCCATGGCGACGCCGACGTCCGCGTCCTTCAGCGCGAGCACGTCGTTGACGCCGTCGCCGATCACCGCGACGACGTGCCCCTCCTGCTGTAGCCGTTTGACCATGTCGCGCTTCTGCTGCGGCGTGACGCGACCGAACACGTTGTTGGCGACGACGTCGGTGCTCGTGCGGGCGTCGACGGGCGCGTCGGCACCGGGCACGCCGACGCGCCGCGCGATCGCGCCGACCGTCGCGGGGTGGTCGCCCGACAGCACCTTCAAGGTCACGCCCTCGCGCCCGAGCCACGCCAGCGTCTCGCGGGCGTCGTCGCGCACGCGCTCTTCGAGGACGACGAGCGCGGCGGGGGCGATCTCGTCGCGCGGCAGCGTTCCGTCGTCGACCGGACGTGACGCCCGGGCGAGGAGCAGCACGCGGCGGCCGGCGTCGATGTGCGCCCGCGCGCCCGGTGGCACGTCGTCGACGAGCATCTCCGGCGCACCGAGGACCCACGTCCCGCGGTCGGCGAACGTCGCCGCGCTCCACTTGCGGGCCGACGAGAACGGCACGCTCGCGCTGCGGTGCCACCCGTCCGGTCGGGCGATGGCCTCGGCGATGGCGTGCACGCTGGCGTTCGGCGACGGGTCCGTGTGGGCGAGCGCGCCGAGGGCCTCCTCGGCGTCGCGCTCGCCCAGCAGCTCGACGGCGTGCAGCGTGATGCCGCCCTCGGTGAGCGTGCCCGTCTTGTCGACGCACACGACGTCGACGCGCGCGAGGCCCTCGATGGCGGGGAGCTCCTGCACGAGCGTGCGGTGGCGGCTGAGGCGGATCACGCCGAGCGCGAAGGCCATGCTCGTCAGCAGCACGAGTCCCTCGGGGACCATGCTGCCGACGCCGGCGACCGTCCCGCGCAGCGCGTCGGCGAGGCCGTCGTGGGCGGTGAGCTGGCGCACGACGAGCAGCGTCGCCGTCGGGACGATCGCCCACGTGACCCAGCGCAGGATGCGGTCGATGCCGGCGCGCAGTTGCGAGTGGACGAGCGTGAAGCGGCGGGCCTCCGCGGCGAGGCGGGCGGCGTAGGAGTCGACGCCGACGTGCGTGGCCCGGCAGACGCCGGTGCCGGCGGCGACGAAGCTCCCGGAGAGCAGCCGGTCCCCGGGTTGCTTCGCCACGGCGTCGGACTCGCCCGTCAGGAGCGACTCGTCGACTTCGAGGCCGTCGCCGGCGATGACGTCGGCGTCGACGGCGAGCTGGTCGCCGGGGGACAGCTCGATGACGTCGTCGAGCACGATGTCGGCGACCGGGATCTGCACGCCGGCGCGGCCGCCGCGGCGCACGGTCGCCCGCGGCGCGGCGAGGACGGCGAGGCGGTCGAGCTGGCGCTTGGCCCGCCACTCCTGGACGACGCCGATCGCCGCGTTCGTGACGAGGACGACGCCGAACAGCGCGTCCTGGAACGGGCCGACGACGAGGATCACGGCGAGGAGGACGCCGAGGATGGCGTTGAACCGCGTCAGCAGGTTCGACCGCAGGATGGCGGCGACGCTGCGGCTCGCGGGGAGCGGGACGGCGTTCGTGCGGCCCCGCCGGCGGCGTTCGTCGACCTCGGCGTCGGTGAGCCCGGGATCCGGAAATGGGTCGGCCGCCTCAGGCATCCCGACCACCATCCGTGGGATCATCGGCGCTGATCGTGAACGACGTGGCGACGTGTCCGCTGTGCAGCGCAGCGTTCGACGGCGGTGAGCCGTACCGGGACCATCTCGAACAGGCGCACGGCCTGGAAGACGACGAGGGGACGGCCACGGTGACCCAGCTCCACGCCAATCGCATCGAGGACGAGGCGGCCATGTCGCTCGTCGCCGAGGCCGTCCTCGACACGCCCGCATCCGCGCCCGCGCCCGCGCCGGAGCAGCCCAGCCCGAACTCGGCGCGAAAAGTTGCGGATAGCGCAACATTCCGCGCCGAGTTCGGGGGTGATGCCGGGGCCGCGTCGACGCGGTACCTGCTTGCGACCCGGCACGGCGACGTCGCCCTGTACGCGCCCGGGCTGGCGATGGTCCTCACCGCGCTCGTCCGCCTCGACGGCGACGTGCTCGGCCTCCTGCTGCTGCTGATGGGGACGGCGCTCGTCGTCCTCGGCATGCTGCTGCCGCTCGTCCTCGGCCGCCGGTAGGGCGAACCGTCAGCCGCCGGCGACGCCGCGGTCGGACTCGGGCGTCGGGCGTCCGTCCCACGTCTCGGCGCAGCTCTCCGAGCAGAACGCCACGATCCCACCCGATGCCGTCGCCCGCGTGACCGTCACGCCCTCGGGTGGCAGCGGGAGCCGGCACACCGGGTCGACGACCGGGTCGGCGCCGGCGCACAGCGACAGCTCGATGAGCTCGACGGCGCCGAGGCTGCGGATCTCCCGCTCGCCGCAGTGCTCGACGTGGACCCACGGTGGCGCATACGCCTCGAGCTCGGGCGCGGCGAGCACCTCGTGTCCCTTGGCCAGCTCACAGAGGCGGGCGGCGAGGTTGACGGCGTGGCCGATGTAGTCGTCACCCTCGAAGATGATGACGTCACCGATCGTGAGTCCGGTCCGCAGCGCCAGGCGCCCGCCGGTGAGGCGGTGCTCGAGCTCGATGACGGCGCCGATGATGGGCTCGGTCTCGACGCACACGAGCATGGCGCCGTCACCGAGCCACTTGGCGATGCGGACGCCGCGGCGGCTGCACGTCTCCCGCACGGCGAGGCGGAAACCGGTGAGGCTGGCGACGGCCGTCTCGTCGCCCTGCTCGGAGGTCAGCGCGGTGAACCCGCAGAGGTCGACGAACGCAAAGGTCCGGCGCACGCGCACGTCCAGATCCTCGCACGAAGGGCACCCCGAACCCCGTATCGTGGACGGATGGCCATCCGCAGCAAGCTCACCGAACGCGACTCCGACGCCGCTTCCCAGCCGACGTCGGCGTCCGGCGAGAACGCCGCCCGCACGGAGCACTCCGAGGAAGAGCGGGCGACCCGCAAGGAGCGGGTCCAGAAGGCCAAGGACGCGCTCAAGCGGTCGGCCGAGCTCAAGGGTGAGCACGTCGTGTCGGCCCGCCAGGCGCTCAAGGCGTACCTGCAGAAGCTCAACGACCCCCGCCAGCCGAGCGACGAGCAGTTCGAGGCGCTGATCGACGCGCCGTTCCGCCAGCCGCCGAAGCGCAAGGAGCGCGGGTTCGGCGGCCCCGGCGGCGGGTTCGGCCGGGGCTAGGCGTCTACTCAGCAGCCTCCTACGAGGCGGTCGCCGCCCAGGCGTCGTAGCCGCCGACGAGGTCCGACACGTCGGTGAAGCCGGCGGACGCGAGGACACTCGCGGCGATCGACGACCGGTAGCCGCCGGCGCAGTGCACGACCGTGGGCGCCGCCGGGTCGAGCTCGTCGAGCGACGCCAGCAACCGCGCCAGCGGGATCGACCGCGCGCCGGGGATCGCGCCCGACGCCTCGATCTCGCCCGGGTTGCGCACGTCGACGACGACGAGGCCGGGCGTCGACGACCGTGCCTCGTCGAGCTGCGCCGCCGTCACGTGCGAGGACGACACGACGAGGTCGGGGCGGGCGAGGAACGTCCGGTACGGCTTGTCGAGGTGTCCGACGACGACGTCGAAGCCGATGCGGGCGAGGCGCACCATCCCCTCGGTCTCGGTCCCCGGCTCGCCGACGAGCACGACGCGGTCGTCGGGTCGGATGACGTCGCCGGCGTACTCGGCGAAGCGACCGCCGAGGCCGACGTTTCGCGACCCGCGAAGGTGGCCGGCGGCGAACTCCTGCGGGTCGCGGGTGTCGACGACGATCGCCCCGTCCGCCTGCAACTTCAGCACCTCGTCCATCGTCAGCGCCGGCGGCGGCGTCGTCTCGTCGAGCAGGGCGCGCGTCTCGCGGTTGCGCTGCGCGTCGAAGCTGAAGTACAGCGGCGCGACCGACTGGCCCTCGGTCACGAGTCGGACGAACTCATCTTCGTCCAGGTCCTGCAGCGCGTAGTTCGAGCGCCGCTGCTCGCCGATCGTCGACTCGGTCTCCGTCGAGAGGTTCTTGCCGCACGCCGACCCCGCGCCGTGGGCGGGGAACACGCGGACCTCGTCGGGCAGCGTGAGCAGGCGCCGCGTCGACGCGTACAGGCGGCGGGCCAGATCGTCCGCCGTCACGCCGACCGACGCCAGGAGGTCGGGGCGGCCGACGTCGCCGATGAACAGCGTGTCGCCGGTGAGCACGCCGTACGGCACGTCGTCGTTCGCGTGCTCGTACACGAGCAGCGAGATCGACTCCGGCGTGTGGCCCGGCGTCTCCCACACCTCGAGAACGACGCCGTCGTCGCCGTCACCGAGTGCCAACCGCTCGCCGTCGGACAGCAGGCGCGTCGGGAACGACGTCTCGCCCGCCGCCGCGCCGTAACAGATCTCGGCGCCGGTCTCCGCCGCGAGCTCGAGGTGCCCGCTGACGAAGTCGGCGTGGAAGTGCGTCTCGACGACGTGGGTGATCGTGAGTCCTCGCGACGACGCCTCCATGAGGTACGCCGACACGTCGCGCTGCGGGTCGACGACAACCGCGCGCTTCGACAGCTCGTCGGCGACGAGGTACGACGCGTGCGACAGGCAACCGAGGTAGTGCTGCGAGAACCGCATACACCGCGAGAGTACGGAACCGCGGCGGGCTACGACGTCGAAGAGACGCGGTCGATCTTCCAGCCGTGCGACGTCCGCACCAGGTACAGCTCGATTCGCGTGTTGATCGACCGTGCGGTCGGATTGTCCTTGTTCGTGATCTTCTGTTGGACGACGGTGACGGTGCGGGCCTCGTCCGGCGTGAGCGTCCCCACGAACGGACCCCTGGCGACCGACGCCACCGACACCGCTCGGCTCGCCTTCAGGGCCTGGACGCCCGACGTCCCGAGCAGCCCGGCGTACTCGTCGCGGAACCCGGCGAGCGACATCGAGCGGACCTTCGCCATGTCGGCGTCGAGGTGCCGGTAGTCGTACGACGTCAGCGCGAGCGCGAAGCGCGACGACGCGTCGACGACGTCGGCGCGGCGGTCGGCCGCCGACGGACCTCGCGACCACAGCCACGCACCGAGGACGAGCGCGACGAGCGCCAACACCGCGGCTGCGCCCCACAGCGGGGGTAGGGATGGCCGGTGCTGCGGCGACTCGCCCTCAACCGCTGGCTCGCGCTCGCCGTGTGCGTCGTCCTCGTCGGGGTCGTCGCGCTCGAGCTGCAGCGCCTCACCGATGACCGGGGCGGTGGCCTGCCGAGCGCGCCCGTCGCCAGCCGGGACGTCGCCCGCGACTTCGCCGTCGCCGTCACGTCCTTCGACCACAAGCGGATCGACGCCGATCTCGACCGGGTCCTCGCCTACGGCACGCCGGGGTTCGAGCGGGAGTTCCGGGCCGCCATGGGGGCCGACTTCGTCGACGCCATCAAGACGAACCGGCGCGTCAGCACCGGCCACGTCGTCGTCGGCCCGACCGTGCAGCGGGTCGCCGATGGCCGAGCGTCGTATCTCGTCGTCGTCAGTCAACAGGTGGTCTCCGAGGGATCCGACGAACCCGCCCAGCAGGTCCGGGTCGCCATGCTCGTCAGCGTGTCAACCAGCGCCGCCCCGAAGGTCGAGAGCGTCCAGGTCCTGTGACGCGGGGGTGGCCGGCCGGAACTCCTTACCCCGTTCGACGAGCGTCGCGAGCGCCTCGTTGACGACCTGCTGGTACCCCTCGGGGCTCTCCGACGCCCGCCGGAACTGGTCGGGCGTGATGAGGAGCAGCGCCGCGCCCGGGTCGCTTCCCGAGAAGTCGGCGCGGATGCGACCGACGATCGCCGGCGTGAAGATGTGCTCGATCTCGAGGCCCTTGCCCGTGAGCGGGACGGCGTACAGCGGCTGGACCGGCATGCCGGGCACGCCGCCGTTGGACGACCACGCGAGGCCCTCGCTGAACGTGCGGGCGATGCCCTGGAGGTAGGGCGGGACGAGCGTGAGGATCTCGTCGGTCTTCGTCGGGCGGTCGGCGAGGTTGTGCGTCGACGCGTCGAGCCCCGCGAGGACCTGCGGCCACGCGGCGCGCGTCCGCGACAGGAGCTCACTGCCGTTGGCGCCGACGTCGGCGCCGGTCTCCAGGATGTTCGCGAGGTCCTGCGTGTGGCGGGCGAACACGTCGGCGACGCGCGCGCCCGACGACAGCGACGCCGCCAGCGCGTCGCGGTGCTCGTCGAGCGCGGTGACGAGCGTTGCCGACGACGACAGCAGGTCGCCGAGCTGCGTGCGGCGCCGGGCGAGGACGTCACCGATGCGGGCGCCCGACGCGGTGATCGCCTTCAGGTCGTCCTCGTGGCCGGCGAGCGCGCTGCTCCCCTCGACGAGCGTCGTGAGGTCGTGCGGCTGGACGTTCGACAGGATGCGGTCGGCCTGCTCGAGGAGCTGGTCGAGCGAGCGCGGCACCTCCGTGCGGTCCTTCGGGATCACGGCGCCGTCGGGATCGCCCGGCGGCGCGTCGGCCGACGCCGGCATGAGGTCGACGTAGGGCTCGCCGAGTGCGGTCTTCTGTCGTACGACGGCGCGCAGCTCGCGCGGCATCGGTCCCTTCGGCCGGATCGCCAGCGTCAGCTCGAGCGCGTCGGGAACGAGGTGGGCGCTCGAGACGCGGCCGACCGGCACGCCGAGGTACGTGACTTCTGCACCCGGCAGCGCGCCGCCGGACGACGCGAGCAGGACGCGGACGTGCTCCGGCGAGTCGAACCGCACGTGCATGAGGCCGAACACCGCCCACGCGGTCGCGACGAGACCGAGGATCGTCACGACGGCGATGTTCGCCAGCTGCTTCGCGGTGAACCTCACCTCTGCGGGCCTCCGCCGTTCGTCGGCACGACGAGCTGGTGCTGCATCGTCCGGGTGCGGTTGCCCTTCTCGGGGTCGCAGTGCCCGGGGCCGTAGTCGATGTTGGCGAGCGCCGGCGCGAGGAAGAACGTCTCGTTGAGGAAGTTGCCGTCGCCGATGCACGACCACGCGGCGTTGAGCCCGTAGAAGTTCTCGAGCCAGGTGTTGATGTCGGCGGTGCTGTCGACGAGCTCGCCGAACACCTGCTTCAGCTGGGGGACGCCGTTCGTGAAGCGGGCCTCGTTCCTCGTGAGGAGCTCGGCCATGCGATCGCTGAACGTGGCCAGCCCGGTCGTGAACGCGGCGAGGTCGGTGCGGTTGGCGTCGAGCGCCTTCATGCCGGCGGCGAGGTCGTCGATCGACTTCGCCAGCTGGGCGCTGTGGGGCGCGAGCTGGGTCGACAGCTGCTCGACGCGGTCGATCGTTGCCCGCAGCGCCGGCGTGTGGTCGTTGAACGCCTTCGCCGTGGCCGCCGAGGCGTCGAGAAGGCGACCGAGCTTTCCGGGGTCGTCGCCGAACGCGTTCGCGAACCCCCGGGCGAGCTGGTTCACCTGCGAGACGGCGATGTTGGCGGTGAGCTCGCCGCCGGCGCCGACGAGCTGCTCGAAGTCGGTTGCCCGCCGCGTCCGCGACAGGGGGATCGTCGCGCCGTCGGCCAGCTGGCCCTTCCCGGACGGCACGAGCGCGACGTACTGCTCCCCGAGCAGGCTCACCTGGCGAAGCTCGGCGCGCGTCCCGGCCGGGAGGCGGACGTCGCGGTCGACGCTGAAGGCCACCTTGGCGTGCAGGCCGTCGAGCGTGACCGACGTGACCTTGCCGACGATGACGTCGTCGAGGCGGACGTCGTTGCGAGCGACGACCTCGGACGCGTCGGCGAACATCGCGGTGTAGTGGTTGCGCGGCGGGCCCTGGTGATCGCGCCACAACCACACGGCGACGACGGCGACGACCGTGAGCACGACGGCGTTGCGAATCCGGCGGGCGCTCTTCAGGCTCATCGGTCGCACCCCGAGTCGTGACAGA
>DASSOZ010000170.1:0-7475 GCA_035700105.1 Acidimicrobiales bacterium
GTCCTGCTCGTCGCCGACCGGCTCGACGGCTACCGGCCAAATGCCGACTTCTCGCTGCGCGACGCGCTCGTCATGGGAACCGCGCAGGCGGCGGCGTTGCAGCCCGGCGTCTCGCGCTCCGGTCTCACGATCACCGCCGGCCGCTGGCTGCGCTTCGACCGCGATGGCGCGGCACGGATCTCGTTCCTCATGAGCATCCCGATCACCGCCGGCGCCGTTGCCTACAAGGGGGCGAAGCTCGTCGCGAACGGCGGCATCCCGGCCGGCTTCGGCGGCGCGTTCGTCTGGGGTGTCGTGGCATCGGGGCTGACCGGCTTCCTCGCCATCTGGGGGACGCTCCGCTACGTCCGCACCCGCTCGTTCTCGCCGTTCGTCGTGTACCGCGTCGCCGTCGGCGTGTTCGTGCTCGCGCTGCTCCTGTCGACCTTTCGGTGAGTTCGGCCCGCCAGGTGGACCCGAACTCACCGAAAGCCGTCATGGGCCGCCGCCGGCGAGCACGATCGTGATCTCGCCGGTGGTGACGGCGAACGCGACGCGATCGACGTCCCCCGCGTCGACGGCGACGGTGACGGTTCCGTCGTCGGTGTCGACCGCGACGACGGTGACCCCGCGGGCGACGGCGAACGTCGGCGGCTCCTTGCCGTCGTCGAACGTCGCGTAGACGTCGACGACGTCGCCGCGCCGCAGCGGCGGCGCGAGGCCACCGGTCGGGAGGGTGATCGCGCGAGCACCCGGACGGACGAGGGCGGCCGTCGGCGACAACCCGTGCGGCGCGAGCTGCCGGCCGACGACGACCTGGCCGCGAACGAGCGGTACCACGGTCACACGGCCGACGGGCGGCGCGCCCGTCACCGCGCCCGCCGGCACGAACGCCGCCGGCATCACCCGCGACGCGACGTCACCGGCCGACAACCGCGCGCCGGCGTCGACGTCGCGGCGGGCGACGACGACCGTGCGGCGCGAGCCGTACTCCGCCGACGCGGCTTCGGCGCGGCCGACGATGCGCGACACCGTCGTGCCGGTGAGCAGGGCGAGCAACGCGGCGACGACCCAGAACCCGAGCGGGGACCGGCGCAGCCGGAACAGCGAGAGGCGCACGGGCGCGCTCCTTCCTCGATGCGAGACGCATGAGGGGGAAGCGCCCGGAAGCCGGTTCTGCCAGCACCAGCGCACCGGTTTCGGTGGCGCTGCTGCTGGCAGAACGGCGGGGGTGACGCTAGCGAGCGAGCTTGTCGGCTGCCAGGCCCTGGGCGCAGGCGCACTCACCGACGACGGGCACCGGCGAGATCGACGGCAGTGCGCGGAACAGGACCGACCGCAGGCGCTCGAGGTTGGCGTCGAACACGCGCAGCACCTCGTCCATCGTCACCGGCTCGATGCCGGCCACACCCTCGAGGCCCGCGTCGTAGTCGGTCACCAGCGCGGTCGTCGCGTAGCAGAGGCCGAGCTCGCGGGCGAGGTACGCCTCGGGATACTGCGTCATGTTCACGACCTGCCAGCCGGCGTCGCGGAACCAGCGCGACTCCGCGCGCGTCGAGAACCGCGGCCCCTGGATGACGACGACGGTCCCGCCGTCGTGGACCGTCACGCCGTCGTCGCGCGCGGCGGCGACCAGCGCCGACCGCAGCGCCGGGCAGTACGGGTCGGCGAACGTGACGTGGTGCACCTGCGGGCCGTCGTAGTAGGTGTCGCGCCGGCCGGACGTCCGGTCGACGAGCTCGTCGCAGACGACGAAGTCGCCCGGCTTCACGTCCGGCTGCAGCGACCCGGCGGCGCACGGCCCGATCAGGCGGCGGACGCCGACCTCGCGCATCGCCCAGACGTTCGCCCGGTAGTCGACGCGGTGCGGGGGCAGGTGGTGGTGCACGCCGTGGCGCGGGATGAAGGCGACGTCGACGTCGCCGAGGCGCCCCACCCGCACCGGCGCGGACGGCGGCCCGAACGGTGTGTCGACGACGACGTCGGTGGCGTCGTCGAGGAACGAGTAGAAGCCCGAGCCCCCGAAGACGCCGAGCACGGCCGCGCTATGCCGACTTCGACTCGGACTTCGTGCTCGAGGACGAACTGGAGGAGGAGCCCGAATCGGACGAAGAAGAAGTCGATGACTCCGACGACGACTTCGACTCGCCCGACGACGAGCCCGACGTCGACTTCCCCGACCCGGACGACCGGCTGTCCGTCTTGTAGAAGCCGCTGCCCTTGAACGTGATGCCGATCGAACCGAACACCTTGCGCAGCGAGCCGCCGCAGTTGGGGCACTCGGTCAGCGGTTCGTCCTTGAACGACTGCACGACCTCGAGGTGCTCACCACAGTTGCGGCAGGCGTACTCGTACGTGGGCATCGTGGACTCCGTGGATCGTCGTTGGCACTCGAAGGGGGCGAGTGCCAAG
The DNA here is from genome assembly GCA_035700105.1 of Acidimicrobiales bacterium. Taxonomy (GTDB): domain Bacteria; phylum Actinomycetota; class Acidimicrobiia; order Acidimicrobiales; family DASSOZ01; genus DASSOZ01. The sequence continues at coordinate 2,392 of DASSOZ010000170.1, forward strand.
TGTACGCGCCGTACCATTCGACGCGTGAGCCCGGCCGTCGTGGTGGTGCCGTGCGCCTACCTCCTCGGCACGTTTCCCGCCGCCCAGCTCGTGGGTGGCGCCCGCGGCCACGACCCGACCCGCGAGGGCTCGGGCAACCCGGGCGCCAGCAACGTCTACCGCCTCGCCGGACGCCGCGCCGGGGCGACGGTGTTCGCCCTCGACCTGGTGAAGGGCGCCGTCGCCACCGGCGTGGGCTACGCCCTCGACGGACGTTCTCTCGCCATGGCGTGTGGCGTCGCCGCCGTGCTCGGGCACATCGTCCCCGTCACCCGCCGCTTCCGTGGGGGCAAGGGCGTGGCGACCGCCGCCGGCGTGACCGTGGTGCTGTGGCCGCTCGCCGCGATCGTCGGCGCCGCGGTGTGGACCGCGGTCGCCGTCGGCACGGACACCGCGTCGCTCGCGTCGCTGGCGGGCGCCGTCGCCATCCCGCTCGCGGTTGCGGTGACCGGACGCCCCGCGCCCGAGGTCGTCGTCGCACTCGCGCTCGCCGCGCTCGTCGTCCTCCGCCACGGGTCGAACATCCGTCGCCTCCTCGAGGGTCACGAGCGAGGGTTGCGGTAGCACCGGTGCACCCCGCCCTCCTGGTGCTCGTGGCGGTGATCGCGTTCGCGTTCGGCGTCGCCGTCGCGCTGCTGTCCCGAACGCGTTCGGCGGCGCGCACCCCGCCGGCGGCGGACGAGCCCGCCGTCGACGACAGCCGGTTCCGCCAGGCGATCCAGCGCCTCGGCGCCGCGTTCGCGGTCCGCGACCGGGAGGCCATCGTCGACGTCATCCTCGAGACCGCGGTGCTCGCCGTCGACGCCGAGTCCGCCGTCCTCTACGTCACGCCGTCGGCGACCGCGCCGCTGCGGCCGCGCGCGACCCAGGGCGTAGCCGAGGGCGACACCGGCCTCGGTCTCGACGCCGGCGAGGGCGTCGCCGGACGCGTCGCCGCCACCGACGAACCGGCGCTGCACCCCGGCGGCGCGCCCGGCGTACCGGCGCCCGCGCAACCCGGCGAGCCCCACGGCGCCCGCACCGCGGCGGCGGTCCCGATCCACTCGGGCGGTCGCCTGCTCGGCGTCGTCGCCGTCTACGACACCCGACCGGGGCGGCGCTTCACACCGTCGGATCTCACGACGCTCGCCACCGTCGTCCACCAGGCCGAGACGGCGATCGACAACGTCATCCTCCACGAGGAGGCCGAGCGCCTGGCGATCACCGACGGGCTCACCGGCGTGTGGAACCGGCGCCACCTCGACCTGCGCGCCAACGAGGAGGTGCGGCGGGCGCACCGCTTCGGCGAGCCGTTCAGCGTCGTCCTCCTCGACGTCGACGACTTCAAGGGCGTCAACGACGTGTACGGGCACCAGGCCGGCGACGCGGTGCTCGTCGAGCTCGCCGGCCGGCTCATCGCCGCGGTGCGCGAGGTCGACACCGTCGCCCGGTACGGCGGCGAGGAGTTCTGCCTCCTCCTCCCGCGCACCGACGCCGAGGGCGCTCGCCTCCTCGCCGAGAAGGTCCGCAGCGAGGTGGCCGCGATGCCGTTCACGATCGACCCGATCACCGGCCGCCAGCACCCGGTGACGGTGTCGGCCGGCGTCGCCACCCACCCGCAGGACGGGGAGACGGTGACCGCCCTTCTGACGGCGGTCGACGGTGCGCTCTACCGTGCCAAGCGCGCCGGTAAGAACCGTGTCGAGGTCGCCGGTCCCGCGCAGGAGGTCGTTTCCGGAGGTGGTTCGTAGGTGGACGTGCGCAAGGCGGTGATCCCGGCGGCGGGCCTCGGCACGCGCTTCCTGCCGGCGAGCAAGGCGATCCCGAAGGAGATGGTGCCCGTCGTCGACAAGCCGGCCATCCAGTACGTCGTCGAGGAGTGCGTCGCCGCCGGCATCACCGACGTCCTCGTCGTCACCGGCCGCAACAAGAGCGCGATCGAGGACCACTTCGACCGGGCGCCCGAGCTCGAGTCCAACCTCGAGGCCAAGGGCAAGGACGACCTCCTCAAGGAGGTGCGGTCGCTCGCGGAGCTCGCCGACGTGCACTTCGTGCGCCAGCGTGAGCCGCTCGGGCTCGGGCACGCGGTGTCGGTGGCGCACCAGCACGTCGGTGACGAGCCGTTCGCCGTGCTCCTGGGCGACGACCTCATGGTCGACGACGCCGCGCTGCTCCGGTCGATGATCTCGGCGTCGACGGCGACCGGGCGCTCGGTGATCGCGCTCAAGCGCTTCCCGCCGGCCGAGATCTCGGCGTACGGGTGCGTGCGGCCGGTCGGGCCGGGGCGCGACGACGGGCTCGTCGAGTTCGACGCGATCATCGAGAAGCCGAAGCCCGAGGAGGCGCCGTCGGACCTCGGCGTGATGGGCCGCTACGTCTTCACGCCCGGCATCTTCGACGCGCTCGACCGCATCACGCCGGGCGCGGGCGGCGAGTTGCAGCTCACGGACGCGATCGGTGTCCTCAACGACTCGGAGGGCGTACTGGGCCTTCCGTTCTCCGAGGGGCGCTACGACGCCGGCAACAAGCTCGACTACCTCCGCGCGACAGTCGAGCTCGCGCTGGCGCGCGACGACCTCGGACCGCCGTTCCGCGCGTGGCTGCAGTCCCAGACGTGGGACTGACCGCCCTCGAGGACGCGCAGCGCCGCGTGCTCGCCGGCTGCGTGCCACTGCACCCGCGCGCCGTGCCGCTCGACGACGCGTTGGGGTGCGTGACGTCGGTCGCGCTGACGGCGGACGAGGCGGTCCCGCCGTTCGCCAACACGGCGATGGACGGGTACGCCGTACGCGCCGCCGACACGTCGGGTGCGCCCGTCACGTTGCGCGTCGCCGGGACGCTGGCGGCCGGTGCCGACCCCTCACGCGTGCACGTCGAGCCGGGCACCGCGGTGCGGATCATGACGGGCGCGGCGATCCCCGCCGGTGCCGACGCCATCGTCATGGTGGAGAGGACGACCGCGTCGGCCGACGGGTCGGCGGTGACCATCGCCGACGCGGCGACGACCGGCGATCACGTCCGGCCCGCGGGCGAGGACATCGCACCGGGCGACGAGGTGTTCCCGGCGCGGACGCTGCTGACGGCGGGGCACCTCGGTGTGCTCGCCAGCCTCGGCTACGTGAACGTGCCGGTCTACCCCCGCCCGCGGGTCGGTGTCCTCTCGACCGGCGACGAGCTCGTCGACGGCCCCGTCGAGTTGCGCCCGGGGCAGATCCGCGACTCGAACCGGCACACGCTGCTCGCGCTCGTCCGCCTCGCGGGGTGCGAGCCCGTCGACCTCGGTCTGGCGCGTGACGACGAGGCCGTGATCTCGTCGGTGATCGAGTCGGGCGTGGCGTCGTGCGACGCGCTGGTGACGAGCGGCGGCGTCAGCGTCGGCGACTTCGACTACGTGAAGGCCGTGCTCGACCGGCTCGGGCGGATGCAGTGGATGCAGGTGGCGATCAAGCCGGCGAAGCCGCTGGCGTTCGGCACCATCGGCGCGGGCGATCGCGACGTGCCGGTGTTCGGGCTGCCGGGCAACCCGGTGTCGTCGATGGTGTCGTTCGAGCTGTTCGCCCGGCCGGGGTTGCGCCAGCTGATGGGGTTCCCCCCCGACGTGGTGCTCCGCCGCCCGGTGCGAGGCGTCGCCGGTGAGCCGCTGCGGCGCCGGCCCGACGGCAAGACGCACTTCGTGCGGGTCGTCGCGTCGGTCGGCGACGACGGGCGGTACCGGGTCGTGTCGTCGGGCGGGCAGGCGTCGAACCTGTTGCGGGCGATGGCGCTGGCGAACGCGCTGGCCGTCGTTCCCGACGGTGACGGCGTCGAGACCGGGGCCGACGTCGACGTGCTCCTGCTGAACCCCTGACGCTTCTTGTCACGCCTGGCCACAACAGCTGTGGCCAGGCGTGACAAGAAGCTATGGCCGCTAGCCTGGCGCCCGTGAGCACCGCGCTGGTCGACGGGTTCGGACGCCAGGTCCGCGACCTGCGCATCTCGATCACCGACCGCTGCAACTTCCGCTGCGGCTACTGCATGCCGGAGGAAGGCATGGTGTGGCAGCCGCGCGACGAGCTCCTCACCTACGAGGAGATCGAGCGCGTCGCCCGGGTGTGCGTCGATCGCTGGGGCTTCGAGTCGATCCGCATCACCGGGGGCGAGCCGACCGTGCGCGCACATCTGCCGCTACTCGTGTCGAAGCTGGCCGCCCTCGGCGTCGACGTGGCGATGACGACGAACGGCGCGTCGATGGGGCTGCTCGCCGCCGACCTGCGCGCCGCGGGGTTGTCGCGGGTGAACATCTCGCTCGACTCGTTGCGGCGCGAGCGGTTCTTCGCCATCACGCGGCGTGACTCGCTCGACCGGGTCCTCGACGGCGTCGCCGCGTCGGTCGCCGCCGGGTTCGACCCGGTGAAGGTCAACGTCGTGCTGCTGCGCGGCGTCAACGACGACGAGATCGTCGACCTGGCCGCGTTCGGGCGGTCGTCCGGTGTCGTCGTGCGATTCATCGAGTTCATGCCGCTCGACGCGCAGGGCGAATGGTCGTCGGCCCGGGTCGTTCCGTCGGCCGAGGTGGTCGACACCGTGTCCGCGGCGTTCCCGCTCGAGCCCGTCGACCAGCGGGGCTCGGCCCCGGCCGAGCGGTGGCGCTACGCCGACGGCGCCGGCGAGATCGGCGTCATCTCGTCGGTGACGAAGTCGTTCTGCGGCTCGTGCGACCGCGTGCGGCTCACGGCCGACGGCCAGTTCCGCAACTGCCTGTTCGCCGTCGACGAGACCGACCTGCGCGCCGTGTTGCGCAGCGGCGGGTCCGACGACGACCTGGCCGCGGCCATGGCCGGCAACGTCGCCACGAAGTGGGCGGGGCACTCGATCAACCGGGTGGAGTTCGTGCGGCCGAACCGCTCCATGAGCCAGATCGGCGGGTGAGGGGCGGGTTTAGACTTCCCGCTCATGCCCGAACGCCTCTCGCACCTCGACCCGCTGGGCCGTGCCCGGATGGTCGACGTCACGCCGAAGGAGGCGACGCACCGGCGTGCCGTCGCCCGGTGCAAGGTGCTGATGGCGCCGGAGACGACGTCGCTCGT
>DASSOZ010000171.1:0-11420 GCA_035700105.1 Acidimicrobiales bacterium
GTGACGTCGCGGAGCCCCGTCAGCAGCCGCCCGCCGACGACCGCGAGGGGCGGCTGCTCGTCCGTGACCACGACGCGCGAGCCTAGGAGGGTGGCACGGAACGTCGTTGTGCGTATCGCCGAGTCAGAAGCGTCGCTCGCAAGGCCGCAGGCTCGACGCGCTGGCCTTGCCCCACCGCTAGAGCCGAGAACGCCGCGAGCGGCGGTTCTGGCCGGCGAGACGTGCGGCACGCGTTCCGTGTCACCCTCCTGATGGAGTTCGAACTGACCGACGAGCAGGAGTCGTTCCGCAAGGTCGTGCGGGACTTCGCCGAGTCCGAGATCGCGCCGCACGCCGAGCGGTGGGACCGTGAGCACACGTTCCCGGTCGAGACCGTGAAGGCGATGGGGGAGCTCGGCTTGTTCGGCCTGCCGTTCCCCGAGGAGTACGGCGGGTCGGGGGCCGACTTCACGACCCTGTGCCTGGCGATCGAGGAGCTGGGCCGGGTCGACTCGTCGATGGCGATCACGCTGGAGGCCGGCGTCGGGCTGGGTGCGAACCCGATCTACTCGTTCGGGACCGACGACCAGAAGGCCGAGTGGCTGCCCGACCTCTGCGCCGGCCGGGCGCTCGGCGCGTTCGGCCTCACGGAGCCCGGCGGCGGCAGCGACGCCGGCGCCACCCGCACGAAGGCGGTGCTCGACGAGTCGACGGGCGAGTGGGTCATCGACGGGTCGAAGGAGTTCATCACGAACTCGGGGACGCCGATCACGTCCGTCATCACCATCACCGCCCGCACGGCGCCCGACGAGGTGTCGGCGATCCTCGTGCCCGCGGGGACGCCGGGGCTCACCGTCGAGCCCGCCTACCGGAAGATGGGCTGGCACGCGTCCGACACGCACCCGCTGTCGTTCGGCGAGTGCCGGGTGCCGTCGGTCAACCTCCTCGGCGCGCGGGGTCAGGGCTTCCGTCAGTTCCTCGCGATCCTCGACGACGGCCGGGTCGCCATCGCCGCGCTCGCGGTCGGGCTGGCGCAGGCGTGCCTCGAGCACTCGGTGGCGTACGCCAAGGAACGTCAGGCGTTCGGCGGCCCGATCGGGCGCTATCAGGCTGTCGCGTTCAAGTGCGCCGACCTGGCCGTGTTGGTCGAGAACGCGCGCCTGCTGACGTACAAGGCCGCGTGGCTCAAGGACACCGGTCGTCCGTTCAAGCGGGCCGCGGCGATGGCGAAGCTCTACGCGACCGAGGCGGCGGTGACGGCGACGCGGGAGGCGACGCAGATCTTCGGCGGCTACGGGTTCATCGACGACACACCCGTCGCTCGCTTCTACCGCGACGCAAAGATCCTCGAGATCGGCGAGGGGACGTCGGAGGTCCAGCGCCTCGTCATCAGCCGCGAGCTCGGATTGCCGGTCACGACGTGACCCCGAGCGGTGTCCTCAGGAGCGTGGTTGAACAATGCTGACGTACATCTCGCCGGCCAGCTTCGCCGCTCGCGGCGTTCTCGGATCTCGCGGTGGGGCAAGGCCAGCGCGTCGATCCTGCGGCCTGGCGAGCGACGAACCGTGGCTCGGCGATCTGCACGTCGATCGCTCGACACGCTCCTGACGCGTAGTGCGGGACGACCGCTCGGTCCTCGAGTACCTGTACCCGCGACTGCGGCGGTTCGCCGCGGTCGTCGGTGCTCGCGACGCCGAGCCGGATGACCTCGTCCAGGAGGCGATGGTCCGGACGCTCCGGCGTGGGCCGATCGGCGACCTCGACGACCCGGCCGCGTACCTGCGGCGCACGATCCTCAACCTCGTGCTGAACGAGCGGCGCTCGGCGGCTCGCCACCGGAGGGCGGTCGACCGCCTCGGTGCGAACGCGCCGAGCGATGCCGTCCCGTCGTACCCGTCGGACGTCGACGACCTGTTCCGCCTTCCGCCCGACGTGCGGGCCGTGCTGTACCTCGCCGAGATCGAGGGTCACAGCTACGCCCGCATCGGCGACCTCCTTGCCTGCACCGAGGAGGCGGCACGGGCGCGGGCGGTGAGAGGCCGGCGGCGACTCCGAGACGCCCTCACCAGGGAAGGCGCCTGACGAAGAGATGGACGAGCCGAGCTTCCACGACGCGCTGAAGCGGATGTCGGAGCGGGGGACGCCGAGGGGCGCACGCGCCGTCGTCGACGCCGCGATCACCGAGGCGGCGGGCCCGGACGCGACCGGAGATCCGCGCAACCCCGCTGCTACCCTGCCGCCCGTGGCTGCCCCCGCCGGGGCGGCGGCGGCGACCGAGCCGCAGGCCCAGCACCCGCCGCACCGGCGCTGGCCCCGCCGCCTCCTCATCGGACTCAACGTCTTCGTCGCGCTCTGCATCGTCGCCGCAGGGTCGGGCTACCTGTACCTCCGCTGGCGGTTCAGCCAGATCAACACCGTCTCGTTCGCCGACGGCGTGCTGAGCGACGAGAACGCCGGCGAGCCGATGAACGTCCTCATGGTCGGGTCCGACACACGGGCCAACCTCACGGGCGCGGACTGCAAGCGCAACTGCGTCGACGAGAACGGTCGCCGGGTCACCGGCCAGCGGTCCGACACGATCATGATCCTCCACGCCGACCCGCAGGCGGGGCGGGGGGCGATCCTGTCGATCCCGCGCGACCTGTGGGTGCCGATCGCCGGGACCAACCGCAACCAGCGCATCAACACCGCGTTCGAGAAGGGTCCCGGCGTGCTCGTCCAGACGATCACGAACGCGCTCGGCATCCAGATCGACCACTACGTCGAGGTCGACTTCGTCGGCTTCCGGTCGCTCGTCAACGCCGTGGGCGGCGTGCCGATCTACGTGCCCGCGCCCGCGCGCGACCGCTACAGCGATCTGAACATCCCCAACCCCGGATGCATCACGCTCAGCGGCGACCAGGCGCTCGGCTGGGTGCGCAGCCGGCACTACCAGTACTACGAGTCCGGCCGCTGGCGCAGCGACCCGCGCAGCGACTTCGGCCGGATCCTCCGCCAGCAGGACTTCATCCGCCGGCTCATGAAGCGGGCGATCTCGAAGGGCATCCGCAACCCGCTCACGCTCAACCGCATGGTCGGCATCGCGACGAAGAACCTGACGATCGACGATGCGATGTCGTCGAAGGACATCTTCCGGCTCGGCAAGCAGTTCCGCTCGCTCGACCCCGAGTCCGTGCAGATGTACACGCTGCCCGTGAGCAACGCCCGGATCGGCGGCGCCGACGTGCTCAAGATCAAGCAGCCCGACGCGCAGCAGCTGATCGCCCAGTTCAACAACCAGACACCGAGCGGCGGTGAGCAACCGCCCGCGGGACTGCTGCCGGCGAGCGTCCGCGTGCGTGTCCTCAACGGCTCCGGCATCGGCGGCCTCGCCGGCAAGACCGCGACCTCGCTGTCGTCGTTCGGCTTCCAGGATGTGGCCACCGGCGACGCCGACTCGTTCAAGTACACCAAGACCGTCGTCAAGTACGGCAAGGGCCAGCGCGACAAGGCGCTGCTCCTGCGCTCGTTCCTGCCCGCCGGCGCGGAGCTGCAAGAGGACACGACCCTCACGGTCGACGCCGTCCTCATACTCGGACGCGACTTCGCCGGCGTCGCCAAGCCCGCCGCGCCCGGCGCGACGGCGACGACCGCGGCGCCGGCCACGACGTCGCCGCCGACGACCCAGTCTCCCGTCCCGGTGCCGAAGGGCGCGCCCCAGCAGCCGCAGTGTTAGGACTGAACCGGTGAAAGCGCTCATCCTCTCGGGCGGCGCGGGTACGCGCCTGCGCCCGATCACGCACACGAGCGCGAAGCAGCTCGTCCCCGTGGCCAACAAGCCGATCCTCTTCTACGGCATCGAGGACATGGCCGCCGCCGGCATCAAGGACATCGGCATCATCGTCGGCGACACCCGCGACGAGATCATGGCGGCGGTCGGCGACGGGTCGCGCTGGGGGATCGAGGTCACCTACATCCCGCAGGACGCGCCGCTCGGTCTGGCGCACTGCGTGTTGATCGCGCAGGAGTTCCTCGGCGACGACGACTTCGTCATGTACCTCGGCGACAACATGCTCGAGCAGGACGTGAAGGGCTTCGTGGACGGGTTCGAGGCCCATCGCGACGGCGCCGCCGCGCAGATCCTCCTCGCCCATGTCCCCGATCCGCGCGCGTTCGGCGTCGCCGAGCTCGACGCCGACGGCTCCGTCGTGCGGCTCATCGAGAAGCCGGCCGACCCGCCGTCGGACCTCGCGCTCGTCGGCGTCTACCTCTTCACGCCCGCGATCCACGACGCGGTACGCGCCATCCAGCCGTCGGCACGCGGTGAGCTCGAGATCACCGACGCGATCCAGTGGCTCATCGACAGCGGGCAGAAGGTCCGCCAGCAGGTGCTCGCCGGCTGGTGGATCGACACCGGCAAGCTCACCCCGCTCCTGGAGGCGAACCGGCTGATCCTCGAGACCATCGAGCCGTCGTGCGCGGGCAGCGTCGAGGGCGAGTCGTCGATCGAGGGTCGTGTCGTCATCGAGGCCGGCGCCGTCGTGCGCGACTCGACGGTTCGCGGCCCGACGGTGATCGGCGCGGGCACGAAGGTGGTCAACAGCTACGTCGGCCCGTTCACGTCGATCGCGGCGGACTGTGAGATCGTCAACTCCGAGATCGAGCACGCCGTCGTGCTCGAGCGGTCGCGCATCCTCGACGTGCCCCGCATCGAGGACTCGCTGATCGGGCGCGACGTCGAGGTGACGCACACGCGCCGGCGGCCACGGGCGGCGCGCATGATGCTCGGCGACCACTCGCAGGTGGATCTGAGCTGAGCGGCGGGTAGGCCGGGGCCATGACGCCCGATCGCCAGCCCGACAACGAGCCCATCGAGGAAGAGGTCGTCTCCGAGGTCGTCGGCAGCGGGGAAGACGCCCGCGTCGTGGCCCAGGAGAACTGGGCGGGGCGCGACAACATCGAGGGCGGCGGTGAGTGGCCCGATCCGGACACGCCGCCGGCACCCGAGGCCCGCGGTTCCGACCCGGCCGACCGCGAGGCGATCGAGCGCGAGCGCCGCCACTAGCCCGGCGCGACTCGCCACTCGCCGTTTTGGTACCTGCAGCGGGGCCCGAGAGGCCCCGCTGCAGGTACCAAAACGGTCGTCAGGCCGTCTGCAACAGCGAGCGGGCGCAGCCGACGCCGGCGACCGCGCCCTTCCCGGCCGCGACCTGCACGAGCTGGAGCCCGGGAACGAGGTCGCCGGCGGCGAACACACCGGCGACGGACGTGCGGCCCTCGCCGTCGACGGCGACGCAGTCCGCCTCGCCGACGTCGCAGCCGAGCGCCAGCGCGAGCTGGCTGCGCGGGTGGTGCCCGATCGAGAAGAACGCCATGCCGCAGGGCAGCTCGACCCCCGAACCCAGGCGCACGGCGCGCAGGTCGCCACGCCGCCCGACGAGCTCAGCGGCGACATCCTCGACGATCGCGACCCCCGCGGAACGCAGCGCGTGCTCGTCACCGGCGTCGCCCTCGAAGTCGCGCCCGTCGGTCACGACCGCGACCGTCGAGGCCCACGTCAGCATCCCGAGCGCGAACCCGGTCACGTGCTCGCCCCACCCGAACACCACCACGTCGCGCCCACGGGCTTCGTACCCGTCGCACACCGGGCAGTGGAAGACGCTCGTCCCGTAGTGGTCGAAGAAGCCGGCGACGTCGGGGAACTCGTCCTCGACACCGGTGGCGAGCACGAGGCGCCGGGCGTGCAGCTCGTCGATCCCGCCGCCCGAGACGTCGACGGCGAACGCGTCGCACACGCCGGCAACCGACGTGACTGCCCCCGACACCACGGAGACCTCGTCGTACGTCAGCAGCTCGTCGCGGCACGCCCGCAGGAACTCGAGCGGTCGCAGCGTCGACTGCGACAGGTAACCGTGCGCCTCGTCGACCCAACGATTGCGGTACTCGCCGCTGTCCACCACCACGACCGACCGGCGGTGCCGTGCCAGCCACGTGGCCGCCGCCAGCCCGCTGGGTCCACCGCCCACGACCACCGCGTCCACGCTTCGCATCGGCGTGCGCCACTACCCGCCGACGTGAAGATTCGACCCCCTTTGCGTGAGCAGGCTGCTGAGGAAGGAAGCCCGCACGCCTCGCCGGCCAGCTTCGCCGCTCGCGGCGTTGTCGGAGCTCGCGGGGGGGCAAGGCCAGCGCGTCGCTCCTGCCGCCTTGCGAGCGACGAACCGTGGCTCGGCGATCCGCACGGTCCTTCCTCAGCAGCCTGCTAGACACGAGTAGATGGGTTCCCCGCCCGGGTCGGCGCCGCCGGCGACCTCCCCGGCCGACGTCAACGTGCTCCACGCGGCGTACCACCGCACGCGCGACCCCAAGCTGCGCGAGCGACTGCTGCTCGCGCACCACAGCTTGGCCGTGTACTTCGCGCAGCGGTTCGCGCACCGCGGCGAGCCCCTCGACGACCTCGAACAGGTCGCGTCGATGGCCCTGCTCAAGGCCGTCGACCGGTTCGACCCGACCCGCGACATCAAGTTCGCGACGTACGCGGCGCGCGTCGTCACGGGCGAGCTCAAGCGCCACTTCCGCGACCGCACGTGGGCGATGCGCGTCCCGCGCTCGCTCCAGGAGCTGCACCTGCGCGTCAAGAACGCCTCCGAGTTCCTCCGCGGCGACCTCGGCCGGTCGCCGAGCGTCGCCGAGCTCGCGACGTTCGTCGGCACGTCCGAGGAGCGCGTGCTCGAAGCGATGGAAGCGGGCGACGCCTACCGGCTGACGTCGCTCGACGCGCCGGCGGCCGGCTCCGACGACATCCACATCCAGGTCGGCGGCGACGACCCGGCGATGGCGGCGTTCGAGCAGCGGGCGCTGCTCGAGCCGCTGCTCGCCCGGCTCGAGGAGCGCGATCAGGTCATCGTCCGCCTCTACTACGTGCACAACCTGTCGCAGGCCGACATCGGTTCGCGCCTCGGCCTGTCGCAGGTGCACGTGTCCCGGCGGCTGGCGAAGATCCTCGAGCGGCTGCGGACGCTGGCTCAGGCGTGACGGGCCGCGTCCCGTAGGCTTTCCTGCGCTATGCGCCTGTTCGTGACCGGCGGAGCCGGCTTCATCGGCTCCAACTACGTGCGCCACGTCCTCGCCACGACCGACGACGAGGTGACGGTGTTCGACGCGCTCACGTACGCCGGCAACCTCGACAACCTCAAGGACCTCGACGGCGACCCGCGCTACAGGTTCGTGAAGGGTGACATCACCGACCGCGACGCGGTCCACGAGGCGATGGCCGGCCACGACGCGGTCGTCCACTTCGCGGCCGAGAGCCACGTCGACCGCTCGATCGCCAGCCCCGACGAGTTCGTGCACACGAACTGCGACGGCACGAACGTCGTGATGGACACGGCTCGACGGCTCGAGGTCAACCGGGTGCTGCACATCTCCACCGACGAGGTGTACGGGTCGATCGAGGAGCCCGGCAGCTTCACGGAGACCGATCCGCTCGGGCCCCGGTCGCCGTACAGCGCGTCCAAGGCCGGCTCCGACCTCATCGCGCTGAGCTACCACACGACCTACGGGCTGCCCGTCGTCGTCACCCGCTCGTCGAACAACTTCGGGCCGTACCAGTATCCGGAAAAGGTCATCCCGCTGTTCGTGACCAACCTGCTCGAGGGCAAGAAGGTGCCGCTGTACGGCGACGGCATGAACGTGCGCGACTGGTGCTACGTCGAGGACAACTGCGCGGGCGTCGACCTCGTGCTGCGTCAGGGCGACATCGGCGAGATCTACAACATCGGCGCCGGCAACGAGGTCCCGAACCGCCACCTGACCGAGCGCATCCTGGACATCCTCGGCAAGGACGCGTCGTGGATCGAACCGGTCGAGGACCGCCTCGGCCACGACCGCCGCTACTCGATCGACACGACCAAGATCCGCGCCCTCGGCTGGGCGCCGCTGCGCGAGCTCGACGAGGCGCTCGGTGCGACCGTGCAGTGGTACGTCGACAACCGCTGGTGGTGGGAACCCCTGAAGCAGCGCTGATGGTGCCGCACGCCGTGGCCGGGTGGGAACGATGCGCGTCCTGATCACGGGCGCGGGGGGACAGCTCGGGCACGACCTCCAGCGGGCGTTCGCCGACGACACCCACCACGAGGTCGTCCCGTGCACGCGTGACGAGCTCGACCTCGCGTCGCGCGACAGCGTCCTCCAGGCGATCACGACGGTCGCTCCGGACGTCGTCGTCCACGCCGGCGCGTGGACGAACGTCGACGGCTGCGAGACCGAGCCCGATCAGGCGTGGCGGGTGAACGCGCTCGGCACCCGCCACGTCGCCGACGCGTCCCGGGTGGTCGCGGCGCGGGTGGTGTACGTCTCGACGGACTACGTGTTCGACGGACGCGCGTCGACGCCGTACACCGAGTGGTCGGCGGTCGGCCCGCTGTCGATGTACGGGCGGTCGAAGCTCGGCGGCGAGCGCGAGCTGTCACCGTCGGACACGATCGTGCGGACGTCGTGGGTGTGCGGCGTCCACGGCGCCAACTTCGTGAAGACGATGCTGCGCCTGGCGGGGGAGCGCGACACGTTGACGGTCGTCGACGACCAGCACGGCTGCCCGACGTTCACCCCTGACCTGGCCGCGGCGATCAAGCTCCTGGTCGTGCACCGCCTGCCGGGCGTCTTTCACGTCACGAACCAGGGTGCGACGACGTGGTTCGCGTTCGCGCGGGCGATCTTCGCCGCGGCCGGTCTCGACGCCGAGCGCGTGCAGCCGATCTCGACCGCTGAACTGCAGCCGGCTCGCCCGGCACCGCGTCCCGCGTACTCGGTCCTGGACAACGCCGCCCTGCGACTGTCGGACCTGCCGATGCTGCCCGACTGGCACGAGCCGCTCGAGCGGATGGTCAAGGAACTGGTGTCGTCGTGACCGGCGTCGTCGAGGCGACGCCGACCAGGGTCGTCGGCAACCGCGTCCCCGATCTCGCGCCGGGCGAGGAGCCGCCGCTGAACGAGCCGCCGGCGCGCTCGATCGGCGAGTCGCTGCGCGAGGTCCGGACGGCCCGCGACCTGCTCTTCCAGATGGTCCGGCGCGATCTGGCGACGAAGCACGCGGGGTCGGTGCTGGGCTTCTTCTGGTCGCTCCTCACGCCGATGCTCACGGTCGCCGTGTACGCGACGGTGTTCTGGATCATGGGCTTCACGCCGACGGCGGGGGAGTTCAAGGACCTCCCGTTCGCGCTGTTCTTCTTCGGCGGCCTCGTCGTGTGGAACGTCATGAACGCGGGTCTCGCCGGCGGCACCGGGTCGGTCGTCGGTCAGGGGTTCCTCGTGCGGAAGATCTACTTCCCGCGCGAGCTGCTGCCGCTGGCGGTCGTGCTGTCCGGCGTCGTCACGTTCCTGTTCGAGTTCGCGGTGCTCGTCGTCTTCCAGTGCATCCTCGGTCACTATCCGCACTGGACGATCGTCCTCGCCGTGCCGATCATCGCGATCACCGCGCTGCTCGCGTTCGGCGCGTCGCTGTTCCTGTCGGCGATGAACGTGTACTTCCGCGACCTCCAGCACTTCATCAACGTCGCGCTCCAGCTGCTGTTCTGGGCGGCGCCGATCATCTACGACGTCTCGCTCATCCAGCAGCAGCACCCCGGCGCGGTGAAGTTGCTGCGCTTGAACCCGTTGACGGGCCTGCTCATCGGCTTCCGCGAGGCGGTGCTGCTCGGCAAGGTGCCGGGGCCGTGGGCGCTGCTGTACGCGCTGGCGTGGGGGGTCGTCCTCGTGCTCGGTGGCTGGTGGTACTTCAACCGCCACGAGCGGCGCATGGCGGAGCTCGTCTGACGTGGCGCCCGTCATCGAGGTCGACCGCGTCTGGAAGTCGTACCGCGCCTACGAGGAGCGGTCGTCGACGTTGAAGGAGACGATCCTCAAGCGCCGGTCGAAGTACCACGAGTTCTGGGCGCTGAAGGACGTGTCGATGGCCGTCGAGCACGGCGAGATGGTCGGCGTCATCGGGTCGAACGGCTCGGGCAAGTCGACGCTGCTGAAGTGCCTCGCGAAGATCATCGCCCCGAACTACGGCGCGGTGACGGTGCACGGGAAGGTGTCGGCGCTGCTCGAGCTCGGCACCGGGTTCCACCAGGAGCTCACCGGGCGGGAGAACGTCTTCCTGGCCGGCACGACCCTCGGGCAGACGAAGCGGCAGGTCGAGGAGCGGTTCGACGAGATCGTGCGCTTCTCCGGGCTCGGCGACTTCATCGACTCACCCGTGAAGAACTACTCGTCGGGCATGTACGCCCGGCTGGCGTTCGCCGTCGCCATCAACGTCGATCCGGAGGTCCTGTTGATCGACGAGGTCCTCGCCGTCGGCGACGAGGAGTTCCAGAACCGCTGCTACGAGCGGCTCTACGAGTTCCGCCGCCAGGGCGTGCCCATCGTCTTCGTCAGCCACGCGCTCGGCGCGGTGCGCAACCTGTGCTCGCGCGTCGTGTGGCTCGAGAAGGGACGCGTGATGATGGACGGCGAGGCGAACAAGGTGATCGACGCGTACGTCGAGACCGTCCGGCGCGAGCACGACGGCGACCCCGGTGCACTCGAGCACCTCGGTGAGCGCTACGGCAACGGCGAGATCACCATCGAGGCGATCGAGTTCCTCGACGCCGACGGCGAGACGCGGTCGGTGTTCGAGCCGGGGGAGCGGATGACGCTGCGCTTCCGGCTCTCGTCGTCCGTCCGTAGGGACGACGTCGTGCTGGCCTTCTCGATCCATCGTGAGGGCGGCGGCGACCTGGTCGGCATCAACACGCTGACGCACGGCCTTTCGCCGCTGAAGTTCGACGAGGGCCCGGGTGTCGTCGAGTACTCGATCGACTCGCTGCCGCTCTGGAAGGGCGGGTACCGAGTGACGGCGATCGTGCACGACCTGTCGTCGGTGACGACGTTCGACTGCCGCCAGCAGGAGTTCGGCTTCTCGATCGCCGGCACCGGGTTGGGCGACGGCGCCGGGCTCATGTTCCTGCCGGGGCACTGGGACGTCGACGGGCTGCGAGGATGAGGGCGGTGGTGCCGAGGTGAGCCGGATAGCTGTGATCGGGACCGGCTACGTCGGGCTCACGACGGGGGCGTGCTTCGCCCACCTCGGCCACGACGTGGTGTGCGCCGACATCGACGCCGACAAGGTGGCCCGCCTGTCCCGTGGCGACGTCCCGATTCTCGAGGCGGGCCTCGACGAGATCGTCGCCGACTGCCTCGAGCGGGGCCGGCTCTCGTTCGTCGTCGGCGCCGCCGCGGCCGCGTCCTCGTGCGAGTTCGCGTACCTGTGCGTGCCGACGCCGCAAGGATCGGACGGGTCGGCCGACCTGTCCTACATCGAGGCGGCGGCGCGCGAGATCGCACCGGTGCTGCCATCGGGCGCCGTCGTCGTGAACAAGTCGACCGTGCCGGTCGGGTCCACGCGTGTCGTCGAGCGCGTGCTCGGTCGTGACGACGTC
>DASSOZ010000172.1:0-7245 GCA_035700105.1 Acidimicrobiales bacterium
GGGGACCGACGCCGGCGGTGCGGGGAGCGGTGCGACGGGTGGGACCGACGGCGGCGCCGCGACCGCATCCGACGCCGGCGCGGCCGGTGGGGCGAGCACCGGCGCGTCCGCCGGCGGCGGCGCCGCGGGCGGCGGCGCGACCCAGGCGGCGGGCGGGCCGTGCCGGTCGAGCGGCGGCGCGACGGACAAGGGCGTGTCGGCCACCGAGATCCGCATCGGCAACGTGTCCACGATCAGCGGCCCGGTGACCGGGCTCGGCCAGACCGCGCAGAACGGCGTCAAGGCGTACGTCGCCTACATCAACTCCAAGGGCGGCGTCTGCGGGCGGGCGCTCAAGCTCGTCACCGCCGACGACCGCCTCGACACCGGCGCCAACCGGTCCGAGACGCAGCGACTGATGAACGACGTGTTCGGCTTCGTGGGCAACTTCAGCGTCGTCGACGACGGCGGCGCCGCCGTCCTCGACGGCACGAACGTCCCCGACGTCGGCCTGTCGATCAGCGAGCAGCGCAAGGCGCTCCCCACGAACTTCTCGCCCAACCCGCTGCAGCCCGGCGCGAAGAGCAACGGCACCGTGAAGATGATGCAGTTCTTCAAGTCGAACTACGGGGTGACGAAGGCCGGCATCATCTATCCCGCGCAGGCGACGGCGAAGGCCAGCGCGCTCAACTACGAGACCGACATGAAGGCCGCCGGCATCAACGTCGTCGCCAAGGCCGAGGTCGCGATCACGCAGACCGACTACAACGGCGTCGCCACGCAGATGAAGAACGCCGGTGCGGAGCTGGTGATCACGACGCTCGAGCAGACGGGCATGGCCCGACTCGCGCAGGCGTTCAAGCAACAGGGCTATCAGCCGAAGGTGCCGTACTACGGCGCCCAGGCCTACGGGAAGAAGTTCCTCGCCCAGGCGGGCGACGCCGCCAACGGCACGCTCATCGGCGCGGCGTACGACATCCCCGAGGACGCCGGCATCAACCCGATAATGGGGACGATGGCGCAGTGGTACAACCGGGTGAACCCCGGCGCCGACCTCGACTTCTTCGCCATCGAGTCGTGGGCGGCGACCGACATGTTCGTGAAGGCGCTGACCGCGGCCGGCGGTGCGCCGACGCGTGACGCGGTCGTCAAGACGCTGAAGGGCTACACGGACTTCACCGCCGACGGCGTGCTGGCGAACGGCACGAACCCGGCGGGCAAGACGCCGTCGTCGTGCTTCATCGTGCTCGGCGTCGAGGGCGGTAAGTGGAAGCGCATCGCGCCGGCCAAGGGGTTCCAGTGTTGAGCCTGCGCGCCCGGACGCGAGCAGTGCCGCCGAACGTCCGGCGCATCCTCGCGTGGGTCGCGTTCGCCCTCGTCGTCCTGTGGGTCGTCGAACGGGCGCCGACGTTCCAGCAGTTCGTCCAGTTCACGGTCATCGGCATCGCACTCGGCTGCGTGTACGCGGTCGCCGCGGGTGGACTCGTGCTGACGTACACGACGACGGGCACGTTCAACTTCGCCCACGGCGCGGTCGGGATGATCGCCGCGTACGTCTACTACTCGCTGAAGGTGACCGTCGGGCTGCCGACACCGATCGCCCTGTTGCTCGTGCTCGGCGTGTTCGCGCCGCTGCTCGGCATCGCGCTCGAGCTCGTCATGCGGCGGTTCAACGACGCGTCGGTCACGACGACGATCGTCGTGACGATCGCGCTGATGATCCTGCTGATCGGGTCGGCGCAGTTCTTCTATCCGGCGAGCAAGGCGGCGACGCTGAAGCGCCTGCTCGGCGAGAGCAACACGATCTCGATCGCCGGTGCCCGCCTGACATACGACCAGGTCGCGTACCTGTTCGTCGCCATCGCCGTTGCCGTGTCGCTTCGGCTCGTGCTGTTCCGCACGCGCACCGGCACGGCGATGCGCGCCGTCGTCGACAACAAGGTGCTCGCCGCGCTCAACGGTGCGCGGCCGACGCGCATCGCCCGGACGAGCTGGATGCTCGGGTCGGTGCTCGCCGCGCTCGCCGGGATCCTGCTCGCCGTCGGCGGGATCCTCGAGCCGATCACGCTGACGTTCCTCGTCACGAACGCGTACGGCGCCGCCGTGTTCGGCCGCCTCAAGAGCCTGCCCATGACGTTCGCGGGCGCCCTGCTGCTCGGGGTTGCGCAGAACTGGGCGATCTTCGCCCTGCCCAACGGCGGCACGTGGGACAAGGTGCAGGTGAGCCTGCCCGGCATCTTCCTCTTCGGGGCGCTGCTGCTTCTCCCCGAGGCCAAGCTGACGGTGGGCCGCGTCGTCGGGCGCAACACGCCGGCGGTGCCGGGGATGCGCGCGTCGCTGGCGCGAGCCTCCGCGTTCGTCGGCGCCGTCGTCGTGCTCGCGAACGTGATGCCCGGTTCGTGGCAGCAGTACCTGCCCGACATGACGCGGGGCGTGATCTACGCGCTGATCCTCCTGTCGCTCGTCGTGCTGACCGGGTTCTCCGGTCAGGTGTCGCTGTCGCAGTACGTGTTCGTCGCCATCGGCGCGTGGGCGATGGGCAAGACGCTCGGCGGCGACTCGCTCGCCGGCATGGTGCTCGCCGGCGCCGCCGCCGTCCCGATCGGCGTGATCGTGGCCCTGCCGGCGATGCGGTTGCAGGGGCTGTACCTCGCGCTCGTCACGCTCGGGTTCGCGATCGTGTCGAAGGACCTCATCTTCGAGCACCCGTGGGTGTTCGGGAAGGGCAACGTCGACGTCGGCCGGCTGCACCTGTTCGGGATGGACTTCAGCGGTGACAAGGCGTTCTTCGTGCTGTGCGCGATCGTCTTCGCGCTCGTCGCGATCGCCGTGCTGTGGTTGAAGCGCGGCCCGTTCGGCCGCCGCCTGGCGGCCATGCGCGACAGCCAGGCGGCGTGCGCCACGCTCGGTCTCGACGTCCGCCGCACGAAGTTGATGGTGTTCGCGACGTCGGCGTTCGTCGCCGGGCTGGCGGGCGCGCTGTTCGGCGGCTTGAACTCGACGGCCGGCAGCATCCAGTTCGACCCGATCAACAACATCGTGCTGTTCCTGTTCGCCGTCGTCGGCGGGATCACGACGGTGACGGGCGCGCTGATCGGCGGCGCGCTGTTCGCGCTGCTGCCGGTCGTGCAGAGCAAGCAGCCCGATCTCGCCGGGTTGGTGTTCGCCGGCGTCGCCGTCGGTGCGATCAGCCTCGGCCGCCAGCCCAACGGCCTCGCCGGGATGCTCTACGAGAAGGTCCCCGTCGGCACCCGCCGCCCGTCACGATCGGATGCGACGGCCGTTCCCGAAGGGGATGTGGTCAACGAGGAGGTCCGGGTTGCGACGGCGTAGGTCGTCGAGCCGAAAGGAGACCTTTCGGCTCGAGTCAACGGTGCCGGCCTTCGGCCGGCGCTCAGGCCGCCGACCGGCAACGCCGGGTCGGCGTCCGTTCCGAGGGGGCTCCGCCCCCACGCCCCCTCCGCTGCGCGACGCAGACCGCGTGCACAGCGCACGTGCACGGGCGCGTAGGTCGCTGTGGATCCGCGGCGTGCTGGCCGGAGCGGTGCTGGTGTCGTACGCCGCCGGCTTCGGACGCCCCGTCTCCGCGCAGGAGGCCGGCTCGTCGGGCGACGCCGCGTCGGCGTTCGGCGGCTTCCAGCTCAACGCCAAGGGTGACGGGCTGCTGTTCACGTACGACATCAAGAACGTGTTCCCGGTGTCACCGATCTTCCAGGCCGGCATGCCCGAGGCCCAGGCGACGCTGTCCGCCGGCCCGGCGAGCTACGCCCTGGCCTCGCTGGCGTGGCCGGGCGCGCTCGTCGCCGACATCGGCTCCGCGCTCGCGCAGGGCGGGCAGAACGTACCGATCCCGCCGTACCCCGTCCGGGCCGAGGCGCACAACCCCGGCGCCGACAACGAGACGCGCCGTTCGACCGTGCCGGGCACGCAGATGGACGCCGTCGCGCAGCCGACGTCGGCGACCGGGACGTCGCGCTACACCGGCGCCGACCTGCCGACGTTCATCGACGTCGACGGCGTCAACGTCATTGCCCACTCGGCGCTGGAGGACGGGCTCGCGGTGAGCAGGTCACGCTCGACGGTGTCCGGCGTCGACGTGCTGTTCGGGTTGCTGCACTTCGACTCGGTCGACACGGACATCGTGGCGTCGAGCAACGGGTCGGAGGCGAAGTCCGACGGGCTCACCAAGGTCACCGGCGCGACCGTGCTCGGGCTGAAGGCGACGGTCGACGCGACCGGCGTGCACCTCGCCGAGGCGCTGCCGCCTCCCGGTGGGCCGCTCGCGCCGCTGACGGGGCCCGTGTTCGGCAACGGCTCACCGCTGAAGCCGGTCGGCGACGCGCTGGCCCCCGTGGCGCAGCAGCTGTCGAACCTGATCACGCAGACCGTCGGCGCCGGCGGCGACCTCAACGCGCTCCTCGAGCAGGCCGGCGTGCGCGTGCGGTTGCTCGCCCCGACGTCGGCGTCGGATGCGGGCACCGCGTCGCGCACGGCGAACGGTCTGGCGATCCAGATGACGTACGGCGGGTCGAGCGACGCCCGGCTGGCGTCGCTGCTCGCGCTGCTGCCGTCGGACCAGCTGCCGTCGGACCCGCTGTTCCCGGGCGCGCCCTTCGGTGCGCAGGGCGCGGTCAACATGTTCAAGGAGACCCACATCGCCGAGATCTCGCTGGCGACCGCGGGTGTCGACACGATGGCGACCCCGGCGTTCGACGCGGGGTCGTTCGACGACCTCGGTGGCGCGGTCGGCGACCTGGGCGGCGACCTCGGCGCGCTGGGACCGTCCGACCTCGGTGGATCACTCGGATCCGTCGGCGGCGCGCCGGCGGGATTCTCGACGCCGACGCCGGCGCTGCGTCCCGCCCGTCCCGGCGGTGTCGAGGGCGCGGTGTTCTCGCCGATCTCGGCGATCGGTGACCCGGTGCCGGCGGCGCTGGCGATCCTCGTGATCATGACGGCACCGATGTGGGCGGGGCTGTCGCGGCGGTTGGCGGAGTCGACACTGGGGGCGACGGCGGGTGGGTGTCCCTACGGCAAGGAGGACGGGGCCGCAGAATGAGCGACGTGACGATGGACGCGCCCGCGTCCCGCGAGCGGGACCGGTTGGGCGAGCTGCGCGAGTCGGTGCGGCGGCTGCGCATCGGCGCCCTGCGGGGCGACAACGAGCACACGCTGATGGTGCTGGGCGGCGTGCTCGCGCCGCTCGGGCTCATCGCCGTGTTGCTCGGCTGGTTCGGTGCCTCCCACACGCCGAACTCGTTCGAGCAGATCCCGTACCTGATCTCGGGCGGGCTGCTCGGCCTCGGGTTCGTGTTCCTCGGCGGGTTCCTCTACTTCACGCACTGGGTGACGGTGCTCGTGCGTGAGTCACGCGCACAGTCCGATCGCGCCGTCGAGGCCCTCGAACGCATCGAGTCGCTGCTGTCGCGCACCGGTGCGGTCACGGCACCCGATCACGTCGCCGCGCCGGTCGCCGCGGCGGACGACGACGTCCTCTACGCCACGCCGAACGGCACGATGCTGCACCGGCGCGACTGCCCGGTCATCGCCAACCGCGACAACGCACTCGTGGTGCCGCGCGACGCGCCCGGCTACAGCCACTGCCGGATCTGCGAGCCCTGATGCCACGAGATTGGGTGATTGGCCGCCTATGGGCCGGCCAATCACCCAATCTCGAACGGGCGCGCGGTCAGATCGCCCGCTCGCGTCCCTCCCAGTACGGGTCGCGGAGCTTGCGCTTGTAGAGCTTGCCGTTCGGGTCGCGGGGCATGTCGGTCGTGAAGTCGATCGACTTCGGCGTCTTGTACTTGGCGAGCTGGTCCTTGGCCCAGGCGAGGATCTCGGCCTCGAGCTCCGGTCCGCCCTCGACGCCCTCGACCGGCTCGACGACCGCCTTGACCTGCTCGCCCCAGTCCTCGTCGGGGATGCCGAAGACCGCGACGTCGGCGATCTTCGGGTGGTTGATCAGCACCGACTCGATCTCGGACGGGTAGATGTTGGCGCCGCCGCTGATGATCATGTCGATCTTGCGGTCGGACAGGAAGAGCCAGCCGTCCTCGTCGAGGTACCCGACGTCGCCGACGGTGAAGAACTTGCCGATGCGGTTCTTCTTCGTCTTGTCCTTGTCCTTGTAGTACTCGAAGTCGCCGGACGACATCGCCATGTAGACGGTGCCGACCTTGTTCGGCTCCTCGATGCGGTTGCCGTCGTCGTCGAAGATGGCGACCTCGCTGATCGGCCACGGCTGGCCGACGGTCCCGGGCTTCTTCTTCCACTCGTCGGCGAACACGATCGTGCCGCCGCCCTCGGACGCGGCGTAGTACTCGTCGATCGTGTCGCCCCACCACTCGATCATCCGGCGCTTCACGTCCGGCGGGCACGGTGCCGCGGCGTGGATCATGTGGCGCAGGCTCGAGACGTCGTACATCTTCTTGATGTCGTCGTCGAGGTTGAGCAGGCGGACGAACTGCGTCGGCACCATGTGGCTCGTCGTCACCTTGTAGCGGTCGATGCGCTCGAGCATCCCCTCGGGCGTCCACTTGTCCATGACGACGAGCGTGTGCCCGAGGTGCATCGACCCGGCGCCGAACTGGAGCACGGCCGTGTGGTAGAGCGGCGAGCCGATGATGTGGACGTTGTCGTCGAACGGCTGCCCCTTGAACAACAGGAGCATCCCGCCGAGCATCCCGCCGGCGACGTCGGGATCGGCACCGGTCAGCGGCCGCCGCACGCCCTTCGGCCGCCCCGTCGTTCCCGACGTGTAGTTCATGACGGTGCCCATCGTGCGCTCGGTCGGGTCCGACGTCGGCTGGCCGTCCTTCAGGTCGGCCTCGTAGTCGCGGTAACCGTCGACGTGGCCGATGCTGAACCGGGCGTCGTCGGCGACGTCGATCTCCTTGGCCGCTGCCGTCGCCGTGTCGGCGAACCGCTCGTGCGTGACGAACGCCTTGGCCTCGCTGTCGTTCACGATGTACGCGACCTCGGGGCCGACGAGGTGGTGGTTGATCGGCACGAGGTACATGCCGGCCTGCAGGCAGGCGAGGTAGATCTCGAAGAACTCGCGCCCGTTCGGCAGGCAGACGGCGACGGCGTCGCCGGTCCCCAGCCCGAGCGCTCGCAGCCCGTGCACGACCTGGTTCTGCGCGGCGAGCAGCTCGGCCGCCGTCGTGACGTTGCCGTCGTGGTCGATCAGCGCGACGTGGTCGGGGTTGTCGCGAGCGATGTTCCAGAACCCGAGATCCGGCATGCGCGGAAGTAGAACAGGTT
>DASSOZ010000173.1:0-7289 GCA_035700105.1 Acidimicrobiales bacterium
CGCGCTCCCGCTGTACGACCCGCCGACGCGGGTCGCGGAGGAGTTCGCGATGATCGACTGCATCAGCGGCGGACGGCTGATCGCCGGGTTCGTCGTCGGTGGCCCGCCGGAGTACTACTCGTTCTCGATCAACCCGGCACATGCACGCGAGCGCTTCGCCGAAGCGCACGATCTCATCATGCGGGCGTGGACGGAACCCGGTCCCTTCGAGTTCATCGGGAAGCACTACCGGATCCGCTACGTCAACACGTGGCCGCGACCGGTGCAGCAGCCGCACCCCGAGGTGTGGATCCCCGGCGCCGGGTCGCTCGAGACGATGGAGTTCGTCGCCCGCAACCGCTACGCCTACATGGGCATCCCGTACTTCCACATCGACATCTTCGAGCGGCAGTTCCGCATGTTCCGAGAGGCCTGCGAGCGTGAGGGCTACGAGGCCGACCCGATGCAGTCCGGCTGGCTCGAGCCGATCTACATCGCCGAGACCGACGAGCAGGCCCGGCGCGAGTACGAGGAACACTTCTGGTACTTCGTCAAGCGACTGCTCCCCGGCATCAACCCGGCAATCCCCGGCTACACGTCGGTACGTAGTGCCGAGCACATGTTCAAGGGCATGGGCACCTTCGCCGTCAGCCTCGACACCTGGGACCAGGTCGAGCAGGGCGCCTACGCGATCGTGGGCTCGCCCGACACGGTGTTCCAGAAGCTGTGCGAGAACCTCGGCAAGCTCGGCACCGGCAACCTGCTGGCGCTGCTGCAGCTCGGCACGCTGCCGCGCGACCTGACGAAGAGGAACATCGAGCTCTTCGCGTCGGAGGTCATGCCGCGGTTGCGCAAGGAGTTCCCCGAAGGCGCACGCGTGCTCGCACAGCAGGCGGGGGTGGCCTGATGGGCATCGGCCTGGAAACCGAGCGCCTCGACACTGCGGTCGGCAAGATCGACCTCGTCCACGGCGGCGCCGGCTCCCCGGTCGTCTACCTCCACTCCGCGCAGGGCGAGACGAACGCCGAGTCGCCGCTGCTGCGGGACCTGGCGTCGACGTTCGAGGTGTTCGCGCCGGTGTTCCCGGGCTTCGGTGAGTCAGAGGGCATCGAGGCGATCGACGACATCACCGACGCGATGTTCCACGTCGTCGACGTCATCGAGCGGCTCGACGTCGCGCAGCCCACGCTCGTCGGCCAGTCGCTCGGCGGGTGGCTCGCCGCCGAGGTCGCGGTGTTCTATCCGCACCTCGTGTCGCACCTGGTGCTCGTGAACTCGGTCGGGCTGTACCTCGCCGAGTCACCGATCCCCGACATGTTCCGCGGCCGTGGCGACGAGCTGGCCGAGATGCTGTTCCACGACCAGTCGCACCCGATTGCGCAGATGATGCATGCGATGGCCGAGGGCATCGAGGACCCGGTGGTGCTCGCCGGCATCCCGTTCGACATGATCCGGCCGACGCTGCTGGCGATGGCGGCGACAGCGAAGATCGGGTGGGACCCGTACCTGCACGATCCCCGCCTGGCGAAGCGACTGCAGCGGGCGACGATGCCCGCGCTCGTGGTGCGGTCCGACGACGACCGGTTCGTCGGTCCCGCGCACGCCGACGCATTCGTGTCCCTGCTGCCCGACGCGCGACTCGTCGTCATCCCCGACGCCGGTCACCTGCTCGCACTCGAGCAGCCCGCTGCGCTCGCCGCGACGATCCGGGAGTTCCTGGCGCCGGCGTGACCGCCACCGTCTTCGCGTCGATACCGAGCCCGTCGCGGGGCGTGATCCCGCTCGGACCACTCGACCTGCACGCCTACGGGCTGATGATCGCGCTGGGCGTCGTCGCCGCCGTGTCGATCGCGTCGCACCGGTTGGAGGCGCGCGGCGGCGACCCCGGACTCATCTCGTCGATCGCGATCTGGGCGGTCCCCGGGGGCCTGATCGGCGCCCGGCTGTACCACGTCGCCACCGACTGGTACCGCTTCGACCACGGCCACTGGCTCGACGTCTTCAAGGTGTGGGAGGGCGGACTCGGCATCTGGGGCGGTGTCCTCGGTGGCGTGCTCGTCGGTGCGTGGGTGGCCCGCCGGCGCGGCGCGTCGGTGCCGATGCTGATGGACGTCGTCGCGCCGGCGCTGCCGGTGGCACAGGCGATCGGCCGGTGGGGCAACTGGTTCAACCAGGAGCTGTTCGGCAAGCCGACGACGGTGCCGTGGGCGCTGCGCATCGACCCGTCGCACCGGCCCGACGGGTACGAGCGGTTCGCCACCTTCCACCCGACGTTCCTCTACGAGTCGCTGTGGTGCCTGCTCACCGCGGGCGTGTGCATCTGGGTGGAGCGCCGCTGGCCGGGCCGGCTGAAGCCGGGACGCCTCTTCGCCGTGTACGTCGCCGTCTACACGTTCGGCCGGTTCTGGTGGGAGCGCATGCGCATCGACGACGCGACGCACGTCCTCGGCCTGCGCATCAACGAGTGGGTGAGCGCGATCGTCTGCCTCGGCGCCGTCGCGTTCGTCGTCACCGGTCTGCGCAAGCCCGTCGAGGTCGAGGAACCGCTCGCAGGTTGATGCCGTAGCCCACCGCTGAGGTGGGTCCACGGCATCAGCCTGGATGATCGCTACAGCGGGATGACCTGGAGCAGGCCGCTCCAGAACAGCGTCGAGCTCGGGTTGGCGCCGAGCGACCGCTCCGAGAGCGCCTTCGCCTTCTTGTCGGTCTCCCAGACCTTGAAGCCCTTGACGAACGCCTTGGCGTCGGCCCACTCCCACGAGGCGATCGTCAGGCCCTGACCCAGTCCCGAGAAGTTGATCGTGCCGATGCGGGCGTTCATCGCCCCCGCCTTCTCCACGACCTCGCAGGCGATGATGCCGTCCTCGACCGCCTTCTCGTACTGCCCCGGCAGCGGCTTCGAGACGTAGACCTCGACCGTGTTGCCGCGACCGGGCGCCGGCGCCTTCCCCCTCGGGATCTCGACGATGAGCGACTGGTTGACGATCGTCACCGGCGAGTTGGCCTCCATCACCCGCATCTGGAGCGACTGGACGTCGGGGTCGTTGCCCGCACCGTCGGCGAACGTGGCGAACGCGTCGAGGTCGGCGACCTCGATGGTGAGCGTGAGGTCCGCCCCGGTCGCCTCACCGGCTACCGACGGCGCCAGCAACCGGACCTCGGCGCCGTAACGCTCGCACACCTTCTCCGTCTCGTGCGCCAGCCCGATCGCGTCCTGGATCCGTCCCGGCGCGACGCGGCTCTGGATCGACTGCATCACTGTCATGTGCATCCCCCCTTGGAACCGAGTGTGCGCCCGGCTCGGAGCGGGGTCACGGGCCATCGAGCGCGTGGTCCGTGTGCACGTCGTCGAGTGAGCGCAATCGCGCGGGCCGTACGACCGCGACGAGCGCGACGACGACCACCATGGCGACCGCGCCACCCGCGGTCGTCAGCCGCAGGCCGTGGAGGTCGGCGATGCGGCCCTGCAGCGCGGCGCCGAGCGGGTACACGACGCCGACGACCACGAAGTACAGGCTGAGGACCCTGGCTCGGTACTCGGCCGGCGCCTGAAGCTGGATGACGACGTTCATGCCGGAGAACACCGAGATGTACGTGGCGCCGACGAGCACGAGCCCGAGCGCCGCGGTCCACAGCGACGGCGCCGCGGCGTACACGACGAGCGCGGCCGGCAACAGGAACAGGTTGGCGACGAGCATCTGGCGCCGCCCGTAGCGCTCGGCGAGCGGCGCCAGCGCGAGCGCGCCGATCACCGCGCCGACGCCCTGGGCGGTGACGAGGACCGACGTCGTGCCGGCGTCACCGTGGAACAGCACGACGGCGACAGCGGGGATCAGGGCGATGAACGGTGACGCGCACAGTGCCATCACGAACGCGAGGTTCAGCGCCGTCCAGCAACCCGGTTCGTTGCGCGCCGTGCGCGCGCCGTCGGTGATGCGCTGCCACAGCGACGCGCCGGCGGTGCCCGGCGGCGGTGGGACCCGCACCGCGAGCAACGCGAGGACGGTGGCGAAGAACGACCCGGCGTTGATGACGAACGCCCACGAGTAGGACCCGAGGTGGATGACGAGACCCGCGAGTGCCGGGCCGATCACGCGCCCGAGGTTGAACTGCGCCGACGACAGCGACACCGCGCCGAGCAGGTCCTCGGTGCCGACGAGGTCCGGCAGCATCGCCTGGTAGCAGGGAAACCCGAGCGCGGCCATGCACCCGCCACCGAACACCGCGAGCGACACCGTCACCTCGTCGGCGTGTCCGGCGGCGTAGATCACCGCGAGGAGCGTGGCGAAGAACGCCTCGCCGATCGTGGTCAGCAGCAGGAAGCGACGGCGGTCGACGCGGTCGGCGAGCGCGCCGCCGATCGGCGACAGGATGCCGATCGGCAGGAAGCCGGCGGCGGCGACGAACCCGGCGCCGCTCGCCCGCCCCGTGAGCTCGGTGACGAGCGTGCCGACGGCGATCGTCTGCATCCACGTGCCGACGTTCGACACGAGCGCCGCCGACCAGACGAGGAAGAACTGCCGGTGGCGCAGCGGTCGCAGCGACGCGAACCGCGAGCCGTTCACTCGTCGCGCCGGTACGCGGCCTCGAGCGCGTAGTGCTGCGGCAGGCCGATGACGTCGCCGAACTCGTCGAACGTCGTCAGCGTGTCGAGGCGGTCGCGCAGCGTGCCGTGCTCGTGCAGCGCGCCGTACGCGTCACGCATCGCCTTCGTCGCCGGCAGGAGCCCGCTCAGCGGCGACACGATCAGGTCGAAACCGAGGGTGTGGAGCTCGTCCGGTGTGTGCAGCGTCGTCCGCCCGCCCTCGACCATGTTCGCGACGCGCACCGCGCCCGGCGTGGCGTCGACGATCGCCCGGAGGTGGTCGTCGTTCTCGGGCGCCTCGACGAACACGGCGTCGACCCCGAGCTGCTGCGCGGCGGCGGCCCGCTCGCACGCCTCGTCGATCCCGACGGCGGCGATCGCGTCGGTGCGGGCGACGACGAACATGCGGTCGCGGTGGTCGAGCGCGGCGTCGAGCTTCGCAAG
The DNA here is from genome assembly GCA_035700105.1 of Acidimicrobiales bacterium. Taxonomy (GTDB): domain Bacteria; phylum Actinomycetota; class Acidimicrobiia; order Acidimicrobiales; family DASSOZ01; genus DASSOZ01. The sequence continues at coordinate 5,009 of DASSOZ010000173.1, forward strand.
CCAGTCGTCGCGCGCGACGACGCGCTTGCCGGCCATGTGGCCGCACTTCTTCGGCCACTCCTGGTCCTCGAGGAAGACGCCGGCCGCGCCCGCCTGCTCGTACAGCTCGACCGTCCGGATGACGTTCAGTGCGTTGCCGTACCCGGTGTCGCCGTCGACGACGACGTGGGCGCCCGGCACCGCACTGCAGACGCGGCGGGCGACGTCGGCCATCTCGGTCTGCGTGACGTAGCCGAAGTCGGGCTTGCCGAGCAGCGTCGCGGCGACGGCGAACCCGGAGACGAACAGGGAGTCGTGACCGGCGGCGTGCGCCAGCCGCGCGCTCAGCGCGTCGAAGACACCGGGGAGGACAACGGGTTCACCCGACGCCAGTCGGGCTCGGAGTGCGTCGCCGTTCATCGGGCGACGAGTCTGCCGGTTCTGCCAGCAGCAGCGCACCCGATCCGGTCGCGCTGCTGCTGGCAGAACGGGATTGGGCGCCCCAGTACACCGCCGTCATCGCCGCGACCGGCACCCACATGAGGACCGCGGCGCCGCCGATCGTGTCGGCGCCGATCCACCAGGCCACGACGGCGAGGTGGAAGACCTGGGCGTGGTACGTGAGGAGCGCGATCGCGTGGGGGTGACGCACGAGCCCGCCGTCGACGGCGCGGTCGGGCTCGTCGCGCGCCAACCAGAAGAGCGTCCCGAGCAGGATCGCCGCCGTCGCCGCGAACCCGACCTGGGACCCGGTGGGCAGCCCGAACCAGAAGCCGGGGCCGGCGTAGCGGAACACGGGCCCCAGGTAGAAGCGGTCGCCGAGGCGGCTCATCGGGTCGAGGATCCACAGCGCCCACACGGCGAGCACGATCGCCATGAGTGCCTCCATCCACACGCGCGGCGCGCGCGTGCGGCGCGGTCCGCTGGCGAGCAGGCGCCCGCACGCGAACGCGAAGTACGCCATGAACGTGTACGACAGCGGCACCATCAGGGGGACGTCGCCGAGGAAGATCTCCTTGCCCCGCAGCGAGTCGTCGAACGCGTAGCGCGTGTACGGGACACCGAGATGGACGGACCCGTTCTCGGCCAGCCCGCCGACCGCAACCGCGATCACCGTGTACAGCAGCGTCTTGCGCCAGCCGAGGTGGCGCGATGCGCGCCACAGGAACGTCAGCCCGAACAGCGTGACGTACCAGCGCCCGCCGACGGTCCCCCAGACCTCAGTCAGCACGGAGGGCATCATCCCACGACGCCCGCGCCGCGATCATCCTGCGGTACTGCATCACCTTGCGCGGCATGGTGAATCCCAGGCACCCCACGATGCGCCCGTTGCGCCCGTAGATCGCGGTGAACTTGCGGTCCTCGACCGACCCGGCGACGACCCGCACCTCGTCGCCGGGCGCCGACCGGCCGACGAACTGGATCTTCACGCCGTACTGGTCCGACCAGAAGTACGGCACGGGCGCGTAGGGCTCGCCGTTCCCGCCGCTCAGCAGGTTGCGTGCGGCGAGATCACCCTGCTCGACGGCGTTCGTCCAGTGCTCGACGCGCATGACCTCGTCGTCGAACAGCGCGTTCGGCCAGCGGGCGATGTCACCCGCGGCGAACACCGCGCCGCCGGCGCCGACACACGCCAGCGTCTCGTCGCACACGACGCCGTTGTCGATCGTCAGGCCCGACCCCTCGAGCCAGTCGGTGACCGGCACCACACCGATGCCGGCGACGACGATGTCGGCCGGCACGAGACTGCCGTCGGCCAGCACGACGCCCTGGCCCGGCTCGACGCGCTCGATCACGACGCCGCAGCGAAGGTCCACACCGAAGTCGACGTGGAGCGCGCCGCATGCCGCGCCCATCTCGTCGCCGAGCGCGCGTGACAGCGGCACCGGCAGCGCCTCGAGCAGCGACACCTCCAGCCCGCGGCACCGCGCCGTCGCCGCCACCTCGGCACCGATGAACCCGGCACCGATCACGCACACGCGCGCGCCGTCGTCCAGCGCGGTGCGGATCGCGAGCGCGTCGTCGAGCGTCCGCAGCGTCACCGCGCCGGGGAACGGACGGGGCACTGATCCCGTCGCGACGATCAGCCCGTCGTACGGCTCGGACGTCCCGTCCTCGAGCGTGACCGCGCGGCCGGCGATGTCGAGGCCGGTGGCGCGCACGCCCAGTCGCAGGCGGACGTCGAGGTCGGCCCACTTGTCCTCGGCGCGCAGCTCGAGCTGCGACATGTCGGTATCGCCGGCGAGCACGTCCTTCGACAGCGGCGGCCGGTCGTACGGCAGCCGCGACTCGGCCCCGACCA
>DASSOZ010000174.1:0-2223 GCA_035700105.1 Acidimicrobiales bacterium
CGCAAGCCGTTGATCGCCGCCGGCTACGGGCTTTCGTCCGTGAGCAAGCTCGTCATCGGCTTCGCGACCGGGTGGCCGCTCGTGCTCGTCGCCCGCTTCAGCGACCGCATCGGCAAGGGCGTCCGCACGTCACCGCGCGACGCGCTGATCGCCGCCGAGGTCGCGCCCGCGGAGCGCGGACGCGCCTTCGGGTTCCACCGCGCCGCCGACACCGCGGGGGCCGTCGTCGGCCCGCTCCTCGGACTCGGGTTGTACGAGCTGCTCGACCACCGCATCCGCCCGCTGTTCTTCGTCGCGTTCGTACCCGCGGTGGTGTCCGTCGCGTTGATCACGCTCGTTCGCGAGCACCGGCCCGCCGTCGACGTACCGGCGGCGCACGCCCACGTCCTCGAGCCGGCGGCCGCGCTCCCCCGCCGCTACTGGCGCGCGGTGGCGTTCCTGGCGATCTTCGGGCTCGTCAACTTCTCCGACGCCCTGCTGCTCGTGCGGGCGAAGGAGCTCGGGCTCGGGTTCGTCGGGGTCGTCGGCGCGTACGTCCTCTACAACCTCGCGTACGCCGGGCTCAGCTACCCGGCGGGTGTCGTGTCGGATCGCGTGCCGCGCCACCTCGTCTTCGCGTGCGGACTCGCGATCTTCGCGATCGCCTACACGGGTCTCGGCGTCGTGACGACCACCGCGTGGGTCTGGGTGCTGCTGCCGCTCTACGGCGGCTACACCGCGCTCACCGACGGCGTCGGCAAGGCATGGGTCGCCGACCTGCTGCCGGCGTCGCAGACCGGCACGGGGCTCGGCCTCTACCAGGGGATCGCCGGCGGCGGCGCGGTCGTCGCCGGGATCTGGGCGGGCCTGGCGTGGGGCGACGCCGGCCGCCTCCCGCTCGTCGTCGCCGGCTGCGTCGCCGGCGCGCTCGCGCTGTGGCTCGCGTACGCCGGGTCGAGCCGGTACGCCCCAGTCGCCGACCTACCGAACTCGGCGTAAGAAGTTGCGCACAGCGCAACGATCTACGCCGAGTTCGTGAGGGGGGACTGCGCGCCGGCCCACGAGCCGTAGAGCGCGGCGTAGCGGCCGCCGCGGGCGAGCAGCTCGTCGTGGGTGCCGAGCTCGAGCAGGCAGCCGTCGTCGACGACGGCGACGCGATCGGCGCGCTCGGCGGTCGACAACCGGTGGGCGATCACGATCACCGTGCGCCCCGCCATCAGCGCGTCCATCGCCAGCTCGACCTCGGCCTCGGTCCCGGGGTCGAGGTTCGACGTCGCCTCGTCGAGCACGAGCACCGACGGGTTCGCCAGCGCGGCGCGCGCCAGGGACACCAGCTGGCGCTCACCGGCCGACAGTCGCGATCCGCGCTCACGCACCTCGGTCCGGACGCCTTCGGCGAGGCGGGCGAAGTGGTCGTAGACGCCGATCGAGCGCATGGCGTCGACGACCTCGTCGTCGGTGGCGGACGCCCGCCCGAGCCGGACGTTGTCGAGCACGGTGCCGCCGAAGAGGAACCCCTCCTGCGGGACGACGACGATCCGCTCCCGCAGCGACCGCAGCGTTGCGTGGCGCAGGTCGACGCTGCCGTACGCGATCGTCCCGTCGACGGGGTCGTACAGGCGCGACAGCAGCTTGGCGAGCGTCGACTTGCCGGCGCCGGTCGGTCCGACGAGCGCGAGCCGCTCGCCGTCGGCGACGTGCAGGTCGACGTCGCGCAGCACGGGCGTCACGCCGTCGTACGAGAACGAGACGGCGCGCACGTCGAACGCGCCGCGCTCGGGCAGGTCGACGGCGCCGGCGCGCTCCACGATCGTCGCCGGCGTGTCGAGGAGGCCGAACAGCTTGTGCAGGGCGGCGCCCGCCGACTGCAGCGTGTTGAAGAGCTGCGACAGCTGCTGGATCGGCTCGAACAGGTTCGACAGCGTGAGGACGAAGAAGGCGACCGTGCCGATCTCGAGCTGGCCGTCGTGGACCCACCAGCCGCCGACGCCCACCGCGATCGCCGTCGTCAGCAGGCCGGCGAACTCGATGATCGGCAGGTACCAGGCCGAGATCAGCACCGACCGCATGTGGGCCCGGTACAGCGACCGGTTCTGGTCGGTGAACCGGGAGGCCTCGACCTCCTCGCGCCCGTAGGCCTGCACCACGCGGACGCCGGCGATGCCCTCCTGCAGCTGGGACAGCGTGGCACCGATGTCGTCGCGCACCACCAGGTAGGCGTCGTTCGAGTCGCGCTGGAACTTG
>DASSOZ010000175.1:0-16955 GCA_035700105.1 Acidimicrobiales bacterium
CCCACACCTCGCGCGACCAGGCGAGCGTCGGCGCGCTCCGGGCGCTGGCGACCGACGTCGACGTCACCCGCATGAGCAAGGACGAGTGGCGGACCCGCAACGAGGCCGCCGGCATCGGCACGTTCTGACGTGCGCTTCGACGGGCGGGTCGCTCTCGTCACGGGGGCCGGATCGGGCATCGGCCGCGCCGTCGCCCTGCGGCTCCTGTCCGAGGGCGCGTCGGTGTTCGCCGTCGACGTCGACCGGGCGGGATTGGACGAGACGCGGTCACGTGCCGGTGATGGGGATGCCCCGCGCCTGACGCACGACGTCGCCGACCTGCGCGAGGCGGCGGCGTGCCGCGACGTCGTCGACCGGTGCGTCGGCGCGTTCGGCCGGCTCGACGTGCTCGGCAACATCGCCGGCATCTACATCGCCGGGCACGCCACCGAGGTGACGGCCGAGGACTACCGGCGGCTGATGGCGGTGAACCTCGACGCCTGCTTCTTCCTCGCCCAGGCGGCCATCCCCCACCTGCTCGAGACCGGCGGCAACATCGTCAACATGGCGTCGAACGCCGGGCTGCAGGGCATCCCGTACTCGGTCGTGTACGCGATGAGCAAGGGCGGTGTCGTGCAGCTCACACGCGCGCTCGCCGTCGAGTTCCTGAAGACGCCGCTGCGCGTCAACGCCATCGCGCCGGCCGGCACCAACACGAACATCGCGGCGTCGGCGGCGTTCCCGCCCGACATGGACGTCGACCTCGCCACCCGCATGGCCGGCCACCGCGGCATGGCCGAGCCCGAGGACATCGCCGCCGTGTTCGCCTTCCTTGCCTCGGACGAGGCCCGTGCCGTCACCGGCGCGATCTGGACGGCGGACAACGGCCTCACCGCCAGCTGACTACGGTGCCGCGCGTGTCGACGACGCAGGTTCCCTTCGCGCCGGACGTGTTCACGTGGCCGGCCGACGAGCCCCAGTTGATCGGCGCCAGGTGCCCCGACTGCGCGGCGACCACGTTCCCGAAGCAGGCGTCGTGCCCGCGCTGCGGGTGCGCGGAGATGGCCGAGCACCTGCTCCCCCGCCGCGGCACGCTGTGGACGTTCACGACGCAGGAGTTCCTGCCGAAGGAGCCCTACGCCAGCGGCGAGACGCTCGAGACGTTCCGCCCGTACGGCGTCGGGCTCGTCCAGCTCGGTGACGAGGTGAAGGTCGAGGCCCGCCTGACCGAAGCCGACGCGTCGAAGCTGCGCATCGGCATGGAGATGCAGCTCGTCGTCGTGCCGTTCCGCACCGACGACGACGGCACGCAGGTGATGGTCCACGCGTTCGAGCCACTCGCGCCGGTCGAGGCGGTGCGATGACCGCGGTCGCGATCATCGGGGTGGGCCTCCACCCGTTCGGTCGCTTCGGGGACACGTCGGCGATCGACATGGCCGCCGACGCGACTCGCGCGGCGCTGAAGGACGCCGGCGCGGAGTGGACGGACGTGCAATTCGCGTTCGGCGGCAGCTTCGAGGTCGACAACCCCGACGCCGTCACCGGTCGCCTCGGTCTCACCGGCATCCCGTTCATGGACGTCTACAACGGCTGCGCCACCGCGGCCACCGCGCTACAGCTCACCGCCGACGCCATCCGGTCGGGTCAGTACGACATCGGCCTCGCCGTCGGCATGGACAAGCACGAGCCCGGCGCGTTCACATCCGACCCCGTCGACTACGGCGCGCCGCCGTGGTACGGCGACATCGGCCAGTTCCTCACGACGAAGTTCTTCGCCATGAAGATCAACCGCTACATGCACGACCACGGCATCTCGCACGAGACGCTGGCGAAGGTGGCGGCGAAGAACTACCGCAACGGCTCCCGCAACCCGAACGCGTTCCGGCGAAAGGCGATCTCCGAGGACGAGATCCTGCACTCGCGGATGCTGAACTACCCGCTCACGCAGTACATGTTCTGCGCACCGGACGAGGGCGCCGCCGCCGTGCTCATGTGCCGTGCCGACCTCGCCTCCCGCTACACACCGACGCCCATCTACCTGAAGGCGACGGCGGTGCGGACCCGGCGCTACGGCGCGTTCGAGGTGCACGCGTCGTGGGCCGCCGTCGAGCAGGACGCGGCACCGACCGTCTACGCGTCGAAGGCGGCGTACGAGATGGCGGGCATCGGGCCCGAGGACGTCGACGTCGTCCAGCTGCAGGACACGGACGCCGGCGCTGAGGTCATCCACATGGCCGAGAACGGCTTCTGTGCCGACGGCGAGCAGGAGAAGCTCGTCGCCGACGGCGCCACCGAGATCGACGGGCCGCTGCCCGTCAACACCGACGGCGGCCTCATCGCCAACGGCGAGCCGATCGGTGCGTCCGGGCTCCGCCAGGTGCACGAGCTCGTCCTCCAGCTGCGCGGCACCGCCGGCGACCGCCAGGTGCCGGGCACGCCGCGCGTCGGCTACGCGCAGCTCTACGGCGCGCCGGGCACCGCCGGTGTGTCAATCCTGACGACGTGACGCGGCGCGCTCGCGCAGCACGAGCTTCTCGACCTTGCCCGTGGCGTTGACCGGCAGCTCGTCGACGAACTCGACCACGCGCGGCGCCTTGTAGTTGGCCATCTCGCGGCGCGCCCACGCGACGAGGTCGTCCTCGCGCAGGGCCGCGCCGGCGCGGCGGACGACGAACGCCATGCCGACCTCGCCGAGGCGGGCGTCGGGGATGCCGATCACCGCGGCCTGGTTCACATCGGGATGGCGCAGCAGCAGGTTCTCGATCTCGGCCGGGTACGCGTTGAACCCACCCACGATGAACATGTCCTTCGACCGGCCGACGATCTTCAGGCAGCCGCGCTCGTCGACGGTGCCGATGTCGCCGGTGTGCAGCCACCCGTCGCCGGTGAACGCCGCCGCGGTGGCGTCGATGTCATCGAGGTACTCCTTCATCACGCTCGGACTGCGCAGCAGCACCTCGCCGGCCTCGCCCGGCGGGACGTCCTTGCCATCGCCGTCGACGACGCGCACCTCGAAACCCGGCCGGGGACGGCCGACGGTCGTGGCGATCGTCTCGGGGTCGTCGTCGGCCGACGTGCCCGTCGCGGTGCCGCCCTCGGTGAGGCCGTAACCGCTCACGACGAGCTCGAACGGCAGCTCGGCGAAGATGCGCCGGATCAGCTCGACGGGGATGTCGGCGGCGCCGGTCACCGCCACCCGCAGCGTCGAGAGGTCGTACGTCTCTCGATCCGGGTGGTCGAGGATGGACTGGTACAGCGTCGGCGGGCCGGGCAGCACCGTCACCTGCTCCTCCGCGACGCGGGCGAGCACGCGATCGACGTCGAACACCGGCTGCGGCAGCATCGCCGCACCGCCGGCGACGCACGCGAGGATGCCGGCCTTCAACCCGAACATGTGGAAGTACGGGTTGACCATGAGGTAGCGGTCGCCGGGCGTGAGGCCGGTCATCGACGCCCAGTCGGTGGCGACGTGCAAGGTCCGGCTGTGCGTCTGGACGACACCCTTCGACCGGCCGGTGGTGCCGGACGTGAACAGGATGTCCGACGGGTCGTCCGGCCCGAGCTTCTCCGCCCGACGGCGAGCCTCGTCGCGCGATGCGTCGTTCCCCCGTCCGACGAACTCGTCCCACGAGATCGTGCCGTCGCCCGCCGGCCCGCGCGCGACGACCGTCGTGGTGAGATCGGGCAGGTCGGCGTCCGCGGCGGCGAGCATCGCCACGTAGTCGGTGTCGAGGAAGTCGGTGACGGTGACGAGCACGCGAGCGCGACTGCGGGCGAGGACGTCCGCCGCCTCGACGCCCTTGAACCGCGTGTTGACCGGGACGAGCACCGCGCCGGCCTCGAAGACGCCGAGCGCGGCGACGACCCACTCGACGCAGTTGAAGCACCAGATGGCGACGCGCTCGCCGGCGTCGACCCCGGACGCCACCAGCGCGCCGGCGAACCCGCGGGACGCGTCGACGAGCTCGGCGTACGTCAACTCGACCTCGCCGTCGCGGATCGCCGGCCGGTCGCCGAACCGGTCGGCGGCGGTCGCCGCCATCGCCGGGATCGAGGGGAACGCCACGGCTGCGGAGCGTACCGGCCGGTTCGACTCCGACGTCGATTTTGATACGTTCCCCCGATGCGCGCTCTGGCCGGCCGTTCGGTGATCGTCACGGGCGGCGGGACCGGCCTCGGCGCCGCCTGCGCGCGAAAGGCAGCAGCCGACGGTGCGTCGGTGACGATCTGCGGCCGCACCGAGGACCGGCTCGTGAAGGTCGTCGACGGCATCCGCGCGAGCGGCGGCAACGCGCAGCACGTCGTCGCCGACGTCACCGACGAGGACGACGTGAAGCGGCTGGTCGCCGCCGCCGTCGACCTCGGCGGTGGCGCGCTGCACGGCGTCGTCGCCAACGCCGGTGGCGGGGGGATGATCGCCCCGTACCACCTCCAGGACACCGCCGAGTTCGTGCGCGTGCTCCACCTGAACGTGCTCGGCACGATGTTGTGCGTGAAGCACGCGGTGCCCGAGCTCGTCGCCGCCGGCGGCGGGTCCTTCGTCGGGATGTCGTCGATCGCCGGTCGCTCGACGCACCTGTGGTTCGGCGCGTACACCGTCGGCAAGGCCGGCATCGAGGCGATCATCCGCAACGCCGCCGACGAGTACGGCCCCGTCGGCGTCCGGTTCAACGCCATCCGGCCCGGCTTCATCGCCACCGAGATCATGGAGGGCATCGAGCGCGGCGGGCCGGTGTGGAACAGCTACATCCCGTCCTGAAACTCCGCCGACTTCTTCGCGCAAACCCGCCCTCTCGGGGCGGATTCCGCGAAGAGTTCGGAGAGGGGTGGGCTACCTGCGCGTGCCGTCGGCCGCCGGGCGTCGTGCTGTCACGCAGCGAACGCGGGCATGACCTCGTGCTCGAGCAGGCGCAGGCTCGACCACGCCAGCTCGGGCGGCATGCCACCGCACAGCGGGTGCAGGAACGCGAACGGGAACGGCGCTGCCTTCAGCTCGGCGACGTACTCGTCAGGCGTGAGCACCGCGTACGCGCCCGTGTCGCGCAGCTCGTCGATGTCGGTCACCGTCCGGTACGGACCGCGCGCCTCGGGCTCGGCCGCCGCGTTCCACGCCCCGTACGCGTTCATCTCGTGGAGGAAGAACGGCGCCATCGCCTCCCAACCCCTGTCGGCGTCCTCGGCGAGGGCGACGATGCGGTTGTCGCCGATGGGGCACGGGCCGGGGTCGGCACGGCCGAGCCGCTGCACCTCGTCGCGGTAGTGGTCCCAGACCTCCGGAACCGACGGCAGGAAGCCGTCGGCGATGCGGGCGGCACGGCGGGCGGCCGGTTCGGAGCTGCCGCCGAGCGTGATGCTGGGCCCGCCCGGACGGAACGGCTTCGGCGTGACCTGGACGGTGCGGCCGCGGTACTCGAACGGCTCGCCCGTGAACGCGGCCTTGAGCGTCTGCACCGTCTCGGTGACGCGGCGGGCGCGCTCGGACATCGGCACGCCGAACATGTCGAACTCGTCGCGCACGTAGCCCCCGGCGATGATCGGGTCGACGCGGCCGCGGCTGAGGTGGTCGAGGACGATGAGGTCCTCGGCGAGGCGGAGCGGATCGTGGAAGGGCGCGATGAGCGCGGCGATCGTGAACCGCACGTTCGTCGTCCGAGCGACCATCGCGCCCAGCACGGTGAGCGGGCTGGGGAGGTAGCCGTCGGGAGACGCGTGGTGCTCGGAGACCGCGATCGTCAGGCACCCGAGCCGGTCCGCCCACTCGGCCATGTCGAGGGCGGCGGCGTAGCGGTCGGCGAGCGCGGTGCCCGCGAAGTCGGGGTTGCGGAAGTCGAACCGCATGCCGAAGAACAGCGTCATTCGGAGACGGTACGTCAGCCGCCGGTGAAGACGTCGCCTCCGAAGGCGCGCAGGCCGGCCTGGCCGGCGAAGCCGAGGTGTGTGAGGCCGAAGAGGTCCTCGAACGTCCGCAGCAGCGAGTAGTGGTTGTACGGCTCGTCGCTCACGGTGCCGGGGCGGATCTTCGGCCCGAGGACGACGGTGCCGGTGCGACCGCCGCCGGGCCCGACGATGCCGGGCATCAGGGTGTTCGGCCCGGTCGGCTCGTGGCAGCACGCCCGCGTGTCCGTCGCGGCGTCGCCGACCTCGGCCTCGTCGAAGGTGACGATGAGCACGCCGTTCTTCGCGAACGCGGGCGACGACGTGATGCGCGGCACCCACTCCTGCAGGAACGCGTCCGCCGACACGAGCCCACCCGGCTTGCCGTCGACGCACGGCGCGTCGTGGCCGTCGTTGCACAGGTTCGGCGAGATGAACGAGAACGCCGGCGTGGTCTTCTCGGACGCGAGGTCGGCCGGCAGCGCCTTCAGGTCGACGACGTGGGCCGCGCACCGGGCGGGGTCGTCGATGATCGAGTGGAAGTAGACGAACGGATTGTGCCGGGCGGCGTACTGGTCGCCGACCTTGGCCGACTGCGTCTCGTCACGCGAGTTGACGGCCGGGTGCCGGCACGGCGTCCCCATGTCCTCCATGTAGCCCTTCCACGTGAACCCGGCCGACTCCAGCTGGTCGGCGACGGTGCGCACGTTCGCGGGGTACACGCAGCCGGTGCCGACGGCCTGCCCGTTGCCGTCGAGCGCGCCCCCGGTGAGCGACACGAAGTCGGTGAAGAACTGGCAGTCCGACTGGGTCTGCGGGTTCGGCGCCTGGCCGCTGACCATGGAGATGTAGTTGTCGAGGCTGACGTGGCCGGTGCCGTAGTACTGGCGCAGCAGCGCACCCTGGGCGGGAAGCGTCTCGGCGAGGTACGGCGCCGGCGAGTCGGCCCCGAACGTGACCTCGTACGTCTTGTTCTCGAGGACGATGACGAACACGTGCGGTCGCTCCGGCGTCGACGACCGGGCGAGCACGGGCGGCGCCGAGATCGCGCACAGTGCGACGGCGCCGGCCAGCCACCGTGGCCACCTCATCCGACGAGCTGCCACGTGCGCACGGCCGGCGAGGCGGCGAGCTCGAGCCAGAACGGGTCCTCGGCGGCCATGCCGATCGAGGGCGTCCCGCACAGGTGCGGCCCGGGGTCGAGCACGAGCGGCACCTGCGCCGGGCGGAGGTTCGGCGCCGAGAAGTCGAGCTCGAGGGCGGGGTTGGCGGCGTTGCGGTCACGCGCCGTCAGCGGGGCCAGCCCGAACCGCCACTCGACGAGCTTGAGGATCGACGTGTGGTCGAAGACGGTGTGGGCGACGCCGCCCCGCCGGGCGAACGGCGACACGATGTACGTCGGCACGCGGAACCCGGCGGTGTTGTGCTCCTCGGTCGCCGTCGGCGCGAAGTCGTCGGGCAGGTTCGGGGGCGGCACGTGGTCGAAGAACCCGCCCCACTCGTCGTACGTGACGATGAGGACCGTGCGGGCCCACAACGGGCTCGACGTGATCGCCCGCACGACGGAGCTGATGAGCGCCTGGCCGCGACGGACGTCGGCGTGCGGGTGGTCGTCGTTCGAGCCGCCCTGGTCCTCGCCGAGGAAGTACGGGTCGAGGTAGCTGTACGGCGGCAACGTTCCGGCGGCGGCGTCGACGAAGAACTGCTCGACGCGCCGGGCGTGCTGGAGGTGCTTCGTGCCCCAGAGCGCGAGGACCGGCAGGTCGCTGAAGTAGTAGTTGGCCGGCACACCCGCGGCGTCGAGGCGGTCCCAGATCGTCGGCAGCGACGAGATCGTCATCGTGTTGCTGATGCGGTCGGTCGCCGCCGCGTGGGTGTAGATGCGGTTGGGGTAGGTCGGCCCGAGGATGCTGCAGAACCAGCGGTCGCAGATCGTGTAGCCGTCCACCAGCGCGGCCGTCGTCTCGAGGTCGTCACGCGTGTAGTAGCCGAGGGCGAAGTCGTCGTTGCCGCCCCGCCGGAAGCCGTCGAGCGTGCCGCCGTTGAACTGCACGCGTCCGCCCTTGTACGAGTGGTCGGGGTCGTTGAACCCGCAGCCCTGCCACTCGTCGAGGTGGTGCGTCGTGTGCGGGTTGCCCTGCTCGTCGAGGTAGACGAGGCCCTCCTGGCGTCCGTCGGCGCCCGGCACCCAGCCGAGGTAGTGGTCGAACGACCGGTTCTCCATGCACAGCACGACGATGTGGTCGATCCCGCTCGAGCGCGGGTCCGCCAGGGCGACCGGCATGGACTTCTTCGGATCGGACTTGGCGGCCCGGGCGACGGCGCCGCTGCCGGTGGCGAGCAGCGCGGCGGCGCCCGCGCCCGCAGCGCCCGACAGGAAGCGTCGGCGCGACAGCGATCGCGACACGGGAGTCTCCTCGGTTGTGGTTGGGGTGAGGAGACGTTCGACGTCGCCGACCGGCGCGCCTCTCGGTGATCGCTACGTCTGGGGCAGGAACGACGCCGGGTTCGGACGGGCCAGCACCCAGGCCGACGGCGCACCGACGCGTCGGGTCACCGTCCAGAAGTACAACTCGGACGGCCGGCGCGGGACGCGAGGCGGCCGACGAGGGAAGAAGCCGCCGAACGGCTGGAACAGCGGACCGCCGCTGTCGACGATGTCGAACCCCGCGGCCCGGACGAGCCGGCGATGACCGGCCATGTTCGCCGTCCACCACCGCGACTCGTCCTTGTGCCACAGCGACGCCATCGGTCTGCGGCGCGCGAGCACGGACAACGGCAACGAGATCTCCTCGAACGACAGGAACTCGCCACCGTCGCGAGCGACCACCGTCCGCAGCGCCGCGAGAGCGGCGGCCGGGTCCCGGAGGTGCAGGAGCACGCTGCCGAGGAAGACGAAGTCGAATGTCCCGAGCACCTCCGGTGACACGTCGTACAGCGACAGGTCGAGTCGCTCGACGTCGAGTCCCGTCGCGTCCCGCACGATCGAGAACGCCCACGCGCTGCGGCCGAGATCGCGGCGGCGAGACTGCGGGTCGTCGGTGACGCCCTGCCAGTCGCGCTCTGCGGGATCGGCAAGGTCGATGGCGACGACCTCGGCCGCGCCGCGAGTGGCCATCTCGAACGCCCAGAACCCGTCGCACGACGCCGCGTCGAGGCAGCGCTTGCCGCGAAGCGATGCCGGCAGCACCTTCGCCGCTACCTGGCGCAGGTCGTAGTAGCCCGGCGTCACGACACCGCCGGGAAGCTCGAACGTGTGGTACCAGCTGTTGCGGGTGACCTCGTGCGCCAGGTCAGCGTCGGCGAGAGCGATCGTCATCGCCGTCGTGAACGCCCGCCGCTCGCGCGATCTCGCGCGCACCGTCGCCCCGGGTCACGCGACGAAAACCGCGGGCGCGAAGTAGGACGCCTGCCGACGACCGTCGAACCCCTCCCCCACAACGGCGAAGGGGAACGACGTGGCACTCATCGAGATCACACCCCGCGAGGCCGAGTCGCTGTTCGACCGGCTCGACCTCTGGTACGAGGCGGCGGCTCAGCCGGACATGGCGACGGCGATGTCGGCACCGACGCCCGAGCACTCGGAGCAGACGAGTGTCGACGGATCGCCGTTGAACTCGTAGATCGCCAGCGACTCGCTGCACACCGCGCAGGCGATCGGCTTGTCGCGCAGGTCGATGATGCGTGTGGGGGGCACGGGCCCCATCCTCCGCCCTCGGCCACTCGGCCGACAACAACCAAATTGCGCGTAGGTCCAACGGCCTAGACAACACCCCGAATCGCTCCGACTGCGCGGCCGGTCGCGTTCGGCACCGATTCCGCCGGGATCGCCGCCGCTGCCGTCCGCGCCGCATCGTGCAACTGGCGACCGCGCCCGTCGAAGCTGAACCGCCACCGGCTCGCCCGCTCGCCGACGAGCGCCGAGTCCGGCTCGACGCCTGACGCGGCGAACACGCGGCAGTCGTACGTCCGGCACGCCCGCGGCCGCACCTCGTAGATCGAGCACCGGTCGTCGACCAGCATCGGACAGCGGCCCTGCTCGTCGTAGCCGAGGACGACATGGCCGGGCGGCAGCGCCGGCGCAGGGAACCGCAGCGCCGCCGGCACCGCAGCCAGGGTCGACGTCTCGTCGGGCGCGATGTGGACGAACTGGGAGGACCGACAGCACGCCGTGCACCCGTCGCACGGCACGTCGACGTCGCCCTCACCCCGCATCGCCGCGCGCACGACGTCGAACCACGAGGCGAAGTCGCCGGCGTCGAAGGTGGCGGTGTCGCCGTCGTCCCGGGTCGTCATGCCGGCGACCCAGCGTACAAACGTCACCGAATCGCAACCTCCGAGGCGGGTAGCGAAGCCCACTCCCCGGGGTAACCCGCACCTGGGAGGTCCACATGCCCAACGTCCGCTGGGATGCGGCGTCGTTCGCCGCGTTGCACGCCGAGTTCGCCCGCACGCGCGACCCGCGCATCCGCGATCGACTGGCCGTCGCGTACCAACCGTTCGCCCGACACTTCGCGCTGCGGTACCGCAACTCCTCAGAGCCCCTCGACGACCTCGTCCAGGTCGCGATGCTCGGCCTGGTCAATGCCATCGACCGCTACGACCCGTCGCGCGGCTCGTTCCAGAGCTACGCCGGGCGCATCATCATCGGCGAGCTCAAGCGCCACTTCCGCGACAAGACGTGGGCCGTCCACGTCCCCCGCGGCCTGCAGGAGCGGGCGCTGCTCGTGCGCGACAGCGTCGGGCCACTGCGCCAGGCGCTCGGCCGCACACCGACCACGGCCGAGGTCGCCGCCCACCTCGACCTGTCCGAGGAGGACGTACTCGAAGCGATGGACGCGTTCGCGTCCTACCGGGTCCGCAGCCTCGACGCCCCCGCCGCCGTCCGCGGCGACCACGAGCGGCCGTACGACGTCGCCACCGTCGAGGGCGGGTTCGACCGGGTCGAGAGCGAGATGGCTCGGCGCCGAACGGTGGCGAAGCTGCTCCGCACACTGGCCGAGGACGATCGCGAGCTGGTGCGCCTGTACTACGGCGAGGGACTCAGCCAGACCGAGGTCGCCGACAAGCTCGGCGTGAGCCAG
The DNA here is from genome assembly GCA_035700105.1 of Acidimicrobiales bacterium. Lineage (GTDB taxonomy): Bacteria > Actinomycetota > Acidimicrobiia > Acidimicrobiales > DASSOZ01 > DASSOZ01. The sequence goes on from DASSOZ010000175.1 coordinate 10,938, forward strand.
GTGTCGGTGTCGCGCCACCTACGGCGGGTCGTCAGCCGGCTGCGTGTCGTCGCCGCGGCCATGATGTGACGACGGCCGCGCCGACCTGGCCCACGGTCGAGCACCTCGACGTCTCGACCTACGTCGTCCCGCTCGACGAGCCCGAGTCCGATGGGACGTTCACGTGGACGTCGACGACGGTCGTCGTGGTCGAACTGCGTGCGAATGACGGCACCACCGGAATCGGGTGGACGTACGCGACGCCCGCGTGCGCACCGCTCGTGCGCGACGTGCTCCACCCGGCGGTGGCCGGAGTCGGCGCGCTCGACCCGCCGCGCATGTGGCGCGAGATGGTCGCGGCGATCCGCAATGTGGGCCGCGCGGGCATCGCGTCCATGGCGATCGCCGCCGTCGACATCGCCGCGTGGGACCTCAAGGGAAAGCTGCTCGATCTCCCGCTGTGCCGCCTGCTCGGGATGTCGCACGACCGCGTCGCCGCGTACGGCAGCGGCGGGTTCACGTCGCTCACCGACGGCGAGCTGCGCGACCAGCTCGGTGGCTGGGCCGCCGACGGCTTCTCGATGGTGAAGATGAAGGTCGGGACGGCGTGGGGCGGCCGCCTCGACCGCGACCTCCACCGCGCCGAGGTCGCCCGCGACGCGATCGGCGACGACGTGCAGCTGTTCGTCGACGCCAACGGGGGCTACCGGCGCAAGGAGGCGGTGCGCGCCGCCCGTCGGTTCGGCGACCTCGGTGTGACGTGGTTCGAGGAGCCGGTGTCGTCCGATGACCTCGAGGGGCTCGCCGAGGTGCGCGCGCTCGTCGACCTCGACGTCGCCGCCGGCGAGTACGGGTACGACCTCACGTACTTCGGGCGCATGTGCGCGGCGGGTGCCGTCGACGTCGTGCAGGCCGACGTCTCGCGCTGCGCGGGGATCACCGAGTGGCTCCGCGTCGCGGCGGTCGCCGCCGCCCACGGGCTGGAGATCTCCGCGCACTGCGCCCCGGCGCTGCACGTGCACCCGGCCGTGTGCGCGCCGAACATCCGGCACCTCGAGTGGTTCGCCGACCACGTGCGGGTCGACGGGTTGCTGTTCGACGGTGCGCCGACGCCGACCGTCGAGGGCCATCTCGCGCCCGACCTGTCGCGCCCCGGTCACGGCATGGCGCTCAAGCGTCCTGACGCCGAGCGCTGGCGCATCGACGCGTAGCTTCACCAGCGCCTCCACACCGGCTTTCGGTGAGTTGGGTACGCCATGGCAGGCCGAAGTCACCGAAAGCACGAGCGTGGGCGGCCGACGCCTGACTCCCCCACCGACCGACCGGGAAGCAACACCGGTCGAGCGAACGAGGAGGACGCATGGAACAGATCGTCGGCGAGGCCCTCGGACGTCGGCTCGTCGCGTGGGGCGTGGACACGATCTTCGGCCTGCCCGGCGACGGCATCAACGGCCTCATGGAGGGCTTCCGGCGCGTCCGGGACCAGCTCGAGTTCGTGCTCGTCCACCACGAGGAGGCGGCCGCGTTCATGGCCACCGGCTACGCCAAGGCGACCGGCCGCGTCGGCGTCTGCTGCGCCACGTCGGGCCCGGGCGCGATCCACCTCCTCAACGGCCTGTACGACGCCAAGCTCGACCACGTCCCGGTGCTGGCGATCACCGGCATGCAGGAGACCTCCGTCCTCGGCACGCGGTACCAGCAGGAGGTCCACCTCGACCGGCTCTTCCAGGACGTCGCCGCGTACAACCTCATGGTGACGAACCCGCAGCAGATGCCGGGGGTCGTCGACATCGCGATCCGCAACGCGCTGGCGAAGCGCACCGTCGCGCACCTGACGTTCCCGAACGACATCCAGGTCGCACCCGTCGAGGACGACCCGTACCGTCATGTCGCGCCAGCCCACCCGCCGACGACGGCGCCGCAGATCGACTCCGCGCCGATGCGGCCGAACGACGGCGAGATCCAGGGCATCGCCGAGATGCTGCGCACGGCGAAGAAGCCGGCGATGCTCGTCGGCGCGGGCGCGCTGCACGCTCGCGACGAGGTCATCGCCGTGGCCGATGCGCTCGGCAGCCCGATCGTGAAGACCCTCCCCGGGAAGGCCGTCGTCCCCGACGACCACCCGCTGACGACCGGTGGCATCGGGTTGCTCGGGACGAAACCGAGCGAGGAGCTCATGGAGGAGTGCGACGCGCTGCTCATGGTCGGGACGTCCTTCCCGTACACGAAGCACCTGCCGTCGCCCGGGCAGGCGCACGTCGCGCAGATCGACGTCGACGCCAGCCTCCTCGGTCTGCGCCTGCCGCTCGAGGCGTCGGCCACGGCGGACTCGAAGCTCGCGCTGCGGGCGCTGCTGCCGCTGCTCGATCGCCGCACCGACCGCGCGTTCCTCGAGACGTACCAGCACAAGATGGACGAGTGGCGAGCGGACATGGCCGCGCTCGAGGACCCCGAGCGCAACCCGATCGCGCCCCAGTACCTCATCGGTGCGATCGACGACGCCGCCTCCGACGACGCCATCCTCACGTGCGACTCGGGGACGATCGCAACGTGGTCCGCTCGACATTGGACGATCCGCGGCGACCGGCGCTTCTACCTGTCGGGGAACCTCGCCACGATGGCCCCGGGGCTTCCGTACGCGATCGCGATGCAGCACGCGTTCCCCGGTCGCCAGGTGATCGCGTTCGTCGGGGACGGCGGGTTCGCCATGTTGATGGCGGAGTTCCTCACCGCGGTGCGCCGCGAGCTGCCGATCAAGGTCGTCGTCAACAACAACAACGCGTACGGGCAGATCCTGTGGGAGCAGATCGTGCTCGGCTATCCCGAATACGCGGTGCGCCATCGCGACCCCGAGGCGAACTTCGCCGCCTGGGCCACCGCGTGCGGCGGCTTCGGGGCGAAGGTCACCGACCCGAAGGACGTGCAGCCGGCCATCGCCGAGCTGTTCGCCCATCCCGGTCCCGGCATCGTCGACTGCGACGTCAACCCCGACGAGCCGCCGATGCCCGGCAAGGTGACCTACGAGCAGGCCAAGCACTTCACGCAGGCGTACCTCCGCGGGCAGCCGAACAAGATGACGACGCTCGCGTCGATCGCCCGCGACAAGATCAGCGAACTGCGTTCGTGAGCGCGCCGACGTCGCTCGAGCGCGACCTGCGGGACGCGGTCGACGGCGAGGTCCGCTTCGATGCCGGATCGCGCGCCGCGTACTCGACCGACGCGTCGAACTACCGCCAGGTGCCGATCGGTGTCGTCGTGCCGCGAACCGTGGACGCGGGCGCGCGTGCCGTCGACGTGTGTCGCGCGCACGGCGCGCCGCTCCTCTCGCGTGGGGGCGGCACCAGCCTCGCCGGCGAGTGCACGAACGTCGCCGTCGTCGTCGACTGGTCGAAGTACTGCAACCGGCTGCTCTCCGTCGACGCCGGGCGCCGCACCTGCGTCGTCGAACCCGGGATCGTCCTCGACCACCTGAACGAACTGCTGGCCGAGACCGACCTCGAGTTCGGCCCGAAGCCGGCAACGCACAACCACTGCACGCTCGGCGGGATGCTCGGCAACAACTCGTGCGGGTCGACGGCGCAGCGCACCGGCAAGACCGTCGACAACGTCGAGCGTCTCGAGGTGAAGCTCTACGACGGGACGACGTTGTGGGTCGGACCGACGACCGACGACGAGCTGAGTCGGCTCGTCGCGGACGGCGGACGGGTCGGTGAGCTCTATGCGGCGATGCGAGCGCTGCGCGACGAGTACGCCGACGAGATCCGGAAGCGCTACCCCGACATCCCACGACGGGTGTCGGGCTACAACCTCGACTCGCTCCTCCCGGAGAAGGGCTTCCACGTCGCCCAGGCACTCGTCGGGTCGGAGGGGACGCTCGCGACGATCCTGCGGGCCGAGCTCAAGCTCGTGCCGCGGGTGAAGAAGGCGACGGTCGTGATGGTCGCGTTCGACGACATCGCCGCCGCTGGCGACGCGGTGCCGGTGATCCTGCCGTCGAACCCCATCGCCCTCGAGGGCCTCGACGACAAGCTCGTCGGCTTCCAGCGCACGAAGCACCTCAACCCCCACGCGCTCGACCTGCTGCCCGAGGGTGGTGCGTGGCTCCTGGTGCAGATGGGCGGCGACACGAAGGACGAGGCCGACGCCGCCGCCGACGAGATGCTGCGCCTGCTCCACCTGTCACGCGACTCGGACCGGGTGACGTTCTACGACGACCCGCAACACGAGCAGCAGCTCTGGCACGTGCGCGAGTCCGGGTTGGGCGCAACGGCGCGGGTGCCCGGCCGTCGCGACTCGTGGCCGGGCTGGGAGGACTCGGCCGTCGACCCGTCCGATCTCGGCGACTACCTGCGCGATCTCCAGGCGCTGTTCGACAGATACGACCTGTCGCAGGCGTCGGTGTACGGGCACTTCGGCCAGGCGTGCGTGCACTGCCGCATTCCGTTCGACCTCGTCACGGCCGGCGGCGTCGCCGCGTTCCGCGCGTTCCTCGAGGACGCCGCCGATCTCGTCGCGTCCTACGGCGGATCGCTGTCGGGCGAGCACGGCGACGGCCAGGCCCGTGGCGAGCTGCTGCCCCGCATGTTCGGGCCGACGATCGTCGGCGCGTTCGAACGGATGAAGGCGATCTTCGACCCGGACGACCGCATGAACCCCGGCAAGGTGGTGGCGCCGTACCGCGTCGACGAGAACCTGCGCATGGGCATCGACTACCGCCACGACGCCGGGCCCACGGCGTTCACGTATCCCGACGACGACGGCTCGTTCGCGCGGGCGGTCAGGCGCTGCGTCGGCGTCGGCAAGTGCCGGCGCGAGTCGAGCGAGGGCTCGGTGATGTGCCCGTCGTACATGGTGACCCGCGAGGAGGAGCACTCGACGCGGGGCCGCGCCCGGCTCCTCTTCGAGATGCTCGACGGCTCCGACCGGGGCGGCGTCGTTCGTGACGGATGGCGTTCGACCGAGGTCCGTGACGCGCTCGACCTCTGCCTGGCGTGCAAGGGCTGCAAGTCCGACTGCCCGGTGTCGGTCGACATGGCGACGTACAAGGCCGAGTTCCTCCACCATCACTACGCCCGGCGGGTCCGGCCCCGGTCGCACTACTCGATGGGATGGCTGCCCGCGGTGGCCGCGCTCGCGTCGGGCGCGCCGCGCCTCGTGAACGCCGTGACCCATGCGCCGGTCGTGTCGTCGTTCGTGAAGTGGGCGGGCGGCATCGACGGGCGACGGACGATCCCTGAGTTCGCGAGCGAGACGCTCGTGTCGTGGTTCCGCGAGCGTGGTGGTCCCGTCCGGGGAGCGGGCGAACGCGGCGACGTCGTGCTGTGGCCGGACACGTTCACCAACCACTTCCACCCCGCGATCGGGCAGGCGGCGGTCGAGGTGCTCGAGTCCGCCGGGTGGCACGTGATCGTGCCCGAGCAGCGGCTGTGCTGCGGACTGACGTGGATCTCGACGGGCCAGCTCGGCGTCGCGAGGCGAGTGCTGCGCCGCACCGTGTCCGCACTCGCCCCTCACGTCCGCTCGGGCGCGCTCGTGCTCGGGCTGGAGCCCTCGTGCACCGCGGTCTTCCGCGCCGACGCTCGCGAGCTGCTCGGGTACGACGAGGACGTCGAGCGTCTCCGGCGCCAGACCGTGACACTGGCCGAACTGCTGCACTCGCACACGCCGGGGTGGGAGCCGCCCCGCTGGTCGGGCACGGTCCACGTGCAGACCCACTGCCACCACCACGCGGTCCTCGGCACCGAACACGACCACGAGCTGCTGAAGCGGATGGGCGTCGACCTCGACGTCCTCGACTCCGGATGCTGCGGTCTCGCCGGCAACTTCGGCTTCGAGCGTGGCCACTACGAGGTCTCGGAGGCGTGCGCCGAGCGGGCGTTGCTCCCCGCGGTCCGCGCCGCCGATCCCGCCGACGTGATCCTCGCCGACGGCTTCAGCTGCCGCACCCAGCTCGAGCAGAGCGACAGCGGCGGCCGCCGCGGCATCCACCTCGCGCAGCTCCTCCACGCCGCCGCTTTCGGTGAGTTCGGTACTGCATAG
>DASSOZ010000176.1:0-24337 GCA_035700105.1 Acidimicrobiales bacterium
CGAAGAAGGTGTTCGCGTGCGCGCTCGAGTGGCCGGGCTGGGCGCGGTCGGGCAAGACCGAGGACGACGCCCTGCGCACGCTGGCCGAGTACGCCGAGCGGTACCGGCCTGTCACCGAACGGGCGGGCGTGCGGTTCCCGAAGTCGGCCGGCGACGACCTGCGTGTCGTCGAACGGGTGGAGGGATCGTCGTCGACCGACTTCGGCGTGCCGGCGGCACTCGACGTGCGGGCGGACCAACGGGCACTGACGAAGGCGGCAGCCGGCCGGCTCGCCGATCTCGTCGACGCGGCGTGGGCGTACTTCGACGACGTCGCGTCCCGCGCGCCGGCCTCGCTCCGGAAGGGGCCGCGCGGCGGCGGGCGCGACCGCGACGCCATCGTCGAGCACGTGCACAACGCCGTCGCGGCCTACGGCAACAAGATCGGCGTGCGCCCCGTCACCCACGACGCACTGCTCGACGCGCTGCGGGCCGCCCGCACGCCGTTGCCCGAGGCGACGGCGACCGGCAAGTCGACGCCGTGGCCGTTTCGCTACGCCGCCCGCCGCATCGCCTGGCACGTCCTCGACCACGCGTGGGAGATCGAGGACAAGAGCTGACCCCTCGACCGTTTCGGTGAGAACGGCCTGCCCGAGCGGCCCGAACTCACCGAAAGCCGGCGGGGGGTCAGCGCTCGACCGACAGGCCGCGTAGGTAGTGGCGGTACCAGCCGGGGCGGATGTGGCCCTTGAGCGGCAACGTCCACACGTCCCAGAACATCTCGATCGTGTGCTTCCACCCGCGGACGGGACCGAACTTGTCGCGTTTGGTGCGGTGGGTGACGCCCTTCATCGTGCGCGACACCGTCGGCACACGCGAGTCGGCGATGACCTCGTTGATCATGAACTCGATCGTGAAGCCCTCGCGCTTGTGCGGCGGGATCGAGTCCCACACCCAGCGGTGGATCGCCCGCTGCCCCGTCGTGGGCGGGAAGCGGTTCACGAGCGGGTTCCACACGCCGTAGTCGAACCACCCGAGCGACATCGCGGCCCGGCCGGCGACGAACGGCTCACAGATCTCGTCGAGGTGGTGCGCCTCGAGACCGATGCAGTCGGCGTCGACGAACAGGAACGCGTCGGCGTCGGTGGCCTCGACGCCCGCCTCCATCGCGTGCGCCTTCGATCCACCCTCGTGCGGCTCACGGCGCACGACCCGGGCACCGTACGCCTCGGCGATCTCGGCGGTGTCGTCGGTCGACCCGTCGTCGACGACGATGACGTCGCGGACGTACCGGCAGCCGCGGGACGCGTCGACGACCGGCCCCAGCGTCTCCGCCTCGTTGCGTGCCGGGATGATCACGTCGATGGACCCGGCGAACACGGCCCGGACGTTATCCATCGACGGCTGCGGTCAACCCAACCCGCCGGTACCGTCCGGCGCGTGATCTCGACGAGGGTGACGGAGCTGCTCGGGGTGCGGTACCCGATCGTGCAGGCGCCGATGGGCTACATCGCCCGGGCGCAGCTGGCGTCGGCCGTGTCGAACGCCGGCGGGCTCGGCATCATCGAGACGTCGTCCGGCCAGCTCGACCAGGTGCGCGACGAGATCCGCAAGATGCGCGATCTCACCGACCGGCCGTTCGGCGTCAACATCGCCCAGCTGTTCGTGCGCGACCCGGTCGAGATCGTGGCGTTCGTCGCCGACCAGGGTGTGCGGTTCGCGACGACGTCGGCCGGGGATCCGGCCGCGCTGACGGCGCTGCTGCACGACGCCGGGATCACGGTGTTCCACGTCGTCCCCCACCTGCGGGGCGCGCTGAAGTCGATCGCCGCGGGTGTCGACGGGCTCGTCGTCGAGGGCGGCGAGGGCGGTGGGTTCAAGCAGTCGCGCGACGTGTCGACGATGGTGCTGCTCCCGCTCGTGTGCGCCGCCGTCGACGTGCCGGTGATCGCCGCCGGCGGCATCGTCGACGGGCGGTCGATGGCGGCGGCGTTCGTGCTCGGCGCCGAGGGTGTGCAGATGGGGACACGCATGGTGTCCGCCGCGGAGTCACCCGTGCACGACAACTGGAAGTCGTTGATCGTCCAGTCGGCGGAGACCGACACCGTCATGCTCAACCGCTGGGGCAAGCCGGCGTTCCGCGTCCTCGCCACCGCGTACGCCGAGGCGCACGAGCGCGACGAGCGGGTGACGTTCCCGCCGCTCGCCGACATCCAGCGCCTCTACTTCGACGGCGACCTCGACGCTGCGTTCGCGTTCGGCGGCCAGGTCGCCGGTCGCATCGACGCCGTCGAACCCGTGGCGACGATCATCGAGCGGACCGTCGCCGAGTTCCACGAGGTGATGGCGGACGTGGCCGCCCACTGGGCGCCCTCGGTTCGATGACGCCGTCACTGTCGTACGTCGAGCGAGGTGACCGTTCGGGCGACGACGCTCCCGCGCTGATCCTGCTCCCGGGACCGACCGATTCGTGGGTGTCCTACGAGCAGGTGCTCGACCGCCTGCCGCCGTCGGTGAGGGCCGTCGCCGTCTCACTGCGCGGGCACGGCGACTCCGAGGCTCCGGCGAGCGGCTACGGCGTCGAGGACCTCGCCAGCGACGTCGTCCCGCTCCTCGACCGGCTCGGCATCGCCCGAGCGGTGATCGCCGGGCACTCCGGCTCGTGCCTGGTCGCCCGCCGCGTGGCGCTCGACTCGCCGCACCGCGTCGCCGGGCTCGTGCTGGAAGCGTCACCGACGACGCTGCGCGGCGATACGAGACTGCGGTCGCTCCTCGACGCCGTTCTCGCCGGCCTCACCGATCCGATCGACGCCGACTTCGCCCGCTCGTGGATCGTCGACACGTCGTCCGACGTGCTCCCACCCGCGCTCGTCGCGCGGCTCGTCGCCGAGGTGCGCAAGGTTCGCGCGCCCGTGTGGCGAGAGATGTTCGCCGCGCTCGTCGACTACGACGACACCGCCGAGCTGGCCCGGATCGGGATGCCGAGCCTTCTCGTATGGGGCGACGCCGACGCCATCGTCGATCGCGCCGCCCAGGAGCAGCTCGTCGCATCGCTCCCCGACGCGGAACTCGTCGTCTATCCGGGCGTCGGGCACACGCCTCGCTGGGACGATCCGGCCCGCTTCGCCGCCGACGTGGCGGCGTTCGTCGCCGGTCGAGCGTGAACGCGTCAGTCGGCCTTCGGTGAACGCACCATCCCGGCCCGCTCGCCCTTGGCGACGAGCTTCACGGCGACCTTGCGCGACGCCTCGTCGATCATCTCGTCGCCGAACATGACCGCGCCCTTCCGCTCCTCGCCGTGGGTCGCCTCGCGGTACGCCTCGAGGACGTGGTTCGCCTTGTCGAACTGCTCCTGCGACGGGGCGAACATCTCGTTGCAGATGGCGATCTGGTCGGGGTGCAGCGCCCACTTGCCGTCGTAGCCGAGCTGCTGCGCCCGCTGGCAGAACTCCCGGAAGCCCTCGGAGTCGCGCACCTTCACGTACGGGCCGTCGATGACCTGCAGCCCGTTGGCGCGGCCCGCCATCAGGATCTTCACGAACACGTAGTGGAAGTAGTCGCCCGGGTACTCGGGGATGTGCAGGCCGCCGCCGAGCGACGGCATCTCCATCGACGCCGACATGTCCACGGGGCCGAGGATGATCGTCTCGAGGCGGGGTGACGCCGCGCAGATCTCCTCGACGTTGATGAGACCGCGGGCCGTCTCGATCTGCGCTTCGATGCCGATGTGGCCGACGGGGAGCCCGGCCTTCTGCTCGACCTGCGTGAGCAGCAGGTCCATGGCGACGACCTCGGCGGCCGACTGGACCTTGGGGAGCATGATCTCGTCGAGACGGGTGCCGGCGTTGCCGACGACCTCGAGCACGTCGAACACCGTCCACTCGGTGTCCCACGCGTTGACCCGGACGCACAGGACCTTGTCGCCCCAGTCCTGGTTCTTGATCGCGTCGACGACCTTGGCTCGCGCCGACTCCTTCTCGAGCGGGGAGACCGCGTCCTCGAGGTCGCAGAAGACCATGTCGGCGGCCAACCCGGGAGCCTTGCCCAGCATCTTCTCGCTGGAGCCGGGCACCGAGAGGCACGAGCGGCGGGGGAGGTTGCGGGTGCGCTCGGACATGGCCGGATCGTAGGAGTCGCCCCACGAACGGGGCCAAGTCGGGAACCGACCGTCGAGGTTGATGCCGTAGACCACCGCTGAGGTGGGTCTACGGCATCAACCTGGAATCCGCGGCCGGGACTGACACCGTCGTCAGTGAACGGCAGGTGCGGCCGCCGCGGCCGGAGAAGTGAGGCGCGTCGGTCGACACGAGCTGGGGGGTTCACCATGGCGACGACGCCGGGCGCGCTGGGGCGCCGGTACGCACCGTTCCTCGTCCTCGCCGCGGTCCAGGTGCTGCTGGTCGCGATCGTCCCGTCGAAGGGGACCCGCGTCCAGACCGGCGACTACGCCGCCGGCGCGTCGGGGCAGAGCGGCGTCGTCAGCGGCAACGGCCCCACGAGCAGCGACGCCGGCGTCGTCGGCACGACCGACGCCGGTGCCGGCGGCCCCGTGGGCACCGCCGGCGGCGCGGGCGGCAGCGGCGGCGCGGGCGGCGGCGGGACCGCGGCCGCCGGCGCGACCGCCGGGACCGTCGACGGCGGCGCCGCGCCGTCCGCCGGGGCCGAGGACCGCAGCCGGTGCGCCAAGAACGGACAGCAGATCGGCCCGACCTACTACATGCCCGCGTGCCGGCCCCGTTGGGCCGGCGGCGACAACGGCGGCTCGACGATGACGGGCGTCGACGCGACGTCGATCAAGTACGTCTTCTACCGGGCGCAGGGCAACGCCCAGGTCAACGCCATCCTCGCCCGCCAGGACCTCGCCGCCAGCGCCGAGCAGTTCTGCGAGGCCGTCCGGGCCTTCGACAAGTCGATCAACAAGAACTACGAGATGTACGGCCGCAAGGCCGTCAGCCTCGACGGGCCCGGCAAGAACAAGGGCTCGACGGTCAACGGCAGCGACCAGCCGAACTGCAAGTTCCCGTACTTCCAAGGACAGTGCAGCCTCACCCCGCCCGACCCGCCGTGCGAGCGCGCCGAGGCGCAGGTGATCGCCACACAGCTCAAGCCGGCGTTCGTGCTCGCACCGGTCGCCGACCCGGCGCTCTACAACGAGCTCGGCAAGCGCGGCATCGTCGTCATCGGCGGCCAGAACTTCCCCGAGCAGTACCACGCCGACCTCGCGCCCTACTACTGGGACGTCTTCATGGACGGCAAGCGCGTCATGAGCCACCTCGCCGAGTACTACTGCAAGAAGCTCGTCGGGAAGCCCGTCACGTACGCGGGCGCGGACGTGCGCGGCATCGGCACCGCGCCCAAGCGAAAGGTCGGCGTGATCTACCCGTCGACGGCCGGTGATCCGACGTACAAGTTGAGCGTCGACTTCTTCGTCGCCCAGATCACCGGCGGGATGTGCGGCTCGAAGGCCGACGGCGTGAAGACGTACTCGTACGAGTCGAACATCAACACCGCGCAGCAGCAGGCGACGACGACGGTGCTCGCGCTCAAGAACGACAAGATCACGACCGTCGTCTGCTTCTGCGACCCGATCGCGCCGGTGTTCCTCACGAACACGATGGACGCGCAGGCGTACCACCCGGAGGAGCTCACGGCGGGGTCGTTCCTGATGGACTACGACAAGCTCGCCCGGCTCTACAACCCGAACGTGTGGAAGTACGCGTTCGGGCCGTCGACGCTGCAGATACAGCTGCCGTTCGACCAGAGCGACGCGGCGCGGGCGTGGCGCGACGCCGGCAACACCGGCCTGCCGGACAAGACCGAGAACCTCAACGTCGCCTACTACAACCTGATGGCGTCGATGATCCAGAACGCCGGTCCGACGCTGAACCCCCGCACGATCCAGCAGGGCATGTTCAACGCCCAGGGCATCGGCGGGCAGCCGAACTACCCGAAGATCCAGTTCCGTGCGCCGTCCGACTACACCGGTATCGACGACGACCGCGAGACGTACTGGTGCGCGACGCGCCCGTCGGAGATCGACGGCCAGGCGGGGTCGTACGCGTCGGTCGACAACGGCAAGCGCACCGACCTCGGGCAGTGGACGCCCGGCGACCCGCGGGTGTTCCCCAATGGCACCTGCATCTGACGTCGCCGCCCGTCTGAAGGAGACACCCGCCGTACGCGCCGTGCGGCGCGTCTGGACGGCACCCCGCACCGGCCCGCCGGTGCAGGCTGTCACCGCCGCCGTCGTCCTCTACGTCGCGTTGCACGTGCTCATGCGTCACCACCAGCCGACCGGCGGTGTGTACGCCTTCGGCGCGCTCGTCGGCGTGCTGTACGGGTTCGTCGCGCTCGGGCTGATCCTCGTCTACCGCGCCAACCGCATCATCAACTTCGCCCAGGCCGAGATGGGTGCGGTCGCCGGCGTGCTCGGCGCGCTCCTCATCAAGCTGCACCACGTCCCCTACCCGGTGGCGTTCGTCGTGGCCATCGCCGTCGCCGTCGTGATCGGCGCCGTCGTCGAGGTCGTCGTCGTCCGCCGGTTCTACCGGGCGCCCCGGCTCATCCTGTCCGTCGCGACCATCGGGCTCGCGCTCGGTCTCGGGGCGATCCAGTTCTACCTGCCGAAGTGGGTCGGCGGCGACTACAGCGTCATCGACCCGACGCCGCCGCGCACGTGGTTCAACCGCTTCGAGTTCGTGTTCTCGGGCTTCCACTTCAACGGCAACCACATCGTGATCGTCGTCGCCGGCGCGTTCGTCGTCGTCGCGCTGTTCGCGTTCTTCCGGTACACCGACGTCGGCATCGCCGCGCGGGCGTCGGCCGAGAACGCCGACCGCGCCGCGCTCCTCGGCATACCCGTGAAGCGGGTGAGCACCGTGGTGTGGATCGTCGCCGCCGTCCTGTCGGCGCTCGGCATCTTCCTTCGCATCCCGGTCATCGGCCTGCCGGCCGGCGCCGACATCGGGCTCACCGTCCTGCTGTATCCGCTCGCCGCCGCGGTGATCGCCCGCATGGAGAGCTTCGCGGTCGCGATGGGCGCCGGCATCGCGATCGGCGTCCTCGAGCAGACGCTCTACTTCTTCTCTCGCGACCCGCTGGTGCCGTTCGCGGTGATGCTGCCGATCCTCCTCGGCGCCATGCTCGCCCAACGGGGGAAGCTGTCACGCGGCCAGGACTCCGGGCTGTCGACGTGGTCGCTGGCGCGTGAGTTCCGGCCGATCCCGCCGGAGCTGCGCGACGTCGACGTCGTGCAGTGGGCGCGCTTCCTCGCCGGGCTCGCCGTGCTCGCGGCCGCGATCTTCCTGCCGTTCGCGATGGACCTGAAGCAACAGATCCTCGCGTCGGTGATCGTCCTGTACGGCATCGTCGGCGTGTCGCTCGTGATCCTCACGGGCTGGGCCGGCCAGATCAGCCTCGGCCAGTGGGGCTTCGCCGGCGTCGGCGCCGTCGTCACCGGCGGGCTCGCCGCCCACCTCCACGTCGACTTCTTCGTCACCCTCGTCGTGGCCGGCGTCGCCGGCGCGCTCGCGGCGGTCGTGATCGGGCTGCCGGCGCTGCGCATCCAGGGGCTGTACCTCGCGGTGACCACGCTGGCGTTCGCGGTGACCGTGCAGGTGTACGTCGTCAACGCCCGCTACTTCCCGAGTCTCATGCCGAACAGCGCGCAGAACGTCGTGCGCCCGACGCTGTACGGCCGCATCTCGATCGACGACCCCCGCTCGTACTACTGGCTGTGCCTCCTGTTCCTCGCGCTGGCCCTCGCATCGGCGCGGGCGCTGCGCAACAGCCGCACGGGCCGGGCGCTCGTCGCGTCGCGCGACAACGAACGCGGCGCGCAGGGGTACGGCGTGAGCGTCAGTCGCGCCCGGCTGACCGCGTTCGCCATCTCGGGCTTCTGGGCCGCGCTCGCCGGCGCGCTGTTCGCGTACCACCAGCAGACGGTGGAGTCGCTGTCGTTCGACCCCCAGATCAGCCTGCTGATCCTCACGATGGTCGTCATCGGCGGGGTGACGTCGCTCCCCGGCGCCATGCTCGGCACGGTGTGGCTCGGCTTCCTCAAGTACGGGCCGCTCGAGGGCAGCCCGACCGGCCAGTTGCTCGCCAGCGGGTTCGGCGTGACGATCCTGCTGCTCGCGCTGCCCGGCGGGCTGGCGCAGGTGTTCTACGGTGCCCGTGACTCGCTGTTGCGCACCGTCGCCGACCGGCGCGGCATCCACGTGCCCAGCCTCGTCGCCGACTCGCGCGAGGAGCGCATCGAGGTCGCGGCCGCCGCCGACACCGACGTGCTGACGACAGCGGCGGCATCCGTCGAGGAGAGCGACACGCTTGTCCCCGCGCCGGCCGGGACGGCGACCCGATGACACTGGTCGAGCGGATGCGCGAGCGCATCGAGCGCGTCACCGGCGGCGAGGCGACCTTCCCGCTGGCGATCCTCTTCCTTCTCTTCTTCTTCGACGAGTTCGACAGCGCCGCGTTCAGCACGCTGGCACCGAACATCCGCGATGCGTTCGGGCTCACCGTCGAGCGGTTCGGGCTCATCGTCCTGCTCAACCTCACGATCGTGCTCGGCCTGGCGATCCCGCTCGGCTACCTCGGTGACCGTGTGCGACGCACGCGCCTCGTCGTGGCCCTCGGGATCGTCGCCGGGGCGTTCTCGTTCCTCACCGGCATCGCCCAGACGGTGCTCGTCCTTGCCATGTTCCGGCTCGGCAACGGACTCGGCCGTCTGGCGAACGACACCGTCCACCCGTCGCTGCTCTCGGACTACTACCGGCCCGAGGACCGCCCCAGTGTGTTCGCGTGGCACCGCAACGCCGTGTACCTCGGCGCGATCGTCGGCGCCGCCGTCGCCGGCACCGTGTCGGCGCTGTTCAGCTTCCGCGCCGCGTTCATGATCCTCATCGTCCCGATCGTGCTCACGTCACTGGTGGCGGCGCGGCTTCGCGATCCCCGTCGCGGCGGCACGGACGATCCCGACGCCGCCGACGAGGCGGACCACGAGGCGCCGGTCCCGTTCCGCGAGGGCGCCCGGACGCTGTGGGCGGTGCGAACGCTCAAGCGGCAGTACATCGCCTGGCTGTTCATCGGCGCCGGCGTGATCCCGCTCGCCTACCTGCTCCCGCTGTACTACGAGCGGGTGTACCACCAGGGCGACTTCCCCCGCGGGATGATCGTCGCCGCCAACGCCGCCGCCACGTTCGCCGGCGTGCTGCTCGCCGGCCGGTGGACGCGCCAGTGGTTCGCGGTGTCGCTCGGCGAGCCGCTGAAGCGGGCCGGGCTCGCGCTCGCCGCCATCGGCGTCGGGCTCACGCTCGTCGCGCTCGCCCCCTGGCTGTGGCTGTCGATCGTCCTGTCATTGGGGACGAGCTTTGTGGCCGGCATCTTCTACCCGCCGTTCCTGAGCGTGCAGGCGCTCGTCTCACCGGCGCGCGTCCGGACGCTGTCGTTCAGCTTCGGCGCGCTGTTCCTCATCGCCGGCGCGTGGCTGCTCTTCTTCATCCTCGGCGGCGCGTCGGTCGCCGACACGCACGGCTACCGGTGGGCGCTCGGCATCCTGCTTCCGTACTGGGTGATCGGCGGCCTCGTCCTGCGGTCAGCCCACCGCTACGTCGCCGACGACGCGTCGCGCGCGCTGCGCACGCTGGCGACGACGGTCGAGCTGCGCCGGCAGCGGCTGTCGGCCGGCGACACGTCGCTGCTCGTGTGCACAGGTGTCGACGTCGCCTACGACTCGGTGCAGGTGCTCTTCGGCGTGGACGTCGAGGTCCGCGAGGGCGAGGTCGTCGCGCTGCTCGGAACGAACGGCGCCGGGAAGTCGACGCTGTTGAAGGCGGTGTCCGGCCTCGTCGACCCGATCGGCGGCGCGGTGTTCTTCGACGGTCAGGACGTGACGCACAAGGGACCGCAGGAGTGCGCGGCGCTCGGCATCATCCAGATGCCCGGCGGCCGCAGCGTCTTCCCGACGCTCACCGTCGCCGAGTGCCTGCGCCTCGCGGGGTGGATGTACAAGCGCCACGACGCCGCCCACGTGCGGGCCGCCACCGCCAAGGTGCACGAGTACTTCCCGATCCTCCGCGAGCGGGCCGACCAGCGTGCCGGTGACCTGTCGGGTGGCGAGCAGCAGATGCTGGGGCTGGCGATGGCGTTCATCGCCAAGCCCCGGCTGCTGATGATCGACGAGCTGACGCTCGGCCTGGCGCCGACGATCGTGGGCCGCCTCGTCGACATCGTGCGCGCCATCCACGCGCAGGGGACGACGATCGTCCTCGTCGAGCAGTCGGTGAACGTCGCGCTGATGCTGGCGTCGCGCGCGGTGTTCATGGAGAAGGGCGAGGTCCGCTTCTCCGGTCCGACGTCGGACCTGCTCGACCGCGACGACATCCTGCGGTCGGTCTTCCTCGAGGGCGCCGCATCGGTGACCGGCACGGCCACCACCCGTTCTGCCAGCAGCAGAAGTACGAAATCGGGTGCGCTCTTGCTGGCAGAACGGCGGGTGGTGCTCGAGCTGGCCGGGCTCACCCGGCGGTTCGGCGGCATCAACGCCGTCGACGGCGTCGACCTGCAACTGCACGAGGGCGAGATCCTCGGGCTCATCGGACCCAACGGCGCCGGCAAGACGACGATCTTCGACCTGGTGTCCGGGTTCCTGCCTGCGAACGGCGGGCGCATCCTGTTCGACACCGGCACGCGCGACGGGCTCGTCGACGTCACCCGCTGGTCCCCCGACCGACGGGCGCGCGCCGGGCTCGGCCGGTCGTTCCAGGACGCTCGGTTGTTCCCGTCGCTGACGGTCGCGGAGAACATCGCGGTCGCCCTCGAGCGTCACCTCGAGGTCCGCGACCCGCTGGCGTCGATGATGGCGATGCCCGAGGTGAAGGCGTCGGAGGACGACGTGGCGTGGCGCGTCCACGAGCTCATCGAGCTGATGAGCCTCGGTGCGTTCCGGAACAAGTTCGTGAGCGAGCTGTCGACCGGCAGCCGGCGGATCGTGGACCTGGCGATGGCGATCGCCCACCGACCCTCGGTGCTGCTGCTGGACGAGCCGTCGTCGGGCATCGCGCAGCGCGAGACCGAGGCGCTCGGTCCGCTGCTGCTGCGCATCAAGGACGAGGTCGGCTGCAGCCTGCTGGTGATCGAGCACGACATGCCGCTCGTCACCGGGATCGCCGACACGATGGTCGCCCTCGAGCTCGGCGCGGTCATCGCGACCGGGACACCCGACCAGGTCGTCAACCACC
The DNA here is from genome assembly GCA_035700105.1 of Acidimicrobiales bacterium. Taxonomy (GTDB): domain Bacteria; phylum Actinomycetota; class Acidimicrobiia; order Acidimicrobiales; family DASSOZ01; genus DASSOZ01. The sequence goes on from DASSOZ010000176.1 coordinate 11,220, forward strand.
CACAGGTCGTGTCGTCGTACCTCGGTGGCGATCCCGGCGTCATCGCCCGTTCCGGTGAGTTGGTGGGCAGGTGACCCGCGGTCGCATCGTGCTTTTCGCGGTCGGTGCCGCGTCGCTCGTGACGATGGTCGTCCCCGGGCCGACGCCGGCGTCGGCCGTCGACGCCGTCGAGAGCGGCTGGTGGTCGCGCGGCAACGGCGGCGGCGTCCCTCCCCCGCCCGGGGCGCCGGCCGACGGCCTGCAGGTCGCCGCCGACCCCGTCGGACCGTCGGCGGTCGCCGCCGTGCGCTTCACGCTGGCGCCGGGCGAGGCGAACCCGGTCCTCGCCCTCACGGTCGCCACCGCCGGCAACCCCACGTCCGCCACGCTCACCGCCTGCCGCGCGAAGGCGCGCTGGACGGCGGCGCAGGCAGGACCCTGGTCGTCGCGCCCCGACTACGACTGCGGTGCGGGTGTCGTCGCCGGTGCCGTGCCGGCCGACCAGAAGACGGCGACGTTCGACCTGGGCCCGCTCGTCGACGACAGGGGCGTGGTCGACGTCGTGCTGTTCACCCAGCCGGGCGCGCCGCCGTCGGGCGTGCCGGCGACGCCGGTGTCGCCCGGCGTCGTGAACTTCACGTTCGCCAAGGTGACGGCCGCGGCGGTGCAGGTCGACGGCACCGGCGGCGACGACACGGCAACCGGGTCCGTCGCGCCACCGCTCGACGTCGGCGAGGTCGCGCCGTCGTTCGACCTCCCGTCCGTCACACCGGCGCCGAGCGTCGACCTCGCTCTCCCCGCCGTCGCGCCACCAACGCCGGCACCGACACCCGCGTCCGCGCCGGCGAGGGTCACGGCGCCGACCGCGATCGCGACGCCCGCGTTCGCGCCGGCGTCGATCGTGCGAGACGACCGCCGCACCCGCCTGCTGTGCGCGTTCGTCTTCGCCGACATCGCGCTGTGGTGGTACTGGGTCACGTTCCGGCGCCCGCAGGCCGCGGACGTCCGTCCCGCCGCGCCCCCGCTCCGCTGAACAGCTCCGCAGGCTGATGCCGAAAACCACCGTACAGGTGGGTCCACGGCATCACCCTGGCGTTATGTCGACCGCCTGCAGGTCCGCCGGGGTCAGTTGCTCGGTGACGAGGCGCTCGAAGCGGGCCGGGTCGCCGTCGACCCAGCGCCGGCACAGCGGCAGGCCCTCGACGTAGCACGTCATGTACGACCGCCACGTCGGGTCGGTCAGGAACTGCACCGTCTTCGCCGCCCGCTCGCGCGGCAGCAGCCCCCAGCGGGCGACGTAGTCGGTGACGACATCGACGTCGGCGCCGTCCTCGTGCAGCAGCAGGCCGGCGTTGCCCCGCACGAACCCGAGCGCCTGCGACACCTCCGACACGCGGGCGGCCACGTCGGCGTCGTACGGCACGCCGAGCGGCTGCAGGTGCGACGCCACCACCGGCTCGGGCCGGGCGCCGAACACGATCTCCAGCCCGAGGTCGGCGAGCCCCTCCGCCAGCAGGCACTGCGGCGTACCGACGAGGAAGATCGACTCCTCGAGGAAGCGTCGCTGCCGCACGAGCCCGACCTCCTTGCGGCAGTGCTCGGTGTGATGGCCGGGATAGGTCTCGTGGGCGACGAGATGGGCGAGCGACAGCGACAGGACGGGCAGGTCGGTGTTGATCGCGACCCGCGACCGCAACGCACCGAGGTAGTAGTTGAAGCCGGACCACGGCTTGTCCGACACCAGCTCCCACTCGACGGACTCCCCGTCGGGCAGCCCGAACAGCGCACGGGTGCGCGACCGCAGGTCCTCCGTCAGGGACTCGACGGCGCGCGGCAGGACGTCGACCGGGACGACCTGCGACTCGCGCCACGCGACGTACCGGTCGTGCAGCGGCCCGGACCCGGGCAGCACCTCGTCGAGCTGGGAGTGCGCGAGCGCGAATGCGTCCTCGTCGACGTGGACGGGGCGCACGCCGTAGCACGACTCCACCTCGTCGGCGTAGCGGATCGGCTCGCCGGCGAGCTTCAGCGCGGACGTCCGCAGCCCGACGACCTGCGCCCGGAGCCACCGCCGCCGCGTCAGGTCGAGGTCGCCCTCGCCGGCGTCGAGCGCGCCGAGCAGCGAGCGGGTGTCGATGGCGAGACGGCGCAGCGATCGGGGCGGCTCGGCGGCGACGCGGTCGGCGAGCGCGGGCGGCCCGTAGTACGCGTCGACGAACCCGTCGACGTGGCGCCCGAGCGCGAGGCCGAGGTCGAGGTACCGCTCGATCAGTTCGCCGGTCTCGGTGGACGTGGCCGCGCTCAACCCAGCTTGGCCCGCAGGAACTCGAGCGTGCGCACCCAGGCCTGGCGCGTGGCGTCCTCGTCGTACGTGCCGAGCGCGTTCGTCTCGTTGGCGAACGCGTGCCCCGTGCCGGGATAGAAGTACAGCGTCACGTCCTTGCCCATGTCGGTGAGCTTCTCGCCGAGCGCCTTCACCGCGTCGGGCGGGAAGAAGTCGTCGTTCTCCGCGTAGTGGCCGAGCACCGGCGCCGACAGGCCCGACCAGTCCGGCTCGTTCTCGCCGAGCGGCGCGCCGTAGTACGGCACGGCGGCACCGATCTTGTCGCCCGCCTTCGCGGCGAGCGCGAGCGTCAGCATGCCGCCCATGCAGAAGCCCACGATCCCGACGGCGTGACCGCGCACCGAGTCGTGGGCGAGGAGGTAGTCGACGGCACCGACCATGTCGCGCGCGGCGCGGTCCATCGGCAGCGTCGACATGAGGTGCCCGGCCTTGTCCATCTCGTCGTGCTCGGCGACGTCGCCGTGGTACAGGTCGGGCGCCAGCGCGGTGAACCCCTCCGTCGCGAGTTGGTCGCACACGCCACGGATCTGCGGCACGAGGCCCCACCACTCCTGGATGACGACGACGCCCGGCCCGGCGCCGTCCGACGGCGGCGTCGCCAGGTAGCCCGACGCGGTGTCGCCGTTGCTGGGGAACTCGACCGTCTCACCGTTGTTCACCATGGGCGTCGAAGCTATTCGCTCTCCGGCGCACCGGCCGCCGGGCGGGTCGACGGCAGGCCGAGCTTCGAGTGGTCCCACGACACGACCTTGTGGACGTTCACCTTCACCGCGACCCGCTTGTTGAGCATCGCCGCAAGCGCCGGCTCCATCTCGTCGCTCCACGCGCCGTAGTAGCGCTCGAAGACGCTGATGCCGACGCGGCGCAGGTAGTCCATGTCCTCGACGATCTCGGCCTCGCCGACGAGCTCGACCCCGCGCAGCTCCTCGTAGTAGTCGCCGTCCTCGACGAGGCAGGTGATGCGCGGGTCGCGTCGCAGGTTCTTCACCTTCTGCGACTTCGCCTTCGTCTCGAACACCGGCGCGCCGTCGACCAGGCCGTACCACATGGCGACGGAGTGGATCGTGCCGTCGGGCGCGATCGTCGACATCGTCATCGACCGGCGCCCGCCGAGGAACGCGTCGATCTCCTCGGTCGACATCTTGATCACGTCGCGCTGCTTGACGCCGTGGCCCATACGGCCATCGGTCTGACTCACACGATCTCCTTGAGCAGTTCGGGGGCGACCGGACAGTCGGCCCGGCGGGTGGCGTCGTCGGGCGACTGCAGGCCGGCGGGGCCCGCGACGCGGTCGGCGAGGTCGAGCGGGACGACCTCGTCGGGTGACAGCCACGGCTCGCCGGCGCGCTCGAGGCGGGCGGCGAGTGCGTCCCACAGGCGCGCCGGCAGCACCCGCCCGACGCCGGCGGCGACCCACACCGGGATCCCGGCGTGGCGAGCAGTCGCCGCCGCGGCGCGGGACCCGGCGATGGCGACGAACCCGCTCGGTCCCATGGCCATCGCCTCGAGCAGGAGCAGGTCGGCGTCGGCGACCGCGGCACCGAGGCCCGACTCGGGGATCAGCTCGGACTCGACGCCGCTGCCCCGCAACCGCCGCGCGTACTGGTGGCCCTCGCCGGCAGCGTCGATCACGTACACGACCGCGTCGCCCCGGCGGCGCAGCGCGGCGCCCGCCTGCTCGGGCCAGCCGAGGACGGCCACGGTCGCGTCATCGGGCAGCGCGTCGACGAGGACGTCCGGCGTCGTGTCGTCCTCGAGGTCCTCGGCCGCGGTCCACGCCTCGTGGGACGCGTCGACAGGCGCGCCGAGCACGCGTGCCGCGAGCCACCACATCGGTCCCGACGTCGGCTGGCGGTCGACGAGCCGCCGGCAGGCGGTGACGAGGCCGGCGGGGTCGTCGCTGAACGCGGCCAGCGCGCCGGCGGCCTCGCGGGCGAGCAGCGCAGGTCCCTCGCCCGCCGCCCGGGCGACCCACCGCAGCTGCTCGATCGGGTGCACCGCCGGACAACGTAGACGCAGGCCGTTTTGCCAGCAGCAGCGCTACCGATTCGGGCCTTCTCGTGCTGGCAAAACGAGCGGTGCGGCAGGATCGCGCCGTGCGATGGGCGACGTGGCGCCGGCCGGGGACGTTCGACGACCGCGTGGGTGTCGTCGTCGACGGCGAGATCCGCTCACTGCCGCCGGGTCCCGCGCTCGTCGACCTGCTCGGCGACCTCGAGCGGCACGGCCGGCGGGCGGCGCGCACGCCGTTCGACGTCGTCGAGCTGGACGCGGTCGAGCTGCGCGCCCCTGTCCCCCACCCACCTGCGGTGCGCGACTTCTACGCGTTCGAGCAGCACGTGAAGACTGCCCGTGAAGGGCGCGGCATGCAGATGGACCCCGACTGGTACGAGCTGCCGGTCTTCTACTTCTCGAACCCGCACTCGATCGCGGGACCCGGCGCGGACGTGCGCGTGCCGCCGGGGTGCGAGTGGCTCGACTACGAGCTCGAGGTGGCGGCGATCGTCGCGCAGGAGGGTGCCGACCTCGACGCCGCGTCGGCGGCGACGACCCACATCGCCGGGTTCTGCATCATGAACGACTGGAGCGCCCGCGACCTCCAGGGTCGGGAGATGCGCCAGATGCTCGGACCGGCGAAGGGCAAGGACTTCGCCACGTCGCTCGGACCGTTCCTCGTCACGCCCGACGAGCTCCCGGCCGACCTCGCGCTGACGATGACGGCGACCGTGAACGGGCGCGAGTACAGCCGCGGCCGGCTCGGCGACCTCCACTGGTCGTGGGGCGAGATCCTGGCCTACGCGTCACGCGGGACACGCGTCGTGCCCGGTGACGTCATCGGCTCGGGCACGGTGGGCACCGGCTGCATCCTCGAGCTGTCGATCAGCGACGGCAGCGACGCCTACCCGTGGCTGCGGTCCGGGGACGAGGTCGTCCTCGAGGTCGAGCGCCTCGGTCAGCTGCGCAACCGGATCGTCTAGACGCCCGGCTTCATCACCATCAGGAACACGATGACGACGAGAATGACGTCCAGGACCATCGCGACCGTCGCCTGACGCTTGCCCCGCTCCTCGAGCTCGAGCGCCTGGGGCGGCGGGCCACCGGCCGCACCGGCACCGGCAGCGCCCGGCGGCGGCCCGGCGGCGAGCTCGTCCATCAGCGCGTTCATCGCCTTCGCGTTCGGCAGGACGATGGCGTGCGACAGGGCGATGCCCACGATGTACAGCAGCACCGACAGCCACACCCACGTCTGGCTGAACTCCCAGCGATCGTCGCTCATGCCGAGCGCGGCGAAGCCGAGGATGAACACGGCGTAGATGAACCACTCGGCCAGCTTCGAGATCTCGAACACCGTGTGGGCGAGGAACGCCGCTTCGGACCCGCGCTTCTCCTTCGCCTTCAGGCCGTACAGCGCGTTGAAGAACACCGCGCCGAACCCGATGATCGCCGCGAGGATGTGCAGCGACTTGACGATGTCGTAACCGGTCGAGAACCCCGAAGCAGCGAAGACCATGGCGGTCAGTCTGACTTCCTGCGGTCGGGGGACGGTGGACTATCTTCCGCCGCCGTGGTCGCCAACCCCCCGCTCGATCTGACGCTCGCGCCGATCAACGGCGAGGAGCGGACGCTCCAGCAGTGGCTGACGACGTTCCACCTCGTGCTCGTCGTGCTCGATCCGTTCACGAACGAGAGCGCGTGGCTGCTCCCGACCGCGTCGCGGATCCTCACGAACTACGAGCAGGCCGACTGCCGGGTCGCGTGGGTCGTCACCGGGACACCGGAGGAGTGCCGGCTGTTCCTCGGTCCGTGGGCCAAGGAGATCCTCACGTTCGCCGACCCCGATCGGGCGATCGTGAAGGGACTGTCGCTCGACCGGCTGCCCGCCATCGTCCACCTCGGTCTCGACGGCACCGTGATCAACTCGGCCGAGGGCTGGGATCCCGACGAGTGGGCGGCGGTCACCGACACGCTCTCCCAGATCATGAGCTGGAACCGGCCGCAGATCCCCGCCGCCGGCGACCCCGGCCCCTACGAGGGAACGCCCGCTATCGCTTCATCTTGAACGCGTGCGCCGAGCGGGGGACGACCGCGGCGCACGTGACGTTGCGGTCGAGGTTCCCGGCGACGTACTGCACGAGGTACACCGGCCCGCCGGTGAAGCTCCACTGCGGCGCGCACTTGTCGGGCGCCCGTGACCCGTCGTTGACACCGGTGGCGTACCAGACCGGGACGCCGGGCCGGTAGTCGCCGGCGATCTTCCGCCACATGTACGCCGTGGAGTAGACGCCGGCCTCGATGCCCCGCTCGTGGAGACGGTCGATCGCGCCGCGGATCGTCTGCGCGTTCACCGCCTTGTTCGTCTTGTTCCAGCGGTTGAGCGTCTCGACGTCGAGCCACACGAACGGCACCTCGACGCCCTGCGACTGCGCGTAGCCGAGCGCCCAGTCGATCGTCTGCAGTCCGTAGACGTACGAGCCGGTCTCGTCGAGCGGTGCACCGTTGGCGACGTTCACGTAGACGGACGCGGCGCCGTGCGCCTGGGCCCACTGCCACTGCTGGGCGAGGCACCGGTTCCCGGTGAACGGGCGGCCGCCGTTGACGCCGACGATGGCGAAGCTGCGGTCGACGGGAACGTTGCGGTCGCACTGCGGATACGAGATGTCCGTGCCGTGCGGGCCCGACAGCACCGGCAGCGCGTTCGACGTGACGCCACTCAGCGTCGCACCCGACGGCGCCGGGATCGGCGCCGGTACACCGGCCGACGACACGACCGGGCGGGGTGCCGGAGCCGGCGGCGCCGGTGCCGGGGCGGGTGCAGGCGCGACGGTCGGCGCGGGTGCCGGCACCGTCGTCGGCGTCGGCGCGACGGTCGTCGGCTCGCCGGTCACGGCGGGCGCGTCATCGGCGACGGCGTCGCCCTGCGCAGCGAGGACGGCGCGGCTCGGGACGCCGTCGCCGCCGCCACCGGACAGCGCGGACAGGGCGATCATGAGCGTCGCCACCGCGGCCACGGCGACGCCCGCCGGACGAACCGATGTCGTCGCCCGGCCCGAGACGACGGCACGCGCCGGGCGCACCCACGGCTCGAGCGCGGCGACGCCGGACACGAGCTCGGACGCACGCGGCGCGGTGATGCGCGCCGGCCGGAGCGGTGCAGGGAAGGTGACCTTCGGCCACCCGCCGGCGTCGACGACCTCGGCGGCCGTCGGCGCGGAGATCAGGACTGGTTCGTCGGTTCCCGCCGTCGATGCCCGCGGCGCCCACACGATGGTGTGTCGCGGGTGGTGCTCCAGAGCCAACCGGCTGCGTCTCCCTCGCCTGGCCGTCCGCCGTGCGCGGTCGGGCGTTCACAGACAAGGGTCGTCACCGGGGCACGCCGCACACGTCGGCCGGGCGGCTATTCCCGCATGGGCCGGACGGCCCAGGTGACATGGCCGAGCGGGGCTGGCCCGGCTACTTCGTCACGCCGCCCTTGGTCAGCGCGAGGACGTCGAGGGCCCGGTCGAGCTCGTCGGCGGTCATCCACTTGCGCTCGAGGACGAGGTCGCGGATGGGCCGGCCGGTCTTGGTCGACTCCTTGATGACCTCGGCGGCGCGCTCGTAACCGATGTAGGGGTTGAGCGACGTGCCGATCGACGGCGACGACTCGGCGTAGCCCTTCAGCCGGTCGGCGTTGGCCTCGATGCCCGCGACGCAGCGGTCGGCGAGCGCCCGGCTGACGCTGGCGAGCAGCCGGATCGACTCGAGCAGGTTGCGGGCGATGACCGGCAGCATCACGTTGAGCTCGAAGTTGCCGGCGGTGCCACCGAACGCGACGGCGGCGTCGTTGCCGATGACCTGCGCGACCACCTGGCACACGGCCTCGGGGATCACGGGGTTCACCTTGCCGGGCATGATCGAGGACCCGGGCTGCAGGTCCGGTATGCGGATCTCGGACAGTCCGGTGCGCGGGCCGGACCCCATCCACCGCAGGTCGTTCGCGCACTTGTAGAGCCCGACGGCGATCGTGCGCAGCTCGCCGGAGCACTCGACGAGCGCGTCGCGCTGGCTGTGGGCCTCGAAGTGGTCGCGCGCCTCGGTGAGGGGCAGGTCGAGCCGCTCGGCCAACAGCGCGATCACGCCGGGCGCGAACCGCTTCGGCGCGTTGATGCCCGTGCCGACCGCCGTGCCCCCGAGCGGGAGCTCACCCACGCGCGGCAGAACGCTCCTGAGCCGCTCGACGCCGTTCTCCGCCGTCTGGGCGTAGCCCCCGAACTCCTGGCCGAGCGTGACCGGCGTCGCGTCCATGAGGTGTGTGCGGCCCGACTTCACGACCGTGCGGAACTTCCGCTGCTTCTTCCGGAGCGCTTCCGCGAGGTGCTCGAGCGCGGGGACGAGGTCGGTCGTGATCGAGCGGGCGGCGGCGACGTGGATCGCCGACGGGAACACGTCGTTCGACGACTGGCTGGCGTTGACGTGGTCGTTCGGGTGGACGGGCGGGTCGGGGTCGCCGAGCTTCTCGTTGGCGAGGTGGGCGAGGACCTCGTTCATGTTCATGTTCGACGACGTCCCCGAGCCGGTCTGGTACACGTCGACGGGGAACTCGCCGTCCCACTCCCCGGCGGCGACCTCGGCGGCGGCGTCGCTGATCGCCCGCGCCACGTCCCGCGGGACGACCTTCAGCCGGGCGTTCACTTCGGCGGCCGCGCCCTTGATCGACGCCAGCGCCTCGATGAGCGAACGCTCGATGCGCAGGCCCGAGATCGGGAAGTTCTCGACGGCCCGCTGGGTCTGCGCGCCCCACTTGGCGCGGGCGGGGACCCGCACCTCGCCCATCGAGTCGTGTTCGATCCGGTACTCGGGCTCGTCTGGCATGCCGGCAAGCTTGCCCCCCGTCGAGGGGCGCCGTTACCCTCGTCGCCTTGCTCGTGAAGGTTTTCACGAAACGGGCAATCGCGTCGCTGTTCCTCGCAGCGGCCATGCTCCTCCCCCAACTGGGAGCCGTACCGGCGTCCGCAGACCCGGTTGCCGACGCGCGCGCCAAGGCGCGGCGGCTGGCCGCGGAGCTCGACCGCCTGGGCGAGCGGTTGAGCGTCCTCGACGAGGCGTACAACAACGCCCGGCTCCGCCTCGACGCCGCCCAGGCGAGGGTGGCGACGGCGCAGGCGCGCGCGCAGGCCACGCAGCACCGCTACGACACCGCCGTGCAGAAGGCCCGGCAGCGGGCGGTGGCCGCGTACGTCGACGGCGGGTCGCTCGGCACCGCGGTGCTGCTGCCGGCGGCGCGCGACGCCAGGGATCTGAGCGTCCGCCGCGAGTACCTCCGCGCCGCCGCCGGTGACGACCGCGCCGCGATCGACGAGCTCAAGGCGGCCCGCGAGGACCTCGCCGTCGAGCGCGCCGGACTCGACAAGCAGACCGCCGCGGCCCGCGCCGCGGCGGCGAGCGTCAAGGCCAGCCGCGATCGCGCCGCATCGGCCGTGTCCCAGCAGCGCCGGCTGCTGGCGCAGGCGCAGGGTGAGCTCGCGCAGCAGGTCGCCGCCGAGCAGACCCGCCGCGCCGCCGAAGCCGCAGCGCAGGCGCGTGCCGCCATCACCGCCCGCCAGGCGCGTGAGGCCGCCGCGGGCGCGACCCGCACCGCGTCACCGGGACGGGCCAGCCGGTCGCGCGACGTGCCGGGCCCGTCGGACGCCGACGTCGGCCCGCCGCCGCCGGCGTCGTCGGGCGCAGACGCCGCGGTCGCGTTCGCCCGCCGGCAGGTCGGCAAGAGCTACCAGTGGGGCGGCGACGGCCCCGACGCGTACGACTGCAGCGGTCTCACGATGATGTCGTGGCGCGCCGGCGGCGTGTCGCTGCCGCACTCGTCGTCGGCGCAGTACAGCGCGACGACGCGCGTCCCGATGTCGGCGCTCGAGCCCGGCGACCTGCTGTTCTACGGCAGCCCGATCCACCACGTCGGCATCTATGTCGGCGGAGGGACGATGGTCGAGGCGCCGCACGAGGGCGTCCCCGTGCGGTACGCGTCGATCTACCGGTCCGACCTCGTCGGCGCCGGCCGCCCCGGTTAGTCAGCGGCCGATCCGACCGAACTCGGCGTAGAGAACCACCGAAACGGTGGGTGTCTACGCCGAGTTCGGCCCGGGCTCCCCCAGGCGGCGGCTGATCTCGGCCGCCGCCTGCACGACGATCGCCGCCGCGTCGCCGACCGCGCTCAGCTCGTCGACGCGGCGCGTCTTCCCGCCGGTGAGCTCGAGCGTGAGGGTCGTCCGACCACGCAGCCGGACGACGCGGGCCCGCTCGATGCGCGACCACGGGATCGTGCGCGTGATCGCGACGCCGAGCACGGCGACGCCGTCGTCGCGCAACTGAACGCCGACACGCGCCGCCCGCACCAGCCAGACGACCGACAGCACGGCGATCGCGACGCACACCGCGATCGTCGGTCCGTCGGGCGCGGCGACCGCGACGGCAACCGCGAGGACCACGAACGTGCCGGGGGCGACAACGCCACGCAGCGCGCCGGTGCGAAACGACGTCGGGTCGATGGCGCCATCCTCGCGGGCGTACGGTGCGCCCGTGCGAATCGGACTCTTCCTCGGCGAGCCCCGCAGCGACGACCCGATCGGCGAGCTCACCGGTTGGATCCGCCAGGCGGACGACGACGGGTTCGCCTCTGCGTGGGTGCCGCAGATCTTCGGGCTCGACGCGTTGACCGCGCTCGCCGCCGCCGGTCGCGGTACGACGATCGAGCTCGGCACCGGCGTCGTACCGACGTACCCGCGTCATCCGATGATGCTCGCCCAGCAGGCCCTCACGGCGAACGCGGCGATCGACGGCCGCCTCGCGCTCGGCATCGGGCTCTCGCACAAGCCGGTCGTCGAGGGGATGTGGGGCATCTCGTTCGCGCAGCCGGCGCGGCACATGGAGGAGTACCTCTCGGTGCTCCTCACGCTGACCCGCGAGGGGTACGCGTCGTTCGACGGCGAGGCGTTCCGCGTCCACGGGCGCATCCAGGTGCCCGGCGCCCGCCCGTTCCCGATCCTCGTCGCCGCGCTCGGGCCGCGCATGCTCCACGTCGCCGGCTCGCTCGCCGACGGCACCGTGACGTGGATGACCGGCGTCCGCACGCTCGCCGACCACATCGTCCCGACGATCACGAAGGCTGCGTCCGAGGCGGGGCGCGACGTGCGCGTCGTCCACTGCCTGCAGGTGTGCGTGACCGACGACGTCGACGCCGGACGCGAGGCGGCGGCGACGGCGTTCGCCGGCTACGGGTCGCTGCCGTCCTACCGGGCCATGCTCGACCGCGAGGGCGCGCAGAGCGAGGGCGACGTCGCCATCGTCGGCGACGAGGCCGCCGTCCGCGCCGGCATCGAGCGCTCGGCAGATGCGGGCGCGACCGACTTCGTCGCCGTCCCCGTCGGTGACCGTGCGGCGCGCACCCGCACGCGTGCGCTGCTGAAGACGCTCCTGTAGTCGTCGATGCGCGCAGCGACGATCGTCGACGGCGGGCGACTCGAGGTCCGCGACCATCCCGACCCCGAGCCCGGCGTCGGTGAGGTGCTGGTGCGCGTGCGGGCCGCCGGCCTCAACAACGCCGACCTCATCCAGGTGCGGGGCGCGTACCCCGCACCGCCGGGGTCGCCGCAGGACATCCCCGGCCTCGAGCTCGCCGGCGAGGTGGCCGCCGTCGGGCGGGACGCGATGCGCTTCGCGGTCGGCGACCGGGTGATGGCGGTCGTCGGCGGCGGCGCGCAGGCGGAGCTGTGCGTCGTCCACGAACGGTGTGCGATACCGGTGCCGGCCGGTGTCGCGTGGGAGGCGGCCGGTGGCTTCCCCGAGGCGTACACGACCGCGCACGACGCGCTGTTCACGCAGTGCGGGCTGGCGATGGGAGAGCGCGTCCTCGTCCACGGCGCCGCCGGCGGCGTCGGTGTCGCCGGCGTGCAGCTCGCGCTCGCCGCCGGCGCGTCGGTCGTGGCGACCGTGCGCGATCCGTCGAGGCGCGACGACGTCGCCGCGCTCGGTTCGCACGTCGACGTGTGCGCGCCCGACGACTTCGCCCACCGCGGTCCGTTCGACGTCGTGCTGGAGCTCGTCGGCGCGCCGAACATGGCGGCGAACCTCGACGCACTCGCGACCGGTGGGCGCATCGTCGTCATCGGCGTCGGCGGCGGCGCGGTCGCCGACGTGAACCTCCTCGCGCTGATGGGTCACCGCGCGCGGATCTCGGGCTCGACGCTGCGAGCGCGACCCCTCGAGGGGAAGGCCGACGCCGCGCGCGCCGTGGAGCGCTCGGTGCTGCCGTTGCTCGCCGACGGTCGCGTGCGCGTGCCCGTGCAGCAGACCTTCACGCTCGACGACGTCGCCGCCGCCTACGACGCGTTCGCCGCCGGCGGGAAGTTCGGCAAGCTCGTCGTGCTACCGAACTCGGCGTAATTCGTTGCGCTCTGCGCAACTTTCTACGCCGAGTTCGTCGTTGCTGCTACCAGGAGCCGCCGCCGCCACCGCCACCGCCGCCGCCGGAGAAGCCGCCGCCACCGAAGCCACTGCCGCCTGACCCGGACGGCGTCGACGCGATCGTGCCGGCGGTCGTCGTCGTGAAGTGGTCCATCGACGAGTTGAACGAGGCGATCGTGAACGGGTGGGTGCCGACGTACCAGCCGCCGGTCTCGGGCAGCTGGCCGTCGAGCCCGGCGAAGGCGCGCGCCCACTTCTCGGTCGCGCCGAAGACGACTGCGTAGGGCAGGTACTCGGAGAACAGGTTGGCCCGCTCGGCGAACTGCGCCCGGTCCTTCTCCGACTCGTCGATGAAGCG